>CAZHHU010000012.1:10825-32109 GCA_964532215.1 uncultured Geminicoccaceae bacterium
TGGTCCGAAGGCTGCGGCCAGCCGCGTGCCTCGCGGAGAACCTCGACGCCGCGGAGCGCGGGCGCGAGTGCGGGCGAGAGCCAGATGTGATCGAGCCTGCGGCCGCGGTCGGAACGCGCCCAGTCGCGGGCGCGGTAGGACCACCAGGTGTAGAGGCGTTGCTCGGGCGGGATGCGGCTGCGCACCGCATCCACGAAGTCGTAGCTGCGCATGAGACGGCCGAGCGCTTCGACCTCGACCGGCGTATGGGAGACGACCTTGAGCAGGGCACGGTGGTTCCAGACGTCGGTCTCGAGCGGTGCGATGTTGAGATCGCCGAGGAGCACGAGCCGCGCGCCATCGCCGCGCCGGGCGGCGAAATACTCTTCGAGCGCGGCGAGCATCTCGAGCTTGTGCCGGAACTTCGGATTGGCGTCGGGATCGGGGAGGTCGCCGCCGGCGGGAATGTAGAGGTTGTGGAGCTCGATGCCGCCCGGCAGATGGTCGATGATGTGCCGGCAGTCCGCGACCCCGCACCAGCGGCGCTCCTCGCGCGCCGCAAGCGGCAGGCGGGAGACGGTGGCGACGCCGTTGTACGCCTTCTGGCCGTGGGCGTGGATGTGGGGAAAGCCCAGTTCGGCGAACAGGTCGCGGGGGAAATGTCCGTCCTCGACCTTGGTCTCCTGCAGGGCGAGGACATCCGGCTGCAGCCGGGCGACGAGGCGGCGAAGCCCGTCGCCGCGGATGCGGACCGAGTTGACGTTCCAGGTGGCGATGCGCAGGCGCAACGGGTTCTCCTTCAGAGAAAGCTCTGCGGATCGACGTCGACGCGAAGCCGCAGGCCGGAGGGAAGCCGGATGCCCGCGAGCCAGCAGCGGAGGAAGGCGGGCAGATCACAGGCCGCATCGGCCCGCACGAGAATCCGCTCGCGGTAGCGGCCGCGCAGCAGGCTCAGGGGTGCGGGGGCCGGCCCGAGGATCATGATTCCCTCCCTCTCTGGGGCCGCGCGCACGAGGCTGCGGGCGTGCTCGCTCACCTTCGCCGCATCGCGCCCCGAGATCACCAGCGCGGCGAGGCGTCCGAAGGGCGGCATGCCGCTCTGGCGCCGCTCCTCGAGCTCGGCCCGAAAGAAGCCGTCGAGGTCGGCGCGGGCAAGCGCCTGCATGACCGGATGCGCGGGATTGTAGGTCTGCACGAGCACGCGGCCGGGCCGCGTCCCCCGCCCCGCGCGCCCCGCCACCTGATAGAGAAGCTGGAAGCTGCGCTCCGCGGCGCGGAGATCGCCGCCCTGCAGGCCGAGATCGGCATCGACGACGCCCACCAGGGTGAGGGCCGGAAAGTGATGCCCCTTGGCGAGCATCTGGGTGCCCACGAGCAGGTCGACCTCCCCCGCCTCGACGAGACGCAGCAGCGCTTCGGCATCGGCTGCGGTGCGCACCGTGTCGCTGGTCACGATCCGCAGCCGCGCGCCGGGCAGGAGTTCGGCCAGCTCCTCGGCGATCCGCTCCACTCCGGGACCGCAGGGGACGAGCGCGGCGACCGCGCCGCAGTGGGGGCAGTGGTCGGGCTCCGGCCGGCGCCAGCCACAGTGATGGCAGACGAGGCGGCGACGCAGCCGATGAAGGGTGAGCCAGGCGGAACAGTTGGGGCAGCGCAGCCGGCTGCCGCAGGCGCGGCACAGGGAGAGAGGCGCATAGCCGCGGCGGTTGAGGAACAGCAGCGCCTGGGCGCCGGCGTCCAGGGTTTCGCGCAGCGCCGCGCGCAGCGCGGGGGCGAGAAAGCGCCCCGGCCCGGGTGATTCCCGCCTCAGATCGAGAAGTGTGATCGCGGGCATGGGCCGCTCGCGGATGCGCGTGCTGAGCCGAAGCCGCAGCCAGGGTGTGCCGGGTGGTGTGAAGCCCGGGACGCGGGCCGCATGATAGGCGGTCTCGACCGAGGGCGTGGCGCTCACCAGCAGCAGCGGGCAGGGCTCGAGGCGGGCGCGGACACGGGCCATCAGCCGCGCATCGTACAGCACCCCGTCCTCCTGCTTGAAGCTCGCATCCTGCTCCTCGTCGAGGACGAGCAGGCCGAGATCGCGCAAGGGCAGGAACAGCGCGGAGCGGGTGCCGACGACGACCCCGGGCGCCCCGTGCAGAATCTGCCGCCAGCTGCGCCGGCGCTGGGCCGCGGTGAGGCCCGAGTGCCAGACCAGGGGCGGTGCGCCGAAGCGGCGTCGGAAGCGCTCCACCCACTGCGTGGAAAGCGCGATCTCCGGCAGCAGCACGAGGGCCGGGCGGCCGAGGCGGAGCGTCTCGGCCACCGCCTCGAGATAGACCTCCGTCTTGCCCGAGCCCGGCACCCCCTCGAGCAGCACGGGGCGCGGATCGCGCGCCGCCACCCGGGCGCGCAGCGCATCCGCGCTTTCGGCCTGCTGCGGCGTGAGCTCGAGACCGGGGTGGTCGGGGTCG
Source organism: uncultured Geminicoccaceae bacterium (assembly GCA_964532215.1). GTDB lineage: Bacteria > Pseudomonadota > Alphaproteobacteria > Geminicoccales > Geminicoccaceae > HRBIN39. The sequence goes on from CAZHHU010000012.1 coordinate 13,255, forward strand.
GGCGTCGGCGGCGGCGGTTCGGCCGGGGCCGAGGGCTCGAGCAGGCCGGCCTTCACCATCGCCCGCAGCAGCGACGGCGAGACGGATGCCGCCTCGGCGATCGCGGCGGCGGGCATGGGTCCCCGCTGCGCGAGGAGTTCGAGCACGCGGCGCCTTGCCGGGCTCGCGACCGCTGCGGGCAGCACGCGCGCCGGAGCGTACACGGGCGGACTGCGGGGCGGATCCAGGGCCGCAGGTACCGGCAGGGCGAGTCTGAGGGCGGCTCCGAGCGGCGTCAGGGTCTCCCGGGCGAGATGGGCGAGCAGCTGCAGGAGCGGTTGCGGCAGCGGCGGCAGGTCGAAGACATGTTCCACCGGCCGGAGCCGTCGCGGTGGCAGGTCGGCGGCACGCTCCTCGCTCCAGACCACACCGCGAAGCCGGCGGGCGCCGAAGCCGACCTCGACCAGGGTGCCCGGCAGGGGCGGGCGGGGATCGCGCCAGAGATAGGCGAAAGGCTCGTCGACGGGCACCGGCAGCAGGACCGAGACGAGCTGATTTCCGCTCCGCTTCACGGAATGTTCCGTCCCGCTCCGGCTCGAGGTCCAAGCTCTGCGCCGACCATCCGGCACGACATCGGGCGCCGGGGTTGCCGCGCCTCACACCGCCTGTGCCCGCTCCCGCTTCTGGCGGTTCCACATGGCCGCGTAAAGACCGCCCCGCGCGAGCAGCTCCTGGTGGCGGCCGCGCTCGCGGATGCGGCCGCCTTCGAGGACGATGATCTCATCGGCGTCGACGATGGTGGAAAGGCGATGGGCGATCACGAGCGTCGTGCGGCCGCGGGCCACCTCCGCGAGGGCCGCCTGCAGGGCCTGTTCGGTGCGCGAATCGAGCGAAGAGGTCGCTTCGTCGAGGACGAGGATCGGCGGATCCTCGAGCACGACGCGGGCGATGGCGACGCGCTGCTTTTCCCCTCCCGAAAGCTTGAGCCCGCGTTCGCCGACCAGGGTATCATAGCCGTCCGGAAGCCGGCGGATGAAGTCGTGAATCTGGGCGACCTCCGCCGCCCGCTCGATCTCTGCGCGGGAGGCTCCCGGGCGGCCGTAGGCGATGTTGGCGGCGATGGTGTCGTTGAAGAGGACCGTGTCCTGGGGCACGAGGCCGATCGCGCGGCGCAGGGATTCGAGGGTGACGGCGCGGATGTCCTGGCCGTCGATGGTGATGGCGCCATCGTCGACGTCGAAGAAGCGGAAGAGCAGCCGCACGAGGGTCGACTTTCCGGCTCCCGACGGTCCCACCACGGCGAGCTTGCGTCCGGGCGCCACGGCAAAGCTCACGCCATGGAGGATCGGCCGGCGGGGGTCGTAGCCGAAGCGCACGCGATCGAAGCGCAGGGCGCCGCCCGCAAGCCGCAGCGGGCGCGCGCCGGGCGCGTCGCCGATCTCCGGTTCGCGCGCGAGCAGCATGTCGATGTTCTCGAGATCGGTGAGCGACTGCCGCAGCTGACGGTAGATGACGCCCAGGAAGTTGAGGGGCACATAGAGCTGCAGGATGAAGGCGTTGACGAGCACCACGTCGCCGACCCCGAGCTCGCCCGAGACGACCCGCTGGGCGGCGAGGATCATGATGGCCGCGAGTCCCGCGGCGATGATCGCGGCCTGGCCGGCGTTGAGCAGGGCGAGGCTCATCTCCGACTTCACCGCCGCATCCTCATAGGCGCGCAGCGCGCGGTCGAGCCGCGCGAGTTCGAAGCGCTCGTTCGCGAAGGCCTTCACCACCTCGTAGTTGACGAGACCATCGACCGCAGCGGCCGAGAACTCGTTGTCGCGGCGGTTCATCTCGCGGCGAAAGCGGGTGCGCCATTCCGTGGTGAGGATGGTGAAGGCGGCATAGGCGCCGATGGTGAGGAAGACGGCGAGCGCGAAGCCGGGCGGGTAGCTGGCGAGGAGCACGCCGATCACGAGGAGGAACTCGAGTATGGTCGGCACGAGGCTGAAGAGCGCCGTCTTGAGCAGGAAGGCGACCGCATGCACCCCCCGTTCGATGGCGCGGGCGAGCTCGCCCGTGCGCTTTTCGAGGTGATAGCGCAGGGACTGCGCGAAGAGATGGGCGTAGACGCGGAGCGCGAGCCTGCGGCCTGCGCGCTCCCCCACGCGGGCGAAGACGGCATCGCGCAGCTCCTGGAACAGGGTCGCGGAAAGGCGGGCTGCGGCATAGGCGAGGATGAGGCCGAGCGGAAGCGTGGCCAGCGGCGCGCCTTCGAGGCGATCGACCACGCCCTTCAGGAGAAACGGGACCGAGACGCTGAGGAGCTTGGCGAGGAGGAGAAACAAGACGGCGCAGAGGACCCGGATCCGGAAGCCGGGGTCTTCGGCCGGCCACAGATGGGGCAGCAGCAGCCTGGCGATGCGCCCGAGATCGCTGCGGCGGGGCTCGCGCATGTCTTCGCTTCGCAGGGATGCCGGAGGCCAAGTTAGGACATGGGATGGCGACGGCCATGCGGCTCTCATTCCTACAGGAGTATGACATCCGGCCCCGTGTCCGGAGCTCCTTCAGCATCCGTTAACGAAGGGCACCGAGACTGGCGCCGCCGGTTCGACCGGCGGCCTCGAGTCCCGTCACAGGGGGTTGGCCCCCGCCGCGCGCGGGGGCCCTTTTTTGTTCCGGGATAGGTTGACAATCCTATTTAAGGTTCATAATCTCCTACCGGTTGCCGGAGCCCTGATCCATGCCGATCGCCGCGAACCTCCCGTCCGACGCCGAAGTCTCCCACCCACCCTTCGCGGTCCGCCGTCTCGTCCGCAGCCGCCGCGGCCTGCCGGGCCTCGCCGCGGGCGAGCGCGATCAGCTGCGCTGGTCGGAGCGCCTGCTGCGGCTGCCGCTCGTGTGGCGGCAGAGCAAGGGGGAGGGGGTGAAGGTCGCGATTCTGGACACCGGCATCGATCCCGACCATCCGGATCTCGCAGGCGCCGTGGCGGCAAGCCGCGATTTCACCGGCGAGGGGATCGAGGATCGCAACGGACACGGCACCCACTGCGCCGGGATCGTGGGCGCGCGCGAGAACGGGCGCGGCTTCATGGGCGTGGCGCCGCGCTGCAGGCTGCTCATCGGCAAGGTGCTGCGTGGCGACGGCGGCGGACGGCTGGACTGGCTCGCCCGCGGCATCGACTGGGCCGTCGGCGAGGGGGCCGACATCATCTCCATGTCGCTCGGCGCGCCCCGCAACGACCCGGCGGTGCACCGCGCCGTTCACGACGCGCTCGCCGCCGGACGGATCCTCGTCTGCGCCGCGGGCAATGCGGGCAGCCTCTACCGCAACTCGATCGCCTACCCGGGGCGCTATGCGAGCGTCATCACCGTCGCCGCCCACGACCGCAACGGCAATCCCTCGGGTTTCTCCTCACGCGGCGCGGAGCTCGACTTCATGGCGCCGGGCGAGGACATCTGGTCCACCTGGCGCGAGGGCGGCTATGCCAAGCTCAGCGGCACCTCCATGGCCACCCCCTTCGTCGCCGGCATCTGTGCGCTCGTGCTCGCCAAGCACCGCGAGCCCGGCGAGCATGCGACGCCGATCGCGAACAACGAGGACATGCGCCATCATCTTCTCCGCATGGCGGCCCATCCCGGCCATCACGACGAGGCGCGCGGCCACGGGCCGCTACTTCCCTTCATGGGCTTTGCGGAAGCCGCCTGAATAGGCGACCGTGGCCCTGGGCGCCGGGCAGCGCCCCTGCCCGGCAAGGGTGCAGTCGATGAGCGCGAACAGCCGCGCGAACGCGCGCTGGGCTTCCGGCGGGTGGCGGACCCGGCGCGCGGCCTCGAGATTCACCCGCGGATCGCCCACCACGATCAGGCCCACCATGCCGAGCGCGTAGTGCGCGGGGCATTTGAAGCCGTAGACGCCGGGGCGCTCGAGCCGGACGGTGAGCGGACGTCCCATGACGCTCCGCCACGGACGGGCGCCCGTCGGGATCATGCCGGTGATCGTACTCGTGCCGTGGATATGGCTGTCGGCGACGAAGGATACCGTCTCGCCCGGCTCGATCCACACGAGTCGGGGCTCGAAGCGAAAGCGCCCCGATTCCCCTTCCGTGCGCATCGCGATCGTGACCTCCCCGGCAGCGGCGGCGACGGCCCACAGGGCCAGGATCAGGGCGGGCAGGATGCGTGAAGCCAAAGGCAGTCATCCACGAAGCGGGACCGTCGGAAAGATAGGCGGATACCGCCCCGAGCCGAAGATCGATGCGTTCACGAGCCCGTGCGCCTGCGGCCGCCACCGGTAACCCGCTGTTAAGATGTTTCGGCTACGCCCGTTCCGGCGCGCGCCGGAGGGAGCGGTCCCATGCCGCGAAGCCTTTTCGCCCTGCTCCTGCTGCTGCTGCCGTCCGCTTCCCGCGCGGGCGAAGAGGCCGTACTCGGATATTGCTATCGCACGCTCGCGGACATCGTCTGCTATCCCGAGCCCGATGCCGGGCGCGAGCGCCGCTTCGTGGGCGCCTTTCCGCTGCCACCCGGCTGGCGGCGCATCCCTGTGCCGCCGGCTCCACCGCGGGCGCAGGCCCGAGAGGCCCGGGGCCCCCGTTGCCTCGGCGGATGCGAAGTGGAAAAACGTTGATCGCTGGGGCATACCGCATCACATCTCGGGCAGACGGGGTAGCACGGTTCGAGGGGAGGAGCGGAGGTGTACTCGCAGGGGCTCGACGTCGGCGGCCGTATCGAGAGCGGGAAGCCGCAGACGGCCGCGGAGGCGGCACAGGAAGAGCTGTTCCGGCGCAAGATCGAGGCCGAGATCAAGATCGAGCCCACGGACTGGATGCCGGAGGGCTATCGCCGCACGCTCATCCGCCAGATCAGTCAGCACGCCCATTCCGAGGTCGTGGGCATGCTGCCCGAGGGCAACTGGGTGACGCGGGCGCCCACGCTGCGGCGCAAGGCGATCCTCCTCGCCAAGATCCAGGACGAGGCGGGGCACGGCCTCTACCTCTATTCCGCCTGCGAGACCCTCGGCGTGGATCGCGCCGAGCTCATCGCCCAGCTGCTCGCCGGCAAGGCCAAGTATTCCTCGATCTTCAACTACCCGACGCTCACCTGGGCCGATATCGGCATGATCGGCTGGCTCGTGGACGGTGCGGCGATCATGAACCAGGTCGCGCTGCAGCGCTGTTCCTACGGCCCCTATGCACGGGCCATGGTGCGCATCTGCCGCGAGGAAAGCTTCCACCAGCGCCAGGGCTACGAGATCGTCATGACCCTCTGCCGCGGCACCGCCCAGCAGCGGCGCATGTGTCAGGACGCCCTCAATCGCTGGTGGTGGCCGGCCCTCATGATGTTCGGCCCTCCGGACAAGGATTCCGTGCACACGCCGCAGAGCACGGAGTGGAAGATCAAGCGCTTCACCAACGACGAGCTGCGCCAGAAGTTCGTCGATGCCACCGTGCCCCAGGCGCAGTATCTCGGCCTCGAGATTCCCGATCCGAAGCTGCGCTGGAATCCCGAGCGCGGCCACTACGACTTCGGGGATCCGCCCTGGGACGAGTTCTGGCGCGTGATCCGGGGCGAGGGGCCGTGCAACCGTCAGCGTCTCGAACAGCGCCGGCGGGCCTTCGAGGAGGGAGCCTGGGTGCGTGAGGCGGCACTCGCCTTCGCGGAGAAGCGCAGGGCGCGCCGGCGGGCGGCCTGAGGGAGATCGCAGCGATGAAGGAGTGGCCGGTCTGGGAGGTCTTCGTCCGCCCCCGCAACGGGCTCGATCACCGTCATGTCGGCAGCCTCCACGCGCCGGATGCGGAGATGGCGCTCGAGCTTGCGCGCGATCTCTACTGCCGCCGCGGGGAGGGGAGCTCGATCTGGGTCGTGCCGGCGGAGGCGATCACCGCCTCCAGGCCCGAGGAGCGGGAGAGCTTCTTCGAGCCGCTCGAAAAGGAATACCGGCACGCGCAGCACTACGAGATTCCCCCCGAAGTCAAGGGCATGTGAGGTCGAAGCGTGACGGCCACGAACGGGCAGCTGTTCGAATATCTCCTGAGGCTCGGGGACGACGCCCTCATCCTCGGCCAGCGTCTCTGCGAGCTTCTCGGCCGGGCGCCGGAGATCGAGGAGGAGATGGCGCTCGCCAACATCGCCCTCGACTGCATCGGCCAGGCGCGGCTGTTCCTCTCCTATGCGGGGGAGGTCGAAGGAGCCGGGCGGGACGAGGATGCGCTCGCCTTTCGCCGCGACGTGCTCGATTTCCGCAATCTCCTGCTCGTGGAGCTGCCGAACGGTGATTTCGCCCACACCATCGGCCGGCTCTTTCTCGTGAGCTCCTTCAAGGAGCAGCTCTACGGCGGGCTCTGTGCCTCGCGCGACGCGCGGCTCGCGGCCATCGCCGAGAAGGCCCTCAAGGAAGTCCGCTACCACGTCCGCCACAGCGGCGAATGGGTGATCCGGCTCGGCGACGGTACCGAGGAGAGCCACCGGCGCATGCAGCAGGCGATCGACCTGCTGTGGCCGTATACGGGTGAACTCTATACCCCCGACGCGCTCGATCGGGCCATGGCCGAAGCCGGAATCGCGCCGGATCTCGAACGCATCGGGCCGACCTGGCTCGAGAGGGTGGAAGCGGTGCTCCGGGAGGCGACCCTCGAGCGCCCGCAGGACGGCTGGATGCAGGCCGGCGGCAAGGACGGACGCATGCACACCGAATATCTCGGCCACATCCTGTGCGAGATGCAGTTCCTGCAGCGGGCCTATCCCGACGCCGTCGCGTGGTGAGCATGAGCGCGCCGACCGACAGCCTGGGCGAAGCCGGGCGCAGGCGGATCCTGGAGGCCCTCGAGCAGGTCCACGATCCGGAGATCCCGGCCCTTTCCATCGTCGATCTCGGCATCCTGCGCGGCATCGAGACCGCGCCCGACGGTACGACGGTCGTGCGCATCACCCCCACCTACACCGGCTGCCCGGCGACCCGTCTCATCGAGCTCGAGGTCCGGGCCGCGCTCGATCGCGCCGGTTTTCCCGATGTCCGGGTCGAGACGGTGCTGAGTCCGCCCTGGACCACCGACTGGATCACCGAGCGGGGAAGGCAGCGGCTGCGGGAGGCGGGGATCGCACCACCCGAGCGCGGCGGCGACCGCGCGAGTCTTTTCGGGCCCGAACCGGAGGTGGCCTGCCCGCGCTGCGGCTCAGCTGATACCGAGCGCGTCTCCGAATTCGGCAGCACCGCCTGCAAGGCGCTCTACCGCTGCCGGAGCTGCCAGGAGCCCTTCGAATACTTCAAGTGCCTCTAGCCTTCGGCCGCGGAGCCGGGCCGGCGGCCGGCGCGAGGCGGCGGGCGAGAAGCAGCAGCCCGAGGACGGCGGCGGCTACGGAAGCGGCGAGCACGCCGATCTTCGCCTCGTCCAGCTGCGACCCCGCGGGGAAGGCGAGCGCGGCGATGAAGAGCGACATGGTGAAGCCGATGCCGGCGAGAAACCCCGCCCCGGTGAGGCTGCCGTAATCCACGCCTTCGGGCAGCCGGGCGAGGCCCGCCCGTTCGGCGAGCCAGCAGGCGCCGAGGATGCCCAGGGGCTTGCCGATCAGAAGTCCCAGGAAGACGCCGAGCGTCACCATCGAGAAGCCGGCACCGCCTCCCTCGCCGAGCAGCGGCACGCCGGCGTTGAGGAGCGCGAACAGGGGCATGATCCCATAAGCGACCCAGGGCGCGAGGGCATGCTCGAAGCGGTGCAGGGGGCTTCGCGCCTCGAGCAGCGCCCGCGCCGCTTCGCCGATCGTCATCTCGATGCGCTCGAAGCCGCCCGCGAGCTGGCGGCGCAGCTCGTTCGCCACGTTCTTCGCGTCGATGCGGTGGGCGATGGGCACGGTGAAGGCGGCGAGCACCCCGGCGACGGTCGCGTGAACACCGGATTCGAAGGTGAAGAACCACAGCAGGGCCCCGAGGATGAGGAACACGCTCGCCCGGGCACCGCCGTAATTGCCGTAGGCGGCGAGCAGGAGCCAGGTCGCTGCGGCCAGCGCGAGAAAGCCCGAGTGGAGGGTGTCGGTATAGAAGACGGCGATGACGAGGATGGCGCCGAGATCGTCGATGATCGCGAGTGCGAGGAGAAAGACCTTGAGCGGCGGTGGAACGCGTCCGCCGAGGAGGGCGAGCACGCCGACGGCGAAGGCGATGTCCGTGGCCATGGGGATGCCCCAGCCCGGTGACCCGGGACCGCCGAAGTTGAGCACGCCGTAGATGGCGGCGGGGGCGAGCATGCCGCCGAGTGCGGCCGCAAGCGGAAGGCTCGCCCGCTTCCACCCGGCGAGCTCGCCGACGAGCAGCTCGCGCTTGATCTCGAGGCCGACGAAGAAGAAGAAGATCGCCATGAGCAGATCGTTGACCCACAGCACGAGCGGCTCCTCGAGCCGTCGGCCTGCGATCTCGATCGCGATCGGCAGCTGCTTGAGCGCCTCGTAGGCCGGGGCCGCGGGCGAATGGACCCAGAGTACGGCGACCGCCGCGCAGAGCACGAGCAGAAGTCCGCTCGTCGCTTCCGTGGCGAGGAAGGTCTCGAGTGGCGAGAGCAGCGCATCGAAGCGCCGGCTGCGGGTCGGGCGGCGGGTTTCGGAACGGCTCATGGCGCGCAGCCTCACCCCCTCCTTGGCCTGAGGAGTTTAACTGCGCGGCATCCGCTCTACAATCAGTGGCCGTGGGCTCGCGCGCACGGTGGACCGAAATGGATGGACGGACGGCATTGCCGCTGCGGGCGTTCTGGGCGCTCTGGCTGCTCGTGGGCATGGGGACGGCAGGGCTTGGGGGGTGCACCACGCTCACCCAGGAGGAGGAGAAGTATGTCGAGCGACCCGCCGAGGAGCTCTACGACCGCGCCATGGCGCTGCTCGCCGGAAAGGAGTTCGTGAAGGCGGCGAAGGCGTTCGAGGAGGTCGAGCGGCAGCATCCCTATTCCCGGCTCGCGGTCAAATCCGAGATCATGGCCGCCTATGCCTATTACCAGGCCGCCGACTATGATGCCGCCGTGGCCGCCGCCGAACGCTTCATCGACCTCCATCCCGGGCACAGGGATGTGCCGTACGCGCAGTATCTCATCGGCATCTCGTACTACGAGCAGATCTCGGACGTCGGTCGCGACCAGGGCATGACCCAGAAGGCGCTCGACGCGCTTACCACCCTCGTGCGACGCTTCCCGGAGAGCGAATACGCGCGGGATGCGCGCCTCAAGATCGATCTCGTCCACGATCATCTCGCCGGCAAGGAGATGGAGGTCGGACGCTTCTATCAGCGCCGCGGCGAGTATGTGGCGGCGGTGAACCGCTTCCGGACGGTCGTGGAGAAATATCAGACCACCACGCACGTACCCGAGGCCCTGCACCGGCTGGTCGAATGCTATCTCGCTCTCGGCCTCGAGGAGGAGGCCCGCCGTACCGCGGCCGTGCTGGGCTACAATTTTCCGAACGACAAGTGGTACGCGCGCAGCTACGCGCTGCTCCAGGGGAAGCCGCTGCCGGAGGGCGAGCGCTCCTGGCTCTCCTCCCTTTGGCCGTTCTGAATAACGCGCGCGTCCACCGATGCTCACCCATCTCGAGGTCCGCGACATCGTTCTCGTGGAGCGGCTCGAGCTGGAGCTCGGCCCCGGGTTCACCGTCCTCACCGGGGAGACGGGGGCGGGGAAGTCGATCCTGCTCGATGCCCTGGGCTTCGCCCTCGGTGCCCGCGCCGAACGCGCGCTTTTGCGGGCGGGTGCGGAGCGGGCCATGGTGGCGGCGCGCTTCGAACTGCGCGGGGATGATCCGCTGCGGGCCATGCTCGGGGAATGCGGCATCGAGGTCGATGAGGAGCTGGTCCTGCGTCGCACGCTGGGTGCCGACGGACGCGGCCGCGCCTTCATCAATGATGCGCCGGTGAGCGGGACTCTGCTGCGACGGGTCGGCGAGGCGCTGGTCGCCATCCACGGTCAGCAGGCGAGCCGCAGCCTGCTGCAGCCTGCAGCTCATCGCCGCCTGCTCGATCTGTTCGCGGGCAACGGGGAGCTGCTCTCCGAGCTGCGGCGGGTGTACGAGCGCCTGCGGGCGGTGGAGCGCGAGCGCGCCGAGCGGGCGGCGGCGCTCGACGCCCTGCGCCGCGAGCAGGAAGAGCTGCGCCACCGCATCGAGGAGCTCGAGCGCCTCGATGCCCGGGAAGGCGAGGAGGAAGAGCTCGCCGCCCGACGGCATGCGCTGGTCAACCGCGAGAAGCTCGCGACCCTGCTCGGCGAGGCGCTCGAGCTGCTGGCCGCGGCCGACGAACGCCTGCTGGCGGCGTCGCGGCGCACCGAGCGTGCCGTCGCCTTCGCCGGCGAGGGGCTGCAGGCGGCGAGTGCGGCGCTCGAGCGGTCGGCCATCGAGCTGCGGGAGGGACAGGCGCGGCTCGAGGAGGCGTTGCGCGATCTCGAGCTCGATCATGGACGACTCGAAGAGATCGAGGAGCGCCTGTTCGCGCTTCGTGATGCGGCGCGCAAATACCGCTGCACCGTCGACGAACTTCCCGCCGTTCTCGAGCGCAGCCGCACCCGCATGCGGGCGCTGGAGGCGGACTTCCTGCGCCTCGAGGAGATCGAGGGCGAACTGCGCGAGGTGCGGGGAGAGTACCGGCGGCTCGCGGCGGCGCTCGGGGCCCGGAGACGGGAAGCGGCGGCACGCCTCGAGGGCGAGGTCGCGCGCGAGCTCCCGCCGCTTCGCCTCGGGCGCGCGCGCTTCCGCGTCGCCGTCGAACCCCTCGAGGAGGCATGCTCTGCGCTCGGAAGCGAGCAGATCCGGTTTCTCGCCGCCACCAATCCGGGGCAGCCGCCGGCACCGCTCGACCGCATCGCATCGGGCGGCGAACTCGCGCGCTTCATGCTCGCGCTCGAGGTCGTCCTCGCCCGCATCGACCCCGTGGCCACCATGATCTTCGACGAGGTCGACGCCGGCATCGGCGGGGCCACGGCCGATGCGGTGGGCGAGCGGCTCGCCCGTCTCGCACGGGAGCGACAGGTGCTCGTCGTCACCCACGCGCCGCAGATCGCGGCCCGTGCCGATCGGCATCTGCGCGTGGTGAAACGGGAAAGGGGAGATCGCGTGCACCTCGAGGTCGCGGCGCTCGATGCCGCCGGGCGCCGGGAAGAGCTCGCGCGCATGCTCGCGGGTGCGCGCATCACGGACGCCGCCCGGGCCGCGGCGGAGAGCCTTCTCGTTGCCGCCGGAGGTGCGCAATGACGCCGCGGCTGGAGGACCGGCCGCCGAAGCACCTCGCCCGGCTCCGTCCGCCGCCGAGCTTCTTCAAGCCCGTAGCCAGCCTGTCGGAGGAGGAGGCGAGGGAGGAGCTCGCCTGGCTCGCACGGGAGATCGAACGCCACGATCGTCTGTACTACGTCTCCAACGCACCCGAGATCTCGGACGCCGACTACGACCTCCTCAAGGCGCGCAATCGGGCGATCGAACAGCGCTTCCCGCATCTCATCCGGCCCGACAGTCCGAGCCTGCGCGTGGGTGCACCGCCGGCGGAGGAATTCGCCAAGGTCGTCCATCGCGTGCCCATGTTCACCCTCGACAACGCCATGACGGCGGCGGAAGTGGAGGAGTGGGTCGCGCGCATCCGTCGCTTTCTCGGGCTGGCTGCCGACGCGCCGCTGACGTTCACGGCCGAACCGAAGATCGACGGGCTCTCCTGCTCGATCCGTTATGAGGGAGGAATTCTCGTCCAGGCCGCGACCCGGGGCGACGGTTTCACCGGCGAGGACGTGACCGCCAACGTGCGCACGATCCGCGAGGTGCCGCAGCGGCTGCTCACGGATGCGCCCCCCGCCGTGCTCGAGGTCCGGGGCGAAGTGTACATGGATCGGCAGGACTTCGAGCGCCTCAACGCGGAGCGCGCAGCTCGCGGCGAACCGCCCTTCGCCAATCCCCGCAACGCCGCCGCGGGCTCGCTGCGGCAGCTCGACAGCCGCATCACCGCAAAGCGGCGACTGCGCTTCTTCGCCTGGGGCTGGGGTGAGGCGGAGCCGCCCGTGACCGGTTCCTATTTCGGCTTCCTGCAGCGCCTGCGGGAGCTCGGCTTTCCCACCAATCCTCTCGTACGGCGCTGCACGCGGGTGGAGGAGCTGCTGCGCTACCACGACGAGCTCGAGCAGCAGCGTTTCGAGCTCTCCTATGACATCGACGGCGTCGTCGACAAGATCGACGACATCGAGCTCCAGGAGCGGCTGGGGTTCGTGCAGCGCGTCCCGCGCTGGGCCATCGCCCACAAGTTCAGCCCGGAGCAGGCCTTCACCCGGCTCGAGGACATCGTCGTCCAGGTGGGGCGGACCGGCGCCCTTACGCCCGTCGCCATCCTCAGGCCGGTCACCGTGGGCGGCGTGGTGGTGAGCCGCGCCACCCTGCACAATGAGGATTACATCGCGAGCAAGGACATCCGGATCGGGGATACCGTCGTCGTGCAGCGCGCCGGCGATGTCATCCCTCAGGTGGTGCGGGTGGTGCCGGAGCGGCGCCCGCCGGATGCGCGGCCCTTCGTGCCGCCGGAACGATGTCCGGTGTGCGGCAGCCTCGCCGTGCGCCCCCCGGGTGAAGCCATCCGCCGCTGCACCGGCGGACTCTACTGCCCGGCGCAGCGGGCCGAGCGCCTCATCCACTTCGTGAGCCGGCGCGCCTTCGACATCGTCGGACTCGGGCGCAAGCAGATCCCGCAGCTCCTCGATGCCGGCATCATCCGGGATCCCGTCGATCTCTTCCGCCTGCCGCGCGATCGGGAAAGGCTCGCCCGTCTCGAGGCGCTCGAGGGATGGGCCGCGACCAAGGTCCGCAATCTCGTCCACGCCATCGAAGCCCGCCGCCGCATTCCGCTCGATCGCTTCATCTTCGCCCTCGGCATCCGCTTCGTGGGCGAGGTCAACGCCCGCATCCTGGCGCGCCATTTCGGCGACTTCGCGCGCTGGTTCGCGGCCATGCGGGCGCTCGCGCGGGGTGACCGCGCGGTGCGCGAGGAGCTCGAGGCGATCGACGGCATCGGGCCGACGCTCACGGAATCGCTGCGGGAATTCTTCTCCGAACCCCGCAACCTGCGGCTGGTGGAGGAACTCGCCGCGGAGGTCACGGTCGAGCCGGTGGTGGCGGCCACCGCAGCTGCATCGCCGCTTGCCGGCAAGACCGTGGTGTTCACGGGCGAACTCGCCCGCATGACCCGCGAGGAGGCCAAGGCCCGCGCCGAAGCGCTCGGGGCCAAGGTGACGAACTCGGTCTCGCGCCGCACGGACTACGTGATCGTCGGCCGCGAGCCGGGCAGCAAATATCGGCGCGCCCGCGAACTCGGCGTGCCGATCCTCACGGAGGAGGAGTGGTACCGCATCGCTTCGGCGGCGTGAGGCGGGCGCTCGCCATCGCTCTGGGCCTGGCTCTCGTCCTGCTCGGCGTGCTCGGTCTGTTTCTCCCAGGCCTGCAGGGCATCCTGCTCATCGCCGTCGGCTTCGCCCTTCTCGCCCGCCACAGCCGGCTCGCGCGGCGACTGCGCGCCCGCCTGCGCCAGCGCTACCCTCCCTTGGACCGCGCCCTCGCCCGGGCCGAGCGGGCCGCGGAGCGGTGGCGGGGGCGCCTCATGGACCGCCTCCGCCGCATCCTCCATCGGCCGCTTGGAAGTCTGCGGAGAGCCGTGCGGGCGGTGCGCCGGCTTCACTCCTGACGATCCGCCGGAGGGACGGTGCGCCCTTCGCGCTCCTGGAGGAAGGCGCGCAGCGCCTTTTCGACGCGCTCGAAATCCCGGCGCAGGAGCTGGACGTCGCTGCGCGCCCGCATGAGCAGGGCGTGATCGTCGAGCGACCGTCCCTCGACGCAGCGCTCGTAGACCGCCCGGGCGCCGATGTGCGCCGCGCTGCTCTTGAGCGCATGGGCGGCATCGCGGTACTCGCGCACGTCGCCGCTGCGCGCCGCCCGCTCCATGCGGGCCACGAGTTCGGCGCCGTCCTCCAGGAACTCCTGTACGACGCCGGCGAGGAAACCGTCGGCGCGGTCGAGCTCGGCGAGCGAAGCGAGCTTGCGCTCGTCGAGTACGGGCGTGGTGCGCGTGGGTGCTGCACCTTGTGGCTCATGCGCGGGCCGGGGCGTGCGCTCGGCCGGGGCGGGGGGCTGATTCGGCGCGGATGCAGACGCGCGTCTTTCCGGCGGGACGAGCTCGTCGATGGTCGCGAGCAGGACCTCCATGTCCACGGGCTTGGTGAGATAGCGGGTGAAGCCCAGGGAGAGGCACTCCTGCCGGGTCTCGGGCGTGGCGTCGGCGGAGAGCGCCACGAGCGGCGGCAGCTCGGCGGGATCGTGGGTGAAGCGCAGGATCTTGACCGTCTCGGGGCCGCTCATCTCGGGCATGTTCACGTCGATGAGGACGAGATCGAACTCCTTCTGCTCGAGCTTCTCGAGCACGCCATGCCCGTCCTCGACGGTCTCGACCCGGTGTCCCGCATGCTCGAGGAGGCGCGAGATCACCCGCTGATTGACGGGGTTGTCTTCGGCGAGCAGGATCCGCGCCCCGCCCGAGCGGACTGCGGACGAGGGTGCAAGTTCGGGCGCGGGCCGGTGCTCGAAGGGTGCGAGCGCCGCCCGCACCATGCGGTGGAGGACGGCGTCCTCGACGTTCTCGGGAAGAGCCGCGAGGACGGCGTCGCCTGCCTCGTCCTCGAGGCCCACGGCGAGCACGTCCACGGGCTCGGCGAGATGGAGCTCTTCGAGCGCCGTCGCGAGTTTTTCCGGGTCCACCGGAGCCACGCCGGGAAGCATGATGACCATGCGCCGCCCTTCGGCGGTGCGCACCGTCTCGAGCGCTCCCGCGAGACTGGCGCTGACCCGCGTCTGCACCCCGAGCGGCTGCAGACGGTCGGCGAGCGCGAGACCGCGCATGGGATCGCCGAGGATGGCGACGGTGCCCTGCACGCGCTCGCGGGGACAATCCTCCATGCAGCGGCCGAAGGCGAGCTCGAACCAGAACACCGAGCCGCGGCCGACCTCGCTCTCGACACCGATGCGGCCGCCCATGAGCTCCACGAGCTCGCGCGAGATGGCGAGGCCGAGACCGGTGCCGCCGAAGCGATGCCGGTTGACGTCGCCGGCACGGGTGAAGCGGTCGAAGATGCGCTCGCGCGCCTCGGCCTCGATGCCCACCCCGGTATCATGGACTTCGAAGCGGAGGCGCAGACCGTGCTCGTTCGCCTCGAGCAGCTTGACGGCGAGCATCACGCCGCCGCGCTCGGTGAACTTCAGGCCGTTGGCGATGAGGTTGACGAGAATCTGATGGAGCGGCTGCTCGGCGCCCACCACCTGGGCCGGCACCCGCGGATCGAGCCGCAGCCGAAGGTAGAGTCCTTTCTTGGACGCGGTCGGGCCCAGCATGGCGCGGACCTGGGCGAGCCGCCGATCGAGGTCGAAGGGGGCGGTGGAGAGATCGACGCGGCGGGACTCGATGCGGGCGAGATCGAGGACGGTGTTGACCAGGGAGAGAAGGGTGTCGGCCGCGATGCGGATCGTGGCCGTCATGTCGCGCTGCTCGTGGTTCAGCGGGCTGCGCGCGAGAAGCTCGCTCATGCCGATGATGGCGTTGAGCGGAGTGCGGAACTCGTGGCTCATCGTGGCGAGGAAGCGGCTCTTCGCCCGGCTCGCCTCCTCCGCCTGGCGGAGCGCGTCGGTCAGCTTGCGCAGCAGGATCGAGACATAGGCGGGAAGGATGATGAGGGCGACGACGAGCGAGGTGCTGAGGATCGGATAGCGGTGCCACTCGCGGTTGTAGGTGATGACCGCGAGGAACATGAGCACCGAGAGCGTGGACGCGAGATAGAGATAGAAGCGCCCGTACCGGAACCCGTGGCCGAAGATCAGCCAGAGGAGGACGGGGTAGAAGGGCGTGGTGGCGGTACCGCCCACGAGCAGAGCGGCGTTCACCCCCGTCGTGTCCATGAGGATGCCGATGACGCGGCGTGTCCGCGAGACGCCGGGATGGCGGAGGAGGTGGAGGAACAGGGCGAGCGAGACGAGCAGCCCGAAGGCGAAGACGATCGTGCTCCAGTAGAGGATCTGCGGGCGCACCTGCTCCGGGAAGGGGGCCCAGAGCATGTAGGCATACATGCCGAAGATGGTGACCACCCGGATGATCTGCTGTTCATGCTCGCTGTCCGGGCGATCGCGCAGGCGGGCGCGGATCTCGCTCCACAACCTCTTCAGACGGGATGCGGGCGTGGGATGCTCGCGCTCGGATCCATGCTCCCGCATCGCGCGCTCCGCATCACTCCAGCGCAGGCGCAAGTCTGCGCCCCACGAAACGGGCGCGGAATTCCTCCGCCCGCAGCGGCGGTGCCACGAGATGCCCCTGAATCTCCTCGCAGCCGAGTGCGAGCAGTTCGTCGCGCTGGCTTTCGGTCTCGACCCCTTCCGCGATCACCCTGAGGCCGAGGCTGCGCCCGAGGCTGATGATCGCCCGGACGATGGTCGTATCGTTGCTCTCCGACCCGCCGAGACCGAGGACGAAGCTGCGATCGATCTTGAGCCGCTGCACCGGCAGACGCTGAAGGTAGGAGAGCGAGGAGTAGCGGGTGCCGAAATCGTCGATCGCGAGCGAGACGCCGAGTTTCTGCAGATAGCGGAGACTCGCCGCGGCGGCCGGGTTATCGTCGACGACCGCGTTCTCGACGAGCTCGATCTCGAGCGCCGAGGGGGGCAGGCCCGTGTCTTCCAGCACCCGCTCGACCATGTATTCGACGCCGCGCTCGCGAAACTGCACGGGCGAGAAGTTCACGGACAGCACCACATCCTCGAGCCCATCGTCGAGCCAGGCGCGATGCTGCTCGCAGGCGGTGCGCAGCACCCAGGCGGTGAGCGGGGCGATGAGCCCGATCTCCTCGGCGAGGCCGATGAATTCGCCGGGCGCGACGATGCCGCGGCGCGGATGGTTCCAGCGCACCAGGGCCTCGATGCCGACGAGCCGGTCGTGGCGCAGGCTCCACTGCGGTTGATAGTAGACGACGAACTGATCGGCGGCGAGCGCCTGGCGCAGCTCCCGCTCGAGTGCCACCGCCCGCCTGGCGGCGATGTTCATTTCCTGGGCGAAGAAACGGTAGGTATCGCGACCGCCGTGCTTGGCGCGGTACATCGCGAGTTCGGCGTTCTTGAACAGCGTCTCGGGCGTCTTGGCGTCACCCGGGAACAGGGTGATGCCGATGCTCGCGCTCATGTGGATCTCCTGGCCGGAGATCGAAAACGGAGTGGCGAAGGCTTCGCTCAGGCGATGGCACAGCTCCGCCGCATCATCGGCGCGGCGCACGCCGGTCTGGACGACGACGAACTCGTCGCTCCTCCACCGTCCGAGGTAGTCGGTCTCGCGCAGATGCTGCTGCAGCCGGTCGGCGATCGCCGCGAGCAGGGCGTCGCCGAAGGCTTCCGAGAAGGCGTCGTTGATGCCCTTGAAGCGATCGATGTCGAGCAGATGGAGCGCCACCATCTGTCCGAGGCGTCGTGCCCGGCCGATCTCGGAGGCGAGATGATCGCGGATGAGCTCGGCACCCGGCAATCCCGTGACGGAATCGCGTCCCGTGCGCTCCTGCTGCTGTTCCCGCCGGTCCAGCTCGGTCACGTCGAGCATGAGGGAGACGACCCGGCGCCGGGAGACGAGAGGATTGCCTACGGGCGCCTTGACCGTGAGCAGGGTGCGCGTGCCGCTGTTCGCATCGATGACCTCACGGCGCGGCTGGGAGAGGACGATGCCGGCCTGGAGGATGCGCTCGTTGAGCACGGCGTGGCGGGTGGCGAAAGCCTCACCGTGGACCTCCTCGAGGTCGCGGCCGATGAGGTGCTCCGGTTCCTGGTCGACGAGCGCCGCGTAAGAGCGGTTGACGTAGACGAGGCGGCCGTGTTCGTCGACGACGCTGAGCGGCGCCGGGACCGCTTCGAGGATTTCGCGAAAGCGTGCCTCCGGCCCGAGGAAGGAGCCCGGCCGCTCGCGCAGCGCCTGTTCGAGCTCGGCCGTCCGCTCCCGCAGCAGCCTCTGCTGCCGACGCAGGGTGAGCAGGTTGCGCGCGCGCGCGCGGAACTCCACGTGGTCGACCGGGCTCAGCAGGAAATCGGTGGCCCCCGCCTCCAGCGCCCGGTAGCAGTAGTCGCGGTCCTCGTAGACGGTGACCACGATGATCGGAACATCCTCGAGCCCGGGACGGGAGCGCAGCATGGTGATGAAGGTCGCGCCGTCCATCTCGGGCATGTTGTAGTCGGTGATGACGAGATCCGGAGGCGGATGGTCGTCGAGGTACCGGAGGGCATCGCGCGCCCCGGGAAAGGCGTGGACCTGAACCCCCTCCTCGACGGACTGGGCGAGGCGCGTCAATATATTGCGGTTGGTGACCCGATCGTCGACGACCAGGACCGTCGCCATGCTCGCGCGCGCCACGCTCAATCTCTCCCGCGGTGAAACCGGTGGGCGCGGCCCAGGTGGTGACGCCCATACGTCATTTGATCCCCCTCATCAAGCGTCGGGCGAACCGGGGAGCACGCGCTGCAACGGTTACGCAAGAATTAACCCCGACGGAGCAGCGGCTGCCTCGCCTCTTCCCGGACATAGCAATGTGTATATCGGCTCTGGCGGGGTGATGGCAACGCACTTTGCGTATCCGGATACGAACCGGTATCGCGCAGGGGAGCCGGGCGGGTGATGGCCAGTTTCCTTTCGGCCCTGGCGAGCCCCCAGCTGCCGTGGGTCCTTTCCGCCGCGATCATCCTCGGTGCGATCCTGCTGTGGCTCCGCCTGCGCGCCCGCATCGCACCCGTGCTGCGGGCGCTCGAGCGCGCCGTCCGCCTGATCGAGGAGGCCGAAGGGCCGGCAGGCTTCCAGCAGCGGTTTCCGGTCCTGTTCAAGAAGCTGGCCGAGGA
>CAZHHU010000012.1:32209-38352 GCA_964532215.1 uncultured Geminicoccaceae bacterium
CTCGGCGCCGCCACCTTCAAATTCGCCACCTCGATCGCCGGGCTCGGGAGTTCGCTGCTGTTCTCGTGGCGGGAGAAGGCCCTGCTGCACGAGGTCCAGAGCCTCATCGACCGTTTCTGCCATGCGCTCGAGGCGCGGATGGTTCCGATCACGGTGGAGCAGCTCGCGGCCGCTCAGCTCGACGAGATGCGCAGGCAGACCGCAGAGCTCGAGAAGTTCGCCCGCGCGGGTTTCGCCGATCTGCCCGAGGCCACCGAAGGGCTGATCGCGGACGAGATCGCCCGGGCCTTCGCGCCGCTGGGGCGCGCGCTGCAGCGCCTCGCCGACCATCTCCACGAGCATGGCGACGAGCTCCTGCAGCGAGCGATCGGGAGTCCGTCCGCCGGAGCGGCGCGTCGGGGATTCGGGCCGGGTGTCGTGGACACGACCGCTTCGCGCGACGCCGGCACGGCCGCGCTGCTGCGCGAATTGCGCCTGCTGCGGCAGGCGCTGGAACGCCAGCGGGAAGCAGCGCCGCCTTCCGTGATCGCGACACCGGGGCCCGGGCGCGAGGCCGCCGCGGAGGAAGCGAGTCTCCTCGCCCGCGACGTGGGCGTGCAGATCGGACGGCTGCAGCGCATGCTCGAACGCGTCCAGGAACTGTTCCTGGCGCTTAGGGGACGCCGCCGCACACCTCGGCGCGAGGAGCTTCTCGCCGGCATCGGTGCGCTGCTCGATCAGCTCCGCATCTGCGCCCGGGCGATGGAGGAACTCCGCCAGCGGCTGCGCGCGGAGCGTCCGGGGGACGAGGATTCGCTCGTGCTGCTCGGGCGCGTGGAGGGTGAACTGCGGCGCTCCCGCGAGACGCTCGTCGCGCTCGCGGAGGCGGTTCAGGGCGGCGGAGGCGCGGAGGCCGACTGACGATGCGCGCATTCCGCACCTTCGAGACCGGAGCGGAGGAGGGCTATTTCGCTTCCGTGTCCGATCTCGTGATCGGACTTCTCTTTCTCTTCATCATCCTCCTCATGGCCTACAGCTTCAACTTCCGCAGCGCCGAGCAGGAAACCGAGCGGCTGGGGCAGGAGCTCGCACGTCAGCTCGCGGAGGCGGAGCAGGCGCGGGACCGACTGGCGCGGGAACGTGACCAGCTCGCGCGTGCGCAGCAGCGGCTCGAAGGGGAACAGCGCCGGTTGCTGCGCGAGCGCATCACCCTGCGCTCGCTGCTCGCGCGGATCGCGGGGCGGGAAGCGTTGCGCGCGGAAATGCTGGCGACGGTGGCGGACCTTCTCGCCGAGCGCGAGATCGCGGTGGCCATCGAACCCGAGAAGGGCGTGCTGCGGCTGCCCGAGGATCTGCTGTTCAACTCCGGCGAGGCGGAACTGCGGCCCGAGGGCCTGCGCACGCTGCGCGCAGTGGCCCAGGTGCTCGCCCGCACTCTGCCGTGCTACAGCGGCGCACCGCGCGCGGCGCGGCGGGACTGCCCCGCCGGAAGCCGGCCGGTGCTCGAAGCCGTGCTCATCGAGGGACATACCGACGACCTGCCGATTCACGGCGGTCGATTCCACGACAACTGGGAACTTTCGGCCGCTCGCGGCGTCAACACCTACAAGGCGCTTACCGCCTTCGAGCCCAGCCTCGACCAGCTCACGAACGCCCGCGGCGAGGCCCTGCTCGGGGTCGCCGCCTATGAAGCACGACGTCCGGTCTCGCGCGCGCCGACACCGCAGGGGCGGCGGCTCAATCGCCGCATCGATCTGCGCTTCGTGCTCGCCGCGCCCTCGCGGCGCGAAGTGGAACAAATCCGGCGGCAGCTCCCCGGTCCGGGGACGGAGAAACGCTAAGGGGACTGTTCTCGCGAACAGTCCCCCCAGGGTCCCATCTCATCAGTCCGTCACACCGACGACCCGCCTCACGCCAGGCCGCGCGGTGCAAGGGGATATTAACCATAGGTTGATATAGCGTCAAGGCGGGTGCGTACAGGTTTCAGAGGGCCGGACTGCCCGCAGGCGGAAAGCGACGCTTGATCCGGTTCAGAAGCAGATCCCGGAGCTGCCGGTAGGCGCCGAGCCGCTGCTCGCGCGATCCCTCGAACAGCGAAGGATCCGGCACGCGCCAGTATTCGAGCTCGGTGGCCGTGTTGCGGGTGAGCTCGACCGCGCGGTGCTGGGCCTCGGGAGAGAGGGAGACGACGAGATCGAAGCACTCGTCCTCGAGGTCTTCGAAGGTCTTGGGACGGTGCCGCGAGAGATCGATGCCGATCTCGTCCATCACCGCGACGGCGAAGGCATCGAGTTCGCCGCGACGCACCCCCACGCTGTCGACGAAGATGTGGTGGCCGTGCAGATACTTGAGGATCGCCTCGGCCATGGGCGAGCGGATGCTGTTGTAGGTGCAGGCGAAGAGGACCGCGCCCGGAAGCTCGACCATCCCTCATCCGCGCAGGTGGAGGACACAGACGAGGGTGAACAGCCGCCGTGCGGTATCGAGGTCCATCTCGATGCTTTCCGACAGCGCCTCCCGCAGGACTTCCGACCCCTCGTTGTGCAGCCCGCGCCGGGCCATGTCGATGGTTTCGATACGGCTCGGCGAAGCTTGCCTGATCGCCTGGAAGTAGCTTTCGCAGATCATGAAGTAGTCCTTGACGATCTTGCGCAGCGGCCGCACGGGAAGTGCGATCTCCACCCGCTGGTCGCCGTCCGCCGCGGCGACGTCGAAGACGAGGGTCGCATCACGGAGCGAGAGGCGGAGCCGGTAGGGGCCGGAAGGGCCGTCGCGAAGCCGGAAGCGGTTGCATTCCAGCAGATCGAAGATGGCGACGTTGCGCTCATGTTCGATCTGCGGGCTCCAGCGCACGACGCTTTTCTCGTCGAGCTCGATCTCGACGATGCGGTCCGGATCCGCGTTCAGCCCGCGTCCGCCGACCGACATGCGACCGCCCGCGCATGCGCTTCGAGGCCCTCGGCCCGCGCGAGGACCGCTGCATGGGGCGCCAGCGCCGCGAATCCCTTCGCTCCGCAGCCGAGGACCGTCGTGCGCTTCATGAAGTCGTGTACGCCGAGCCCGGAGGAGAAGCGGGCCGTGCGGCCCGTGGGCAGCACGTGATTCGGACCTCCCACGTAGTCGCCGATGACCTCGGGCGTGTGCGCACCCAGGAAGACCGCCCCGGCGTGCCGCACCTGCGCGCAGAGGCGTTCGGGCTCGGCCACCATCAGCTCGAGATGCTCGGGGGCGAGCCGGTTCGCGAGTTCCACCGCCTCCTCGAGGTCGCGGGTGCGCAGCAGGGCGCCGTGGTCGCGCCAGCTCGCCGCCGCGATCTCGCGCCGCGGGAGCGCCGCGAGCTGGGCCTCGATCTCGCGCGCCACGGCCGCGAGCAGTGCATCGTCGTCGCTGAGCAGGACCGTTTGCGCCCGCGGATCGTGCTCCGCCTGGGAGAGCAGGTCGGCGGCAGCCCAGGCGGGACTGGCCGCGGCATCGGCGATCACCACGAGCTCCGAGGGACCCGCGATCATGTCGATGCCCACGCGACCGAAGACCTGCCGCTTGGCTTCGGCGACATAGGCGTTGCCGGGTCCGAAGATCTTGTCCACCGCGGCGATGGTTTCGGTGCCGAAGGCGAGGGCGGCGATCGCCTGGGCGCCGCCTACGCGGTAGATCTCGTCGACGCCTGCGATCTCGGCGGCGACGAGCACGAGCGGATTGAGCGCCCCCTGCGGCGTGGGAACGGTCATGACGATGCGGCGGCAGCCCGCGACCCGTGCGGGGATCGCGTTCATGAGCACCGAGCTCGGATAGGCGGCGGTGCCACCCGGGACATACAGGCCGACGGCGTCGATGGGGCGCCACATGATGCCGGCCTGGATGCCGAGCTCGTCTTCGAGGCGCAGATCCGGAGGTCGCTGATGTTCGTGGAAGCGGCGGATGCGTTCGGCGGCGAAGAGGAGCGCGTCCCGGGTCGCGGCGTCGACCGCGGCGCGTGCCTGCGCGATCTCTTCGGGGGTGATCCGCAGCCTGTCGGGTGTGAGATCGAAACCGTCGAAGCGGCGGGTGTAGGCGATCAGCGCCGCATCGCCGCGCTGCTCCACATCCGCGAGGATGCGGGCCACGCTTTCCCGGACCTCGGCGACCTCCTCGCGGCGCTGCGTGACGAAGGCGTGAAATGCCCGCGCGAAATCGGGATCACGGCTGTCGAGGCAAAGCGGCACCGCTCATGCTCCTGTCGGCTCGTCGCCCATGTGGTCGGGCGGCAGCCTCTGTGCCGGGGCCGGTTCCCCGAAGTCCTCGAGCCAGGCGCGAAGCCCGTCGGCGAGAAGGAGGATCTCCTTGCCGCCGTCGAACAGGAGGCGGATGTGAAAGGGATGTGCACGGCCGGGTTCGGTGGCGATGGTGAGCAGCGCCAGTTCCTCTTCCGGTTTCGAGGGATCGAGACGGCGGTAGCGGACTCCCGCCACCTCGAGGAAGCCGAGCACCGAGGAGATTTCCGTGAGTTCCTCGCTGACCGCGCAGGGATCGGGCAGGAGCTCCCGCCGGTAGCGCCGGAAGGCGGCGAGAAAGCGCCGCTGCTCGTATTCGAACACCATCTCCCGCAGCGGGATACGTGCATCCTGGAGGATCGCCGCCATCACGGCGAGATCCTGGGCGTCCTCGGCTCTGAGCTTCAACAGCCTCATCCTCAGCTCAGACGTTCGATCCGCGCCCCCACCGCGGCGAGCTTCTGCTCGATCCGCTCGTACCCGCGGTCGAGGTGGTAGACCCGGTTGAGTTCGCTTTCGCCTTCGGCGGCGAGGGCCGCGAGCACGAGCGACACCGAGGCACGCAGATCCGTCGCCATCACCGGCGCGCCCTTGAGGCGTGCTACGCCGCGCACGAGCGCACTCGGCCCGTGGACGGTGATCCGCGCCCCCATGCGCACGAGCTCGGGTACATGCATGAACCGGTTCTCGAAGATCGTCTCGGTGATCATCGCGGCCCCCTCCGCCACACACATAAGCGCCATGAACTGCGCTTGAAGATCGGTGGCGAAGCCGGGAAAGGGCATGGTCATGACATCGACCCCCGAGAGGGGGCCATCGGCGCGTCCGGCACGCATCCCTTCCGCCGTGGGCTCGAGCCGCACCCCTGCTTCGCGGAGCACATCGGCCGCGGCGCCCAGCAGATCGATCCGCCCCCCCACGAGTTCGAGCTCGCCGCCGGTGATCGCCGCGGCCATGGCATAGGTGCCGGTCTCGATGCGATCGGGGAGGATGCGGTGGCGGGCACCGTGGAGCTCGGACACGCCCTCGATCTCGATGCGGCTCGTGCCGGCTCCGCTGATCCGCGCTCCCATCGCCTCGAGACAGCACGCGAGATCGACGATCTCGGGTTCCTGCGCCGCCTCCTCGACGACCGTCGTGCCGCGGGCCAGGGTCGCGGCCATGAGGATGTTCTCGGTCGCCCCCACCGAGGGCTTGGGGAAACGGATGCGCGCGCCCCTGAGGCCCTGCGGCGCCCGGGCATGGACATAGCCGCCCTCGAGCTCGATCTCGGCCCCCATGCGCGTGAGCCCCTCGAGATGGAGGTCGATCGGCCGCGGGCCGATGGCGCAGCCGCCCGGCAGCGACACGCGCGCCTCGCCGGCACGCGCGAGGAGGGGGCCGAGGACGAGCACCGAAGCCCGCATGCGCCGCACGAGATCATAGGGGGCGGTGGTGGCGAGCACCTCGGGGCAGTGGAGCACGAGGCCGTGCGCCGCGCCCGCGGGATGGCGCGCCTCGACGCCGAGCAGCTGGAGCAGGCGGCGCATGGTGCCGACATCGACGACATCGGGCACGCCGTCGAGCTCGAGCGGTTCCGCGGCGAGGAGGCTCGCGGCCATCACCGGGAGCGCCGCGTTCTTGGCGCCGCCGATCTCGACCCGCCCGCGAAGCGGCACCCCGCCCTCGATGCGGATGCGGTCCATGCTCGCCTCAGAGCCTCGGCAGGGTCACGCCGCGCTGGCGCATGTACTTGCCGGCGCGATCCGCATAGGAGACCTCGGGCGGCCCTTCGCCCCGGAGGAACAGGAACTGGCAGATTCCCTCATGGGCATAGACGCGCGCCGGAAGCGGCGTCGTGTTCGAGATCTCGAGCGTGACATGGCCCTCCCACTCCGGCTCGAGCGGGGTCACGTTGACGATGATGCCGCAGCG
>CAZHHU010000013.1:0-35363 GCA_964532215.1 uncultured Geminicoccaceae bacterium
TCGAGGCCCTGTTCGAAGCCGGCGTCGTGCTCGCCCGGCCGCGGCGCTGAACCCGAACCACCCGGCCGTCGAAGGCGGGATCGGCGGCAGCCCGCAGATGACCTTCGCGGCTGCAGAGGGCGATCTGGACGATGCCGAGGTGATCGAGGGCGTCGCCTGCCACCCGGCGAAGCGGGATGCCGGGTTTCAGGAGCCTGCGCGCGAGCGTCCCCGAGATGCGGGCCGGGACATGGAGCGCATCCTCCACGAACAGCAGACGCGGCGCCCGGAGCGCAGCCCGGAGTGCGAGGTCGCGCGCGAGAAGATGCCACAGCACCCAGGCGACGGCCTGGGGGATGCGGGCGCTTCCCGCGGCGCCGATGGCAATCCGTGCGCCTGCGGGACCGATCGCCAGGGTGGGCGTCATCTCCGTCCAGTCGCGTGCACCGGGCGCGCTTCCCGCCGCCATGCGATAGCTGTGGGCGAACAGAAAGCCGAAATGGGGGTGGGCGACGCACGCCCCGAAGCGGGGGCCGGCCGAGGCGGTGAGCGCAACGCTCCATCCTTCGTCGTCGACAATGGAGAGATGCGCGGTATCGCTCCTCTCGACATGGCTGCGCGCCCCAGGGCTGATGCCCGCTCGAACGGCCATGGCTTCGATCGAGGCCGGGTGGGCGAGCTTTTCGAGCAGCTCCGGAGGCGGCTCGCGGGTGACGGGCGCGAGCTCCTCGCGCAGGCGCATCGCCCGCAGGACGGCGTCTGCGAGGCGTGAGGCCGTCGTGGCGTCGAAGCGCGGGCGTGGCTGCGCGCGGGCAAAAAGACGGAGAAGGCCGATGAGGCTGTGGCCCCATCCTTCCCGGCCCGGCGCGAAGATCGTTCTGCCGAACACCCGCGCGCCGATCGGCCGCGTCCAGCGCGGCCGGGCAGCGGCGAGCGAGGTCCGGTCCCAGCCGATCCCGAGAGCCCTCGCCGCGGCAGCGAGCCGTTCGGCGACAGCCCCCTCGCAGAAGGCGTCGAGTCCGTCCGCGGCGAGCCGGGCGAGGAGCTCCGCGAGCTGTGGCTGGCGAAACGGCGCGGCAATGGGCGGAGCGCCGCGGGGATCGAGGAAGAAGCGCCGCGCGGCTTCGTCGTCCCGAAGTTTCCCCTGCACATGCGTCCAGATCCTGGCGAGTCCCGGGGGAACCTGGAAACCCTCTTCCGCGAGCTCCAGCGCCGGCGCGACGACGGCCGCCGGCGAAAGGCGGCCGAAACGGCGAAGAAGCGCATCGAGCGCGAGCGGGAGACCGGGAACGGGAACCGGCCGCTGCCGCGGCTCCACCCTCTGGGGGACCATGCTCGCGCCGTCGAGCAGCACCGGTTCGCGCCCGGGCGGCGCGAGGAGGACCTGGCAGCGTCCCGCGATGGTCACATTGCAGGGATCACAGACGCAGAGCGCGAGCGTGGCGGCGACCGCGGCGTCGACCGCGTTGCCGCCCCGCGCATAGATCCGCCGCACGGCCAGGGCGGCACCCGGAGCCGGCACGGCCGCGACCGCCCGGAGCGGGGTGAAGCTCGTGTTGCGTCCCGTCGCCTGCACGCCTAGGAAAGCGTCATCATCATCGGTCCAAGAAGGAGAGGGAGGACAGAACCATGTGCCCGCCGGGCTGCCTCGAGAGCATCCGTGAACGTCTCGACCGTCGCGCCTTCTTCCGCGGCGGCCTCAGCCTGCTCGGGGGTGCGGCCGCCTATGCCGCAGCGCCGCGTGCGCCGGCCCTCGCGGCCGAGCCCCGCAGTTTCAGCCGCGTGGTCGATCTCACGCACACGCTCACCCCCGACTTCCCCACCTATTTCGGCAAGCCGCAGCTCACGATCGACGTCATGTTCTCCTACGCGGAGCACAAGTTCAACATGAAGAAGTGGGAGGTGGTCGAGCATACCGGCACGCATATGGATGCGCCGTTCCACTTCTCGGAGAACGGATGGACGGCCGATCAGGTGCCGGCCGAGAATCTCGTCGTGCCCCTCGCAGTCATCGACATCTCCGCGCGGGCTGCGGAAAACCCCGACGCCGAACTCACGCCGGATGACATCAAGGCGTTCGAGGCCGCGCACGGTCCGCTTCCCGATGGCTGCTGCGTGGCCATGTACAGCGGTTGGGAGCGGCATGTGAATTCGGCCAGGTTCCGCAACGCGGACGAGAACGGCGTCATGCACTTCCCCGGCTTCCACGTCGAGGCGGTGCAGATGCTCATGAGCGACGGCCGCAACGTCGTCGGCATCGCCGTCGACACCCTGTCGCTCGATTACGGGCCCTCCAAGGACTTCGCGACCCACTACGCGTGGCTGCCGACGAACCGCTGGGGGCTCGAGAACGTCAAGAATCTGGCCGAGCTTCCGCCCGTGGGCGCGACCCTGGTTGCCGGGACCCCCACGGTCCAGGGTGCGACCGGCGGGCCGTCGCGGCTCTTCGCCCTCGTCTAGAAGAAAAGGTGCACGCCGCATAGCGGGCCGCGGCATCGCCGCGGCCCGCGTCGTTCCGGCCGGCCGCTGCGGGATCTAGACCGCGAGGCGGCTTGCGAGCCGTCCGGTCGGAAGTTCGACGTTGACCTCGAGGAGGGAGTAGTCGCTCCCCCGCTCGAAATCGACCTTGACCCGCTGTTCGTCGATCTCGACGTACTTGCGGATCACGTCGAGCAGCTCCTTCTGGAGAAGGGGCAGGAAATCGGGGCCGTCGCCGCCGGCCCGGTCCAGCGCCACGAGCACCTGGAGCCGCTGCTTCGCGGTGTCGGCCGAGCGGGCGCGGCGACCGAGACGGAAGAAGTCGAGCAGTCTCACGCGCTCCTCCTCATGAACCAGTCGAGCAGGCCACGCCGCTCGGGCTTGGTGAAGCGGAGCTCGACATCCTCGCCGAGCAGGCGGCGGACCGCGTCCGCATAGGCGCTCCCGGCTCTGGACTTGGGCTCGAGGATGACGGGCATGCCGATGTTCGAGCACTGGAGCACGAGGGGATCGTTGGGAATGACGCCGAGCACGGGAATCGCCAGGATCTCGACCACGTCCTCGAGCTTGAGCATGTCGCCGCGCTGCACCCGGTCGAGGTCGTAGCGGGTGAGGAGCATGTGCGAGCGCACGGGATCGAGGCCGAGCTCCGCGCGCCGCGAGCGGGAGTTGATGATCCCGAGCATGCGGTCGGAATCCCGCACCGAGGAGATTTCCGGATTGGTGACGACGATCGCCTCGTCGGCGTAGTAGAGCGCCATCTGCGCGCCCTTCTCGATGCCCGCCGGGCTGTCGCAGACGATGTAGTCGAACTGCTCCTTGAGCTCCTCCATGACCCGCTCGACCCCCTCGCGGGTGAGCGCGTCCTTGTCGCGCGTCTGCGAGGTCGGGAGGATGTACAGTCCCTCGACCCGCTTGTCCTTGATGAGGGCCTGATTGAGGCGGATGCCGTCGTTGATGACATTGACGAAGTCGAACACCACCCGGCGCTCGACTCCCATGACGAGGTCGAGGTTGCGAAGCCCGACGTCGAAATCGATCACGACCGTGCGGTGACCGCGCTGCGCGAGGCCGGTTGCGATCGCCGCGGCGCTCGTGGTCTTGCCCACGCCGCCCTTGCCGGATGTGACGACGATGACCTTGGACAAGTGGACCTCCTGTATCCTTGGCTCGGGACCTCGGGATCTCACGACAGCGGCGTCACGACGAGCTGTTCGCCGCGACGCTGAACGCGCACCCGCGCCCCCAAGAGGCGCGGATCCATCTCTTCGGCGACCGTGTACACGCCGGCGATCGAGAGCAGCTCCGCCTCGAGGCGGTCGCAGAAGATCATCGCCCTTTCGTCTCCCTCGATGCCGGCGAAGGCGCGCCCGCGCAGCGGCGCGTAGACATGGACATGGCCGACGGCCGCGAGCTCGGCGCCGTGGCCCACGGGCGCGAGCACGACGAGATCGCCCTCCCGCGCCACGATCTGCTCGCCGCCGCGTACCGGGCGATCGACGACCATCGCCGCCCCGCCGCGCACCGGCTGCGCGGGGGGGCGTCTGCTCGGCGGCTCGGCACCCTCGGGAAACACCGCAAGTCCGACCGCCTGGGCAGCTTCCCGCCACGTCTCCGAGGCGTTGACCAGGCCCACCGGCCGCAGGCGATGGCGCAGGAGCTCGGCGATGAAGGCCTCGAGGTCGATGGGCGGACGCCCCCGCACCGGCCCCACATCGATCAGGATCGGCGCATCGCGGTAGAACTCCGGCGCGTAGGCGATCTTGGCCACGAGCTCGGAAAAGAAGGCCGGATCCTCGGGATCGAGGAGCTGGAGGGCGAGCAGGGTCTGCATCGAACCGCGGATGCGGAAGGGAAGGCGTGACGCTTCCCTGCCGGTCGTTGCCCTCGCCTCAGCCCGCACGTCCGACCCCCTCGCGCAAGCGTCGATCGACGCGACGCGCCTTCCGCACCGAGGTGTATACGAAAGCCCGTGACGGAACAAGACGTTGTCGTGTATTCTTCACGCGGGCCCTGGCCTTGGCGCCGGGCCGGCAGCGAGGTGGCCCGCGGCCCGCCACCGGAGTCGGGATCCGGGCTGCCTCCGCTTCCTCTCTTTTCCGGTCTCCCCGTCCGCACCGCCACGAGGATCTGCAATGCAGGAGTGGATCGAACGGCGCCCGCTGTTGTGGCTCAGCCTGTTCGCCTTCGTCGTCGGCTCGATCACCGGTCTGGGCGCCGTGCTCTTCCGCATGCTCGTTGCCATCGCTCACAACCTCTTCTTCAATGGCACGCTCTCCTTCTTCTACGACGCCAATGTGTTCGGCCCGCCCAGCATGTTCGGACCGTTCGTCATTCTGGCGCCCGTGCTCGGCGGCCTCGTCGTGGTGTGGATCGTCGAGACCTTCGCCCCCGAGGCACGCGGGCACGGGGTTCCGGAAGTGATGTACGCGATCTTCTACCGCGAGGGGCTCATCCGGCCGATCGTGGCGGCGGCGAAGACCCTGGCATCCGCGATCTCCATCGGGAGCGGCGCATCGGTCGGGCGGGAGGGCCCGATCATCCAGATCGGATCCGCCTTCGGCTCCACCTTCGGCCAGTGGCTGCGCCTCGAGCCCTGGCAGCGGATCACGATGGTGGCCGCAGGTGCGGGCGCCGGTGTGGCGGCGACCTTCAACACCCCCATGGGCGGCGTGCTGTTCGCGATCGAGCTCCTGATGCCGGAAATCTCCACCCGCACCTTCCTCCCCGTGGTCGTCGCGACCGGCACCGCGACCTTCATCGGCCGCATCTTCTTCGGCGCCCAGCCGGCCTTCTTCCTCGATCGGGTGGGAGTCACGCCGATGGAGGACATCAGCCTCGAGACGCTGCTGCTCATCGCTCTGCTCGGACTCGCGAGCGGCCTCGCCGCCTGGGCCTTCGTGCGCACCCTCACCCTGCTCGAGCTGCGTTTCGAGTCCTGGAAGGCGAATCCATACCTCAAGAACATCGCCGGCATGTTCGTGATCGGTCTCGTGATGTATGGGCTCTTCCTCTACGACGGGCGCTATCACACGGCCGGCGTCGGCTATGCGACCATCCAGGCCGTGCTCAATCACGAGATCACCCTGTGGTGGTTTCTCCTTCTGCTGTTCCTGCTCAAGCTCTTCGCGACTTCGCTCAGTCTCGCCGCAGGTGCGTCGGGCGGTGTCTTCGCACCCTCCATCTTCATGGGTACGATGCTCGGCGGCGCCTTCGGCAGCATCGTCATCCCCGTCTTCGGAGTGCAGGACTTCACCCTCAGCGAATTCGCCATCGTCGGCATGGCGAGCGTGGTCGCCGGCGGCACCGGGGCGGCGATGATGGCGATCGTCATGATCTTCGAGATGACCCGGGACTTCCACATCCTCTTCCCCACCATCATCGCCGCCGCGCTCGCCATCGGCACAAGGCGCCTGCTCTCGGACGAGAACATCTACACGGTCAAGCTCGCCTGGCGTGGTGTGCGGATCCCGAAGGAGCGCCACAGCAACATGTTCCTCGTTCGCCATGCGGCCGAAGTCATGAGCCGCGACTGCTTCGTCATGGACGCCGGGACCACGGTGCAGGAGGCGCTCGAACGCCTGCCGGAGAAGTCGGATTCGGAGTACATCGTGGTCGCCGACCGCGGACATGTCGTGGGCGTCATCCTGATTCCTCCAAGTCTGCACAGTCTGCGCCATGCGGGCGGGCGGGTGACCCTGCGCCAGATCGCCGATCGCCGCTGGATCGTCGGCATGCCCGACCAGAGCATGTTCGAGATCTTTCGCCGCATGGCGCGGCGGGACGCGCTGTACGTGCTCGTCATGGGCAGCCGGAGCCATGTACCGCACGCCGGTGACGTCCTCGGCGTCATCGCCCGCGCCCAGATCACCGCCGCCGTGATCGAGAACTTCGGAAAGGCCTAGCGAAGCGCGGCCCGCATGCTACAACTCGAAGCGGAGATGCGAGCGCGACGCGAGGGAGGATGACGCGGGAGCCTGCCGCGATGCGGGCGGTGCCGGAGATGCCGCAGGAGGGGCGTCATCTCCGCGGCCTCAATCCGGAACAGCGCGAGGCCGTGGTCGCCGAAGACGGCCCCCTGCTCGTGCTCGCCGGTGCGGGAACGGGCAAGACCCGGGTGCTCACGACCCGTCTCGCCCATCTCCTCGTCACCGGCCGCGCCCGGCCCTGGGAAGTGCTCGCCGTCACCTTCACGAACAAGGCGGCGCGCGAGATGATCGCCCGCGTCGAGCAGCTCATCGGCAGAAGCTGCGAAGGGCTGTGGCTCGGCACCTTTCACGCCCTCGGCGTGCGCATCCTGCGCCGCCATGCCGAACTCGTGGGTCTGCGTCCCGACTTCACCATCCTCGACGTCGACGATCAGCTGCGGCTCGCCAAACAGGTCATCCAGGCGGCCGATCTCGACGAGCGACGCTGGGCGCCCCGGGTCCTGCTGGCCCTCGTGCAGCGCTGGAAGGACCGCGGCTGGCGGCCCGACCAGGTGCCGGCCTCGGAACTGGGCGACTTCGCGCTGGGCCGCGCACGCGATCTCTACGCCGCCTACCAGGAGCGGCTTTTGACCTTGAACGCCTGCGACTTCGGCGATCTCCTCCTCCACGGTCTCAGCCTGTTCCTGCGTCATCCCGACCTGCTCGCCGAGTACCAGCGCCGCTTCCGCGCCATCCTCGTCGACGAGTATCAGGACACGAACGTCGCCCAGTATCTCTGGCTGCGGCTTCTCGCCCGGGAGCACCGCAACATCACCTGCGTCGGCGACGACGATCAAAGCATCTACAGCTGGCGGGGCGCGGACGTCGGCAACATCCTCCGTTTCGAACAGGACTTCCCCGGCGCGCGCATCATCCGTCTCGAGCGCAATTACCGTTCCACCGGACACATCCTCGCCGCGGCCTCGGGCCTCATCGCCCACAACCGCGCCCGCCACGGCAAGCGGCTTTGGACCGAGGGCGAGATGGGCGAGCCCGTGCGCATCGCGGGGCTCTGGGACGACGAGGAGGAGGCGCGCTTCGTCGGCGAGGAGATCGAGGCGCTGCAGCGCGCCGGCGGGCGGCTGCGCGACTGTGCGGTGCTCGTGCGCGCCGGCTTTCAGACCCGTGCCTTCGAAGAGCGCTTCATCCAGATGGGCCTTCCCTATCGCGTCATCGGCGGGCCCCGCTTTTACGAGCGCCAGGAGATCCGCGACGCGATCGCCTATCTGCGCCTCGTCTGCCAGCCGGACGACGATCTCGCCTTCGAGCGCATCGTCAACGTGCCGCGGCGCGGCATCGGCGAGACCGCGATCCGCAAGCTCCACGCCGCCGCCCGCCGGGCGGGGACGAGTCTCCATCGGGCCGCCCGGGATCTCGTGCAGACCGACGAGCTGGCACCGCGCACGCGCAACGCCCTGCTCCGCTTCCTCACCGACCTCGACCGCTGGCGGGGCCAGCGCGAGAGCCTGGAGCCCCGTGCCCTCGTCGAACTGGTGCTCGAGGAGTCCGGCTACACCGAGATGTGGCGCAACGACCGCGCGCCGGACGCGCCGGGGCGGCTCGAGAACCTGAAGGAGCTCGTCAAGGCGGTGGAGGAGTTCGACACCATCCCCGCCTTCCTCGAACATGTGAGCCTGGTCATGGACGCGGCCTCGGACCCGGAAGGGGACATGGTCGCGGTCATGACCCTGCACGGAGCCAAGGGGCTCGAGTTCGACAACGTATTCCTCACCGGCTGGGAGGAAGGGGTGTTCCCCAATCAGCGGGCCATCGACGACGGCGGCGAGCGGGCGCTCGAGGAGGAGCGGCGGCTCGCCTATGTCGGCATGACCCGGGCGCGTCGCCGGCTCACCATCACCTTCGCCTCCAACCGCCGCATCTACAATCAGTGGGCGACCTCGATTCCCTCGCGCTTTCTCGACGAGCTGCCCGCCGCCCACGTCCATCATCTCCACCGCCACCCGCGGGCGCGCCCGGATTTCGACCCGGCCTTCGACGACGCCCCCTTCGCCCCCCGCGTGGCGCGCTTTCGCAGCCGCCGCGCCGCGCTGGGCAAGATCCTCGACGGCGAAGCCCGCGTGCTCGAGACGCGGCCGCTCGGCGACGGGGGGCGCTTTCGCAAGGGCGACCGCATCTTCCACGACAAGTTCGGCTACGGCGTCGTGGAGGAGGTGGACGGCAACAAGCTCGAGATCCTCTTTGACCGGGCCGGCCGGAAGAAGGTCGTGGAAAGTTTCGTCGAACCGGCATGAACATTCCTGGTGAGAGAGCATAGTGGTCACGGCAAACAGCGTCTGGCGCGTCGGATTCGTGCTTCCCGCTCCCCTGCCCCCGCAACTGCTCGAAGCGCTCGAGCTGCGGGCCGATGCCGTCTCCCTCGTCGTGCACGAGACGGATGTGAGGGAGGAGCCCCGAAGCTGGCGGGTTTTCCTGTATTTCTCGAACTTCCCCGACCTCGAGGCGCTGCGGGCCGAGCTCGCGCAGCTGCTCGCCCCGTGGGGCGGCCTGCCGGATACGCTGGCCACGACCCTGGTCCCCGGCGAGGACTGGGTGCGCGCGGCCACCATGGCACGCGGACCGCTCAGGGTCGGCCGCTATTTCGTGCATGGTGCGGCGGACCGCGAACGGCTGCCCGAGGACGCGATCGGAATCGAGATCGAGGCCGGCCTCGCCTTCGGCACCGGCGAACACGAGAGCACCCGCGGCTGCCTGCTGGCTCTCGACTGGCTGGCATCCCGCCGCCTTCCCGAGCGCATTCTCGATCTCGGTACGGGATCGGGCATCCTTGCCATCGCCGCGGCCAGGACCTGGCCCGGAGCGCGGGTGCTCGCGATCGACAGCGACCCGCTGGCGGTGCGGGTCGCGCGCGCGAATGTGGAACAGAACGGCGTCGCGGCGCGGGTCGAGGTGCAGCAGGGCTCGGGCTATGCCGGCATCTTCCTGCGCAGGCGGGCGCCCTTCGATCTCGTGCTCGCCAATCTGCTCGCGGAACCGCTGATCGACCTCGCGCGGGGCCTGCGCGACCACCTCGCGCCGGGAGGCATGGCGGTGCTCTCGGGCATGCTCGACCGTCAGGCGGAGGCGGTGCTTCGGGCCCACCGGGTGCTCGGCTTCCGTCTCTGGCAGCGGTTCGAACTCGAACCCTGGGTGACGCTCCTCCTGCGACGCCCCTACCGCCGGCTCGCCCGCAGCAGGCTGCCGTCGCGAAGGCGGTTGCAGCCGCACTGACGCAACCCGCCCGCCGGGCGGAAGCGGGCTCCGGCCGGAGGCCGGCCTGCGCCCTCGCCCGACGCGGCTGCCGCGCTATCTGCGGACCAGCCTCTGAAGCCTCGGAGTGTCCATGGTCGAGCGGGTTCTCGTTCTCGATTTCGGATCGCAGTACACCCAGCTCATCGCCCGGCGTCTTCGCGAGCTCCGGGTCTACTGCGAGATCCACCCCTGCACGATCGACGACGAAACGGTGCGCGCGCTGGCACCGCGGGCGATCGTGCTCTCGGGTGGTCCGGCGAGCGTGACCGGCAGCAGCAGCCCGCGCGCGCCGCAGGCTGTGATCACGCTCGGGGTGCCGCTGCTCGGCATCTGCTACGGCATGCAGACGCTGTGCGCCCAGCTCGGGGGCCGGGTCGAGGAGGCGCGCACGCGCGAGTTCGGTCGCGCCGAAATCGAGCTCCTGCGGGAATGCCCCCTCTTCGACGGGCTGCTGCGGGTGGGCGAGCGCGCCCGCGTGTGGATGAGCCACGGCGACCGCGTGGTCGCACTGCCGCCGGGCTTCGAGGTGGTGGCCAGGAGCGAAGGCGCGCCCTATGCCGCCATCGCCGATGAAAGGCGGAAGATCTACGGCGTCCAGTTCCATCCCG
Organism: uncultured Geminicoccaceae bacterium; assembly: GCA_964532215.1. Lineage (GTDB taxonomy): Bacteria > Pseudomonadota > Alphaproteobacteria > Geminicoccales > Geminicoccaceae > HRBIN39. The sequence goes on from CAZHHU010000013.1 coordinate 10,283, forward strand.
AGGTCGTGCACACCGAGATCGGCCGCGGCATTCTCGACAATTTCTGCTTCCGCATCGCGCATCTCTCCGGCGACTGGTCGATGGCCGCCTACCGCGGTGAGGCGGTGCGCCGCATCCGCGAGACGGTCGGCGATGCACGCGTCCTCTGCGGCCTCTCGGGCGGGGTCGATTCCGCCGTCACCGCCCTGCTCGTCCACGAGGCGGTCGGCGAGAGGCTCACCTGCATGTTCGTGGACACCGGCCTGCTGCGCGCGGGCGAGGCGCAGGAGGTGGTGGAACTGTTCCGGCGTCACTTCAACATCCCGCTCGTCGCGGTGGACGCCCGCGCCCGCTTCTTCGAGAGGCTCTCGGGAGTCACGGATCCGGAAGAGAAGCGGCGCCGCATCGGCAATGCCTTCGTCGAGGTGTTCGAGGAAGAATCGGCGAAACTCGGCCGCTTCGACTTTCTCGCCCAGGGAACGCTCTATCCGGACGTCATCGAGAGCGTCTCCTTCCGCGGTCCCAGCGCCACGATCAAGACCCACCACAACGTGGGCGGGCTGCCGGAGCGGATGCGCATGCGGCTCGTCGAGCCCCTGCGCGAACTGTTCAAGGACGAGGTGCGCGAGCTCGGCCGCGAGCTCGGGCTCCCTGCGCGTTTCGTCGACCGTCATCCCTTCCCGGGCCCCGGGCTTGCGGTGCGCATTCTCGGCGAGGTGACGCCGGAGCGGGTCGAGGTCCTTCAGGCCGCCGACCGCATCTTTCTCGAAGAGATCGAACGCGCCGGACTGTACCGGGAGATCTGGCAGGCCTTCGCGGTTCTTCTTCCGGTGCGGAGCGTCGGCGTCATGGGCGATGCCCGCACCTACGAACGGGTCTGCGCGCTGCGCGCGGTGACCTCCGAAGACGGCATGACCGCGGACGTCTACGCCTTCGACCCGGCCTTCCTCGTCCGCGTCGCGACCCGCATCGTCAACGAGGTCCGGGGCATCAACCGCGTCGTCTACGACGTCACGAGCAAGCCGCCGGGCACCATCGAATGGGAGTGAGGCCGCAGCCGATTGCCCGCCGCCGCCGCGGGTTCTAGATCTTTCCATGCCAAGAGGAGACCGGCGTGGCGCGCATCCAGCCTCTGCAGGCGCCCTTTCCACGGACCCGGCTGCGGCGGCTTCGCCGCACGCCCTGGATCCGGGCGCTCGTCGCCGAGGTCCGGCTTGATGCCGCCGACCTCATCCAGCCCGTCTTCGTCCTCGAGGGACGCGACCGGCGCGAGCCCGTACCCTCGATGCCGGGCATCGAGCGCCTCGGCCTCGATCCCCTTCTCGCCCATGCCGAGCGCTGCCTGGAGGCCGGCATCCCGGCGCTCGCCCTGTTTCCCGTCGTCCCTCCGGAGCGCAAGAGCGAGGGAGGCGAAGAGGCGTGGAACCCCGACAATCTCGTCTGCCGCGCGATGCGGGCGCTCAAGGCACGGCTGCCCGAGCTCGGCCTTGTGGGCGATGTCGCGCTCGACCCCTACACGACACACGGTCAGGACGGGCTTGTGCGGGAGGGAGTCGTCCTCAACGACGAGACCCTCGACGCGCTCTGCCGCCAGGCCCTCTGTCTCGCCGAGGCGGGCTGTGACATCGTCGCCCCCTCGGACATGATGGACGGACGTATCGGTGCCATCCGCGAGGCCCTCGACCGGGCCGGCCACGCCGATACCATCATCCTCGCCTATGCGGCCAAATACGCTTCGGCCTTCTACGGTCCCTTCCGCGACGCCGTGGGATCCAAGGCGGCGCTCGGCCGCGCGGACAAGAAGACCTATCAGATGGCGCCCGCGAATGTGGAGGAGGCGCTGCGCGAGGTGGCGCTCGACATCGCCGAGGGGGCGGACATCGTCATGGTCAAGCCCGGGCTGCCCTATCTCGACGTGGTGCGGGCGGTGAAGGAAACCTTCGGCCTTCCCACCTTCGTCTACCATGTCTCCGGCGAGTATGCCATGGTGCGGGCCGCGGCCGAGCGCGGCTGGCTGGATGCGGAGGCGTGCATGGAGGAGTCGCTCCTCGCCTTCAAGCGCGCGGGCGCGGACGCGATCCTCACCTATGCCGCCCTGGAAGTCGCCGAGCGGCTCGGCCGCAGGCGGCCGGGCGCGCCTGTCGCAGGCTGATTGACGGTCCCGGCGGCGGCCGTTAGGCAGGCTCCCGCGGGAGGGGGTATCGTGCGGTTCGAACTCGACGAGGACGAGCGGGCGCTTCGGGAACTGGCCGCGGCGTTCGCCTCCGAGCGCATGGCGCCAGAAGCGCCACGCTGGGACGAGGAGCAGGAGTTTCCGGTGGAGCTCCTGCGCGAGGCGGCGGCCCTCGGTTTCGCCGGCCTCTACGTGGACGAGAAGTGGGGCGGAAGCGCCCTATCGCGGGTCGCGGGCACGGTCCTCTTCGAGGAACTCGCCGCCGCCTGCCCCTCGACCGCGGCCTACATCTCGATCCACAACATGGTCGCGTGGATGATCGACCGCTTCGGCACCGAAGCGCAGAAGGCCCGCTGGCTGCCCGATCTCGTCACCATGACCCGCTTCGCGAGCTACTGCCTCACCGAGCCCGAGGCGGGCTCGGACGCGGCGAGCCTGCGGACCCGGGCGCGGCGGGACGGCGACAGCTACGTCCTGAACGGCACCAAGGCCTTCATCTCGGGCGCGGGGGCGAGCGACGTCTACGTCGTCATGTGCCGCACGGGCGAGGAGGGCCCCCGCGGCATCTCCGCCGTGGTCGTGGAGAAGGGGACGCCGGGTCTCAGCTTCGGTGCGCAGGAACGGAAGCTGGGCTGGCATTCCCAGCCCACCGCGCAGGTCATCTTCGAGGACTGCCGGGTGCCGGTGAGCCACCGCCTCGGTGCCGAGGGGGAGGGCTTCAGGATCGCCATGCAGGCCCTCGATGGCGGACGCATCAACATCGCCGCCTGCTCGCTCGGCGGGGCCCGTGCCTGCCTCGAGCGGGCGCTCGCCCATCTCGGGCAGCGCCGTCAGTTCGGGCGCCCGCTCAAGGAGTTTCAGGCGCTCCAGTTCCGCGTCGCCGACATGGCGACGGAACTCGAAGCGGCGCGGCTCATGGTCCGCCGGGCGGCGGCACGGCTCGATGCGGGCGCACCGGATGCGACCATGGCCTGCGCCATGGCCAAGCGCTTTGCGACGGATGTCGGCTTCCGCGTCGTCGACGAGGCCCTGCAGCTCCACGGCGGCTACGGCTACATCCGCGACTATGAGATCGAGCGCTATCTGCGCGATCTCCGCGTGCACCGCATCCTCGAGGGCACGAACGAGATCATGCGGGTGATCATCGCCCGCCGCCTGCTCGCCGACTGAGGACGGCCATGGTGGAAACGCCGTATCTGCGCTTCGAACGTTCGGGGCCGCTCGGCATCGTCGTGCTCGACCGTCAGGAGGCGCTCAACGCCCTCGATCATGCCATGGTGCGCACCCTCTCGGCGCAGCTCGCCGCCTGGAAGGACGATCCACAGGTGGCGGCGGTGGTGGTGCGGCCGGTGCCGGGGCGGGCCTTCTGTGCGGGCGGCGACATCCGCGAGATCGTGCACCGGCTGCGGTGCGAGGGCGTCGACGCCGCCTGGCGCTTCTTCCACGACGAATACCGCCTCAACTGGCGCATCAAACACTACCCCAAGCCTTACATCGCCGTCATGAACGGCATCACCATGGGAGGCGGGGTCGGCATCTCGATCCACGGAAGCCACCGCATCGTCACCGAGAATACCGTCTTCGCCATGCCCGAGACGGGCATCGGCTTCTTTCCCGATGTCGGCGGCAGCTATTTCCTGCCCCGCCTGCCGGGCGAGATCGGGATGTTCCTGGGCCTCACCGGACACCGGCTGCGGGCTCCGGACTGCCTCTATCTCGGCCTCGCCACCCATCATCTGCCGGCCGCGAAGTGGCCGCTCGTCGAGGAGACGCTCGCCGCCCTTCCGGCGGACGCGCTCGCGAGGCGCCTCGATCAGGTGTTGCTCGAGTTCTGCGAACTCCCCGGCGCAGCACCGATCGAGCCGCTGCGGGGCGTGATCGATGCCTGTTTCGCGCAGCCGGAACTATCGGAGGTGTTCGACGCGCTCGCAGCCGAGAAGACGGGTTTCGGCGCCGAGCAACTCAAGCTCCTGGGGGAGAAATCACCGCTCTCCCTGCATGTCACCTTCAGACAGCTGCGGCGCGGTCGCAGCCTCGACTTCGACCGCTGCATGCAGCTCGAGTACCGGATCGTGCGCCGCTTTCTCGAATGCGGCGAGTTCGCGGAAGGCGTGCGGGCGGCGGTGCTCGACCGTGATCGACGTCCCCGCTGGAGTTTCTCCGACGTGCGATCGGTGCCGCCGGAAGTCGTCGAGGCCTTCTTCGCCGAACTCCCCGGGGGCGATCTGCGCTTCGACTGGACCTGAACATCCACATGGCGACGGCGGGGAGGAGAAGAGATGACCAGGGTCGCCTTCATCGGGCTCGGCAACATGGGGCTGCCGATGGCCCGCAATCTGCAGCGGGCCGGTCACGAGGTCCTGGGTTACGACGTCCTGGATGCCGCCCGCGAACGGGCTCGGGCCCAGGGGATCACCGTGCGGGAGACGCTCGATGAGGTGGTGAGCGGCGCCGAAGCGGTGCTCACCATGCTGCCGGCCGGCCCGCATGTGCGCGAGGTCTACCTCGGCGACGGCGGCGTGCTCGACCATGCGCCAGGCGGCGCGCTCCTCGTCGACTGCTCGACGATCGATGTGGAAACCGCACGCGAGGTGCAGCGCGAGGCCGCGGCCGCCGGCTTCGACATGCTCGATGCGCCCGTCTCCGGTGGCGTCGCGGGAGCGGAGGCGGCAACGCTCACCTTCATGGTCGGTGGCGAGGAGAAGGCTTTCGCGCGCGCAAGGCCCCTGCTCGAGACCATGGGCCGGGCCGTCATCCACGCCGGGCCCGCGGGCACCGGACAGGCGGCCAAGATCTGCAACAACATGATGCTCGGCATTCAGATGATCTCGGTCTGCGAGGCCTTCGTGCTCGCCGACAGGCTCGGCCTTTCGGCGGACAAGCTGTTCGAGATCTCCTCCAAATCCTCCGGTCAGTGCTGGTCTCTGACGAGCTACTGTCCGGTTCCCGGTCCGGTGCCCGCAGCGCCCTCCAACCGCGACTACCGTCCGGGATTCACGGTCGCGATGATGCTCAAGGACCTGCGCCTCGCGCAGCAGAGCGCGAATGCGGTCGCCAGCGCGACGCCGCTCGGTGCCGCCGCCTGTCAGCTCTATGCGCTTTTCGCCGCGGCGGGAAACGAGGGGCTGGATTTTTCCGCGATCATCAAGATGATTGCGGGCGAGCAAAAATTGTAGTTGCATGGCCGAGGCCCGCCGTCACCTTCGGGCTGTGCCTCGCAACCGGTCGCATCGAGGGTAACGTGAAAGAGGCGTACATACTGACGTCGCGGCTCATCGAGCGTCTGCACCGTCGTTTTCTCGACGTCGTGAAAGCGGAGCTGGACCGCGAGGGTGTCGAAGACATCAACAACGTGCAGACGCTCATCCTTTTCAACATCGGGGAGGAAACACTGACGGTCGGCGAGCTCACGCTGCGTGGCTACTATCTCGGCTCCAACGTGTCCTACAATGTCAAGAAGCTCGTCGAGAACGGCTATCTCATCCAGGAGCGCTCGGCCCACGACCGGCGCATGACCCGGGTGCGTCTTTCGGAAAAGGGGCTCGAGCTCATCAAGAAGATCGACGCGCTCTACGAGCGCAGTGCCAAGGAGCTCGAGAACGCGGGCATCCGGCATGAGGATCTCGAAGAGGTCAACCGGGTGCTCATGCGGCTCGAGCGCTTCTGGAGCGTGCAGCTCTCCTTCATCCGCTGAACGGTCCGCTTCCGCGCTGCGGACAGCAAGAGAGCGGCGGGAATCCCGCCGCTCTCCCCGGCATCGTGTCGTCTCGAAGGTTCAGCTGCCGACGCGCTCGCGCCGCAGGAAGGCCGGTACGTCGCCGATCTCGTCCCGGGCCGACAGGCCGCCCGCCGATGCGGGCTCGCCGGCCGGAGCTTCCGCCTGCTCCGCGGCCGCAAGTCCGGTGCGCACGCGCGCGAAATGCCGCATGCGGTCGAACAGCCCCTGACCGCGGCCGTCGCCGCGGGCCACCGGTCGCGGCGACACCGCCGCCGGCGCAGCATCCGGCGCCTCGGGGGCGGCGGCTTCGGGCGCTGCCGCCCGGCTCGGCTTGGCCAGCCCGAGGGTGGGATCGATCGACGGCCGCGTCTTCGGCCCCACGTGCGGATAGGGCTTCGGGGTCGCCTGCGGCGCGAAGCGGAAGCCCGCGGGGCCATGGGCGGCGGCTGCGCCTTCAGCGGCGAGCTCTTCGCTGCGCCGGGCCGCGGGGGCATCGATGCCGGTGGCCACCACCGAGATCCGCAGGCGGCCGTCCATCGAGCTGTCGAAGACGGCACCGAAGACGATGTTGGCGTCCGGATCGAGCTCCTCGCGCACGCGGTTCACCGCCTCGTCGACCTCGAACACGGTGAGGTCGGGACCGGCGGTGATGTTCACGAGCGCGGCCCGGGCGCCCTTCATCGACACCTCGTCGAGCAGCGGATTGGAGATCGCCGCCTCCGCGGCCTCGATGGCCCGCCGCTCGCCCTCGGCCTCGCCGGTGCCCATCATGCACTTGCCGAGCACGCTCATGACCGTGCGCACATCGGCGAAGTCGAGATTGACGAGACCCGGCACCATCATGAGGTCGGTGACGCCGCGCACGCCCATGTGCAGCACGTTGTCCGCCATCTTGAAGGCTTCGACGAAGGTCGTGCGTTCGGTGGCGAGGCGGAACAGGTTCTGGTTCGGGATGACGATCAGCGTGTCGACGTAGCCCTGGAGCTCCTCGATCCCCGCCTCGGCGATGCGCATGCGCTGCGCGCCCTCGAAGTGGAAGGGCTTGGTGACCACGCCGATGGTGAGCACCCCCTGTTCGCGCACCGCCCGGGCGATCACCGGCGCCGCGCCGGTACCGGTGCCGCCGCCCATGCCGGCGGTGATGAAGACCATGTTGCTGCCCTGGAGGTGGTCCAGGATCTCCTCGAGCGATTCCTCGGCCGCGGCCCGGCCGACCTCGGGCTTGGCACCGGCGCCGAGGCCGTGGGTGATGCTCATGCCGAGCTGGACCTTGCGATCCGCGAGGCAGTGGGCGAGCGCCTGGGCGTCGGTGTTGCAGGCCAGAAACTCGACCCCTTCGAGATGCTGGGTGATCATGTTGTTGAGGGCGTTGCCCCCGGCGCCTCCGACGCCGACGACGGTAATGCGCGCCTTGTTCTCATGCGTCATCGGCAGGCTGATGGTGATCGTCATCCTTCTCCTCCACCATGGTAAAGGCTCTGTCCTCTCTTCGCCCCGACCGGCCGTGGGCAGGCGACCGACGGGATCCGGGGCCCTTCGGGCCTTCCGAATTTCAGAAGTTGCGTTCGAACCAGCGGGCGAACCGGCCGAGCCATCCCGACAGGCCCCCCGCCTCCTGAAGCTCGCTCCAGCTCAGACCATCATCGTCACCGACGGCGAGGGCGAGCGCACCGCTCGCCGCTGCACAGCAGGGTTCGTCCTCGATGCCGTCGCGGCTCTGGACGAGGCCCGGCCGTCCCCGCCGCGCGGGAATGCCGAACATCTCCTCGACGAGCTCCTCGAGACCGTCGAGCGTCGAGCCGCCGCCCGTGAGCACGATCGAGCGCGGCGGCCGGCGGTCGAACAGCTCCCCCTGCGCGCGGATGCGCTCCTGGACGAATTCGAGGATCTCCTCGACCCGCGCCCGTACGATGCGCACGAGCTGGGCCCGGGGGATCTCCGCCGAGGGGGCGCCACTCGCATCGCCGAGCTGCGGCACGGTGATGCGGGCATCCTCGTCGGCCCCCCGCGCGATCACGCTTCCCTGCAGCGTCTTGAGCCGCTCGGCGAAGCTGCGCGAGGTGGAGAGCCCGTAGACGATGTCGCCGGTCACATGCTCGCCGCCGTAGGGTACGGCATCGAGACAGGCAAGCCGCCCGTCGGCGAAATGGGCGAGCGTCGTCGTGCCGCCGCCGAAATCGAGCACCAGGCATCCCCGCTCCATCTCCTCCTCGGTCGCCGCGCCGATACCTGCGGCATATCCGGCGGCCACGACCTCCACGGCGTGGAGATGGCAGCGTTCGAGACACTGAAGCAGGGCCCGCAAGGGCGCCGCACGGGCGGTCACCACGGCGGCGGCGAGGGCGACGCGCTCGCCCCGGATGCCCCTGGGATTGCGCAGCGGGCGGCCGCCGTCGACGCGCACCTCCACCGGGACCACGTGGAGGACTTCCTCCTCCTCGCCGCAGGCGGCGCGGGCGGCAGCGCGCAGAAGGCGTCCGAGCCGCTCGTCATGGAGCGGCGCGCCCTGCAGTTCCTCCTCCACTTCCACCACCCGCGAACGCGGCCGACCGGCGGTGGTCACGAGCACCACCTCGCGCAGCGTATCGCCGGCCTGTGCTTCGGCCTCGTGCAGGACGGCGGCGAGGGAATTGGCGGCGGCCGCCGCATCGACGACCTCGCCGCGCTCGAACCCCTCGGCCAGCTGATAGCCCCGCCCGAGCAGGTTGAAGCCGCGCGAGGGTCGCGGGCGGGCGATGAAACAGGCGATCTTGGTCGTTCCCACATCGACGACGGCGAGCGGGGAGGCGCGAAGCTGTGCGAGCATCGACGGCTTCGCCTCCTCCCGTGACCGGCCTTCGAGCACGCTCATGCCCTCTCTCCCCGGATCGACGTCACGAGCTCCTCCCTGAGGCGCAGCACGAGCCAGTCGGGGCTGCGCAGATCGATCGTGTCGACGGCCCGCTCGAGCAGACCGTCCCGGCGTTCGGCCTCGAGAAAGCGGCGCCAGGCCTGCTCGACCTCCTCTTCCGGCAGCCGCAGCCGCACCCGTCCATCGAAGAAGAGGTCCCAGCGCCGGCCACCGACGAGGGCGGCGGCGGTGAGACGCGGCGCAAGCTCGGGCGCATGGTCGAACAGGCGCAGCAGGTCCGGCAGCCGCGCCGGGGCTTCCCGGCCGTGGAGCAGCGGCAGCCGGCGGAAGCGCGCGGCTTCGGCAGTGGGAACGATCTGGCCCTGATCGTCGAGGAGACGGATGCCGTCGGGACCGGACCATACGGCGGCCGGTTGCCGTTCGCGGATTTCAACCAGAAGTGTATTTGGCAGCAGGCGCCGGACCCTCGCTGACGCAACCCAAGGTAAGGCTTCGAGCCGATTTTGCACCGAGACGAGATCAACCGCAAGTATATAACGCCCGACCAGCGGCGCGAGGATCGCCCGCACCGCCCCGCGATCCGTGCGCTCGAGACCGCGGCTGCGCACGGCCTCCACCCGCAGCCCCGCAAGCCGGGCGATGGCCGCGCGTACCCCCTCCATCCCCGTGGCCAGGGTGTCGCCATATCCTGCCTGCAGGGCCGCGCGGGCCAAGGAAACGAGCAGCAGCACCGCCGCCGCGAAGGGCAGCACGCGCTGCAGCGGCTTCCACCAGCGGGGGCGGGGCCGTGTGCGCAGGGCCGCAGCCTGCGCCCGAAGAGAGCGGGCTACCGGTCGCATCGCGCGAGCTCCACGAGACGCACCACCAGATCCGGAAAGGAAAGGCCGCGGTGCGCCGCCTGCTCGGGGGCGAGCGAAAGCGGCGTCATGCCGGGCTGGGTGTTGATCTCGAGCAGGAACAGCCCCTCCCGCCCCCGGGCCGGATCAAAGCGCAGATCGGCCCGGGTCAGCCCGCGACAGTCGAGAAGACGATGAGCCTCTGCCGCAATTTCCATCGCGCGGTCGTAGATCTCGGGAGCGATCGGTGCCGGCAATCGGTGTTGAGCATAACCGGGTGTATACTTTGCGCGATAGTCGTAAAACCCCGATCGGGATGCAACCTCCGTTACCGCCAGCGGTTCGCCGTCGAGCACCGCGCAGGTGAGCTCGAGCCCTGCGACATAACGCTCCACGAGCACCGGCTGCTCCCCCGCGAAGGCGGCCGCCTCGAGTTCGCGAAAGCCGGCATCGAACACGAGCACGACCCCGAGACTCGAGCCCTCGTCGACCGGCTTGACCACGAAGGGTGCCGGGAAGGGGGGCCTGCGGCAGACGTCGGCGAAGGAACACACGACCCCTTCCGGAACCGGAAGTCCGGCGGCCGCGAACAGCCGTCGCGCGGTCGGCTTGTGCATGGCGATCGCCGAAGCGCGCACGCCCGAATGGGTGTAGGGGATGCCGAGGAGATCAAGCATGCCCTGGATGCGGCCGTCCTCCCCGAAGCGGCCGTGGAGGGCATTGAACACCACATCGGGCCGGAGCTCGAGGAGCTCGAGGGGGAGATCCTCCCCGACCTCCACCCGGCTCACCCGGAAGCCCCGCGATTCGAGCGCCCGCGCGCATTCCTCGCCGGAGACGAGGGAGACCTCCCGCTCGCTCGAGACGCCGCCCATGAGCACGGCCACATGGGTCATCCCGCAGCCTCCGCGGATTCAGGCTCTCCGACGCGGTGGATCTCCCACTCGAGCATGATCCCGCTCGTCCTCTCGACCCGCCGCCGCACTTCCTCGCCGAGCGCCTCGACCTCGGCCGCCCGCGCCCCGCCCAGGTTGACGAGAAAGTTGCAGTGCTTCTCGGACATCATCACCCGCCCGCGGCGAAGCCCGCGGCAGCCCGCCTCCTCGATGAGACGCCAGGCCTTCTGTCCCGGCGGGTTCTTGAAGGTGCTGCCGCCGGTCGCCACGCGAAGCGGCTGCGCGCGCTCCCGCTCCGCGCGGATCTCCTCCATGCGTGCGCGGATGCGCGTGCCATCGCCCGGCACGAGGGCGAAGGCGGCGCGGACGACGATCCAGCCCTCGCCGAGCGCACTCCGACGGTAGCCGAAGCCGAGCTCTTCCCGCGACAGGCGCTGCAGCCTGCCCGAAGGATCGAGCACCTCCGCCCAGCACAGCCGATCGCCGGTCTCGCCGCCGAAGGCGCCCGCATTCATGCGCACCGCGCCGCCGATCGTGCCCGGAATGCCGATCATGAACTCGAGCCCGGAAAGCCCGAGGCGCAGAGCTTCCCGCGCCACCCGCTGATCGAGAGCGCCCGCCCCGGCAACCAGCAGGCCGTCCTCGATGCCGATCGTGGCAAGGGGTCCGCCGAGCCGCACCACCACGCCGGGAAAGCCGCCGTCCCGCACGAGGATGTTGGAGCCGACCCCGAGCGGCAGCACGGCGAGCTCCGCCGGGCGCTGGCGCAGGAAGTCCGCGAGATCATCGAGATCGGCGGGCTGGAACCAGAAGCGGGCGGGACCGCCGGTACGCAGCCAGGTGAGCGGCGCGAGCGGCAGCCGCTCGCGCCAGCGGCCGCGCAGCCGCCTGAGCAGCCCGCCCGTCATCTCGCCCCTCCCCCGGGACCGCGAAGCCGTGCCAGTCTTTCCGGCAGCTCCTGGGCCCACCGGGTGATGCTGCCGGCGCCGAGGCAGATCACGAGATCCCCCTCCCGCGCGCAGCCCGCGATCCGCCGCGCCAGCTCGCCGGGATCCTCGAGGATGCGCACGTCGCGATGGCCGTGGGCGCGCAGCCCGTCCGCGAGGGCGAGATGGTCGACCCCCGGCAGCGGGTCCTCTCCGGCGGCATAGACGGGGGCCACGAACACCGTGTCGGCGTCGCCGAAGGCGCTGCAGAAGCTCTCGAACAGGTCGCGCAGCCGGCTGTAGCGGTGCGGCTGCACCACCGCGATCACGCGCCCTCGGCTCAGCACGCGCGCGGTCCGCAGCACGTTCGCGATCTCCACCGGATGATGTCCGTAATCGTCCACCACCGTCACGCCGTCGACCGTACCCGTGACGGTGAAGCGGCGGCGCACCCCCGCAAGCCCGCTCAGGCTCTCCCGCAGCACCGCCGCCGGAATCCCGAGCCGCTGCGCGATGGCCGCGGCGGCGAGCGCGTTCTGGACGTTGTGGCGGCCGACGAGCGCAAGCCGCACCCCTTCGATGCGCTCCTCGCCCCCATCCGGCTGCCGCATCAGGATGTCGAAGCATTCGCTGAAACCGTCGAGGCGGAGATCGACCGCGCGCACATCGGCCTGGGGGCTGAAGCCATAGGTCACCACCCGGCGGTCGCGGATGCGGGCACGCAGCTGCTGCACCTCGGGATGATCGATGCAGAGCACGGCGAGGCCGTAGAAGGGAAGCTGCTCCACGAAGGCGAGGTAGGCGTCGCGCACGGCATCGAAGCTGCCGTAATGATCGAGATGTTCGGGGTCGATGTTCGTGACCACCGCCACCATCGCGGGAAGGCGCAGGAAGCTGCCGTCGCTCTCGTCCGCCTCGACGATCATCCACGGCCCCTTGCCGAGCCGGGCATTCGTTCCCCAGGCGTTGACGATGCCGCCGTTGATGACCGTGGGATCCAGCCCCGCCCGTTCGAACAGGGCGGCGAGAATGGCGGTGGTGGTGGTCTTGCCGTGGGTTCCCGCGACCGCGATCGACCAGCGAAAGCGCATGAGCTCGCCGAGCATCTCCGCCCGGCGGATCACCGGCAGGCCGCGCGCCCGCGCCGCGACGAGCTCGGGATTGTCCTCCCGGATCGCCGAGGAGACGACGACGATCTCCGCCTCGCCGAGATTCTCCGGGCGGTGCCCGACGGCGACGGGAATGCCGAGATCCCGCAGCCGCTGGACGTTCGCGTTGTCGGCGATGTCCGAACCCTGCACGCGGTGACCGAGATCGTGGAGGATCTCGGCGATGCCGCTCATGCCGATGCCGCCGATGCCGAGCAGATGGACGGGACCGAAGGCGAAGGGGAGCGCGTTCATGCCGTCTCCTCCCCGCCAGCGAGCGCGATCACGGTGCGCGCGAGCCGCTCGGCGGCGCCCCGGGGTGCAAGCCGGCACGCGGCGGCACGCATGGCCTCGAGCCGCTTCCGGTCGCCGAGCAGCGAGACGAGCAGGGAGGCGAGGCGTGCCGGGGTGAACTCCGCCTCCGGCAGGACGAGCGCCGCCCCGGCGCGGGCGAGCCGCGCCGCGTTGGCGCTCTGATGGTCGGCCACCGCATGCGGATAGGGCACGAGAATGGCCGGCGTGCCGGCGGTGAGCAGCTCCGCCACGGTGGAGGCGCCGGCGCGGGTGAGGGCGAGATCGGCGCGGGCAAGACGCAGCGGCAGATCGTCGAAGAAACTCCGCACCTCGGCCTCCACCTCGAGTTCCGTGAGCCGGCGCCGCAGTTGCTCGGCCTGCTCGGCCCGGCACTGCATCCACAGCCTGAGCCTTCCCCGGAGCGCCGGCGGAAGCTGCGCAAGGGCCGCCGGCACGCGCTCGGCGAACACCCGCGCCCCCTGGCTTCCCCCGGTCACGAGCAGCTGGATCCTGCCGGACGCCTGCGACGGCGGCCGGGACGCCGCCACAAATCCGGGGCGGACGGGATTGCCGGTGACCACGATCTTGCGCCGCAGGCCGCGCCGCAGCCCTTCCGTGTCCGCGAAGGAAAGCGCGAGCCTCTGCGCGAAACGGGCGGCGAGGCGGTTCGCCCGGCCGAGGATCGCGTTCTGCTCGTGCACCACGAAGGGCACCCGCCCGAGCAGGAGCGCGAACAGAGCCGGCAGTGTCGCGTAGCCGCCGAACAGCGCCGCCGCCCGGGGCCGCAGCTCGCGCACGAGGCGCGAGGCCTCCACCGTCCCCCGCATCAGCGCGGCGACGGCACGGACGCGCCCGGCGAGACCGCCGGTGAGGCCTGCCGCCGCCACGACGCGGTGCGGCCGCGGCCCGAGAAAGCGGGCACCCCGTGCATCGGTGAGAAAGGTCACCGCTTCGCCGTGCCGCTCGAGCGCCTCGGCCACCGCAAGCGCGGGGAACACGTGCCCGCCGGTGCCGCCGGCGGCGAGCAGCAGGGCGCGGCTCATGACACCTCCTCGAGGCGCGCGCCGCGGCGCAGCAGCGCGAGCAGCATGCCGATGCCGAGCGCCAGCGCGAGCAGCGACGAGCCGCCGTAGCTCACGAAGGGCAGGGTCATGCCCTTGGTCGGAAGCAGCGCGAGATTGACGCCCATGTTGACGAACGCCTGCAGGCCGAACTGGCCGAGAAGCCCCGTCCCGGCGATGATCACGAAGCGGTCCTCGCTCGCCGCGAGGCGCGCGAATCCCCGCAGCATCACGAACAGGAACAGGCCGAGCACGAGCAGGCAGGCGAGGATGCCGAACTCCTCCGCCATGGTCGCGAAGACGAAGTCCGAATGGGCCTCGGGGAGGTAGAACTTGACCACGCCCTCGCCCGGTCCGCGGCCGAACAGCCCGCCCGAAGCGATGGCCTCGAGCGCCGCCTGCACCTGGTAGGGCTCGGCGGCCGGGTCGAGAAAGGCGTCGATGCGCTGGCGCACATGCGGCAGCAGGCTGTAGCCGAGGCCGACCACGGCGAGGGTGCCGGCGCCGAGGATGGGGATCAGGATCCAGGGGAGCCCGGCGGTGAAGAGCTGCAGCGCGAACACCGCGAGCACCAGCACGCTCATGCCGAGATCGGGCTGAAGGAGGAGCACCGCCACCACCGCCGCGACCAGCGCCCCGGCCTGCGGCAGACCGCCGAGCCCGGGGCGGCGGGCGAGCAGCCATCCGCTCACCACCGCGAGGGCCGGCTTCACGAATTCGCTCGGCTGCAGCAGAACCCCGCCGAGGCGCAGCCAGCGCGTTGCGCCCTTGATCTCGGGCGCGAAGATCAGCGTCGCGAACAGCAGCGGCATGAAGACCAGCAGCAGCCCTCGGGCGCTGCGCAGGACGCCGAGCGGCGAGAGCAGCGACATGAGGAAGAGCAGGGTCAGCGCCGGTCCGAGAAAGACCAGGTGCTTGATGACGAAATGCTCCTCGGGAAGACCGAGGCGCCGGGCGATCGGCGGGCTCGAGGCGAGGACCATGATGAGCCCGGTGGCAACGAGCAGGCCGACGGCGGTGAGCAGGCCGTGATCGACCGTCCACCACCAGTGTCCGAGACGGCTCTGGTCGGTGCGGGCGATGGGGCTCATGCGTCGGCCTCCAGGGCGGCGAGGCTGCGCACGAGGCGGATGAAGGTCTCGCCTCGCTCCTCGAAATCGCGGAACTGGTCGAAGGAGGCGCAGGCGGGCGCGAGCAGCACCACGGGATGGCGGCAGCCGCTTCCGCGCGCATCGTCAAAGGCCGCCGCCACCGCCCGCGCGAGCGTGCCGGCGCGCACCACCGGGATCCGCGCCCGGAGCGCCCGCGCGAGAGCCTCCGCGGCCTCGCCGATGAGATAGGCGCAGCG
Organism: uncultured Geminicoccaceae bacterium; assembly: GCA_964532215.1. Taxonomy (GTDB): domain Bacteria; phylum Pseudomonadota; class Alphaproteobacteria; order Geminicoccales; family Geminicoccaceae; genus HRBIN39. The sequence goes on from CAZHHU010000013.1 coordinate 25,513, forward strand.
CACGTTCCCGAGCACCGCGTTCAGGGCCTCGAAGCCGCCGGGTTTGGCCCTTCCGCCCGCGATCCAGAAGCATTCCTCGAAGCAGGCGAGACTGCGCGCCGCCGCTTCGGGGTTCGTGGCCTTGCTGTCGTTGACGAAGCGCACCCCCTCGATCGTCGCCACCGGCTCCATGCGGTGCGGCAGACCGCCAAAGGCGGCGAGGCCGCGTGCGAGCTCGGGCACCGCGATTCCGAGCGCCCGCGCAGCCGCGAACGCCGCCGCGGCATCGAGATGATTGTGGCGGCCCCGAAGACGCTCGAGCCGACGCAGATCGGCGAGCGCGGCACCGGTTGCGGGATCGCTGAGCAGGCCGTCACGGACGGAAAGCGCGAGCCTCTCGCCCTCGCCTCCGACGCGCAGCACGCGCACATGCGATCGCTCGAGCTCGTCCGCGAGCGCTCGCGAGAGCGGATCTTCGACCACCACGACGGCGGTGCCGCGGGGCGAAAGCCCGTCGAAGATCCGCCTCTTGGCGGCGAGATAGGCCTCGGCCGTGCCGTGCCGGTCGAGATGATCGGGCGCGAAGTTGAGCCACAGGGCGAGCTCGAGCGGAAGCCGCGTGCAGAGCTCGAGCTGGAAGGAGGAAAGCTCGAGGACGACGGCCTCGCCGGGCTTGGGATCGAGCTCGAAGACGGGCGTGCCGATGTTCCCGCCGAGATGCGCCCTGAGACCGGCGGCGGTGAGAAGGTGATGGAGAAGTGCGGCGGTGGTCGACTTGCCGTTGGTGCCGGTGATCCCGAGGAGCCGCAGCCGCGGATGGAGCTCGGCGAACAGCTGGATGTCGCCGACCACGCGCACCCCCGCATGCCGTGCGGAGACGGCGAGGGGATGGGCGAGCGGCACGCCGGGACTCACCACGAGAAGATCGAGCCGGCGGACGTCCTGCGGCACGCCGGGGCGAAGGCCCGGTACGGCGGCGGCCCGGAGCGCCTCGGGCCGGTCGTCGAAGGCGAACACCGCAGCACCCTCACGGCCGAGCGCACGGGCAACCGCGCGGCCGCTGCGACCGAGGCCGAGGACGCCGATCTTCCTCCCTGCCCATGTCCCGCGCGCGCTCACGGCTCACCTCAGCTTCAGGGTCGAGAGGCCGATCATCGCGAGGATGAAGGCGATGATCCAGAAGCGGATGACGATGGTCTCCTCCTTCCAGCCCTTCTTCTCGAAGTGGTGGTGCAGCGGCGCCATGCGGAACACGCGGCGCCCGGTGAGCTTGAAGGACGCGACCTGGACGATCACCGAGATCGTCTCGAGCACGAACAGCCCGCCCACCATCGCGAGCACGAGCTCGTGCTTGGCGGCCACGGCCACCACCCCGAGCGCACCGCCGGTGGACAGGGAGCCGGTATCGCCCATGAAGACCATGGCGGGCGGCGCGTTGAACCACAGAAAGCCCAGACCCGCGCCGACGATGGCACCGCAGAAGACGGCGAGCTCGCCCGCACCCGGGACATAGGGAATGCCGAGATAGCCCGCGAAGATCGCGTTGCCGGCAAGATAGGCGATGAGCGCGAAGCTGCCGGCTGCGATCATCACCGGGCCGATGGCGAGACCGTCGAGCCCGTCGGTGAGGTTCACGGCATTCGAGGCGCCGACGATGACGAAGGCGCCGAACAGCGGGAAGGCGGGGCCCAGAGGGATATAGACGTCCTTGAGGAAGGGAAGCGCGAGCGAGGTGCCGAGCGGCGCCGGCATGAGGCGGCTCAGGCCCCAGGCGGCGACGAGCGCGATCGCGCTCTGGAGCAGGAGCTTCTGGCGACCGGAAAGCCCCCGGTTCTGGTTGCGGGTGAGCTTGAGGTGATCGTCCACCATGCCGATGGCGCCGAAGCTCAGGGTGACGAGCAGCACGATCCAGATGAAGGGGCTCGTGAGATCGGCCCAGAGCAGGGTGGCCACCGTCACCGCGGCGAGAATCATGACCCCGCCCATGGTGGGGGTGCCCCGCTTGCGCGCGAGGTGATCGTCCGGAACGTCCTCGTTGAGGGGCTGACCCTGCGGCTGCTTGCTGCGCAGCCAGGAGATGACCGCGGGACCGATGAGGAAGCTCAGGAACAGCGCCGTCATGACGGCGCCGCCGCTGCGGAAGGTGAGATAGCGGAAGACGTTGAAGGCGCCGAAGACGTCGGAGAGGGGGTAGAGCAGGTGGTAGAGCACCGCCTCAGCCCTCCGCTCCGGCGCATGCCGCCTGCAGTGCGTCGACGATCCGCCCCATGCCGGAGGCGAGCGAACCCTTGACGAGCACCACGTCGCCCGGGCGCAGCTCGCGCCTGAGCGCGGGCAGAAGCTCCGCCGCCGAAGCCGCATGGGCCGCACGCCGTTCCACCGGCAGCGCCGCGCGGAGCTCGCGCATGAAGACGCCACAGGTGAAGACGCGCGCGACTTCCGCCTCCACTACCGCCGCGGCGAGGGCGGCGTGGAGCTCCGGGCTGCGGGGGCCGAGCTCGGCCATGTCGCCGAGCACCGCGATCCGCCGCCCCGGCTGCCGTCCCAGCACCTCGAGCGCGGCCCGCATGGAAGCGGGATTGGCGTTGTAGGACTCGTCCAGCAGGAGAAGCTCGCCGCCCGCAACCGGCACGCGCAGCCGCCGCCCCCGCCCCGCCGGCGCCTCGAGTTCCGCAAGCCCTGCAACCGCCGCCTCGACGTCGCCCCCGAGCGCCTCGATCGCCGCGAGCACGCCCACAGCGTTCATCGCCCAGTGCCGGCCCGCGAGCGACAGCCGACCGCGGATCTGGCGATCTCCGGCAGCGATCACGAGGCGGCTCTCTTCCGCCCCCCACTCGGCCTCGAGCAGGCGCCAGTCGGCATCCGGTGCGCTGCCGAAGGAGCGGATCTCGGCCACGCCCAGTTCACGGGCCAGCCTCCGCAGCCGTTCGAAATGGGCATTGTCGCGGGGCAGTACGGCGACCTCGGGCGGCGGCGTGGCCTCGAAGATCTCCGCCTTGGCACGGGCGATGGCCTCTTCGTCGGGGAAGAAGGCGAGATGGGCGCAGGCGATCCAGGTGATGAGCACCACATGGGGCCGCACCGGCTGCACGAGACGGCGGATCTCTCCGGGACGGTTCATGCCCAGTTCGTAGACCGCAAAGCGCACCTCATGCGGTGTCGCCGCGAGGCTCAGGGGAACGCCCCAGTGGTTGTTGTGGCTCCTCGCGCTCGCGTATGTGGGCGCCTGCCGCGCGAGCAGCGCCCGCAGCATCTCCTTGCTGCCCGTCTTGCCCACGCTTCCGGTGACGGCCACGACCCGGGCGTCCAGGGCCGCCCGACGGTGGCGGGCGAGATCTTCGAGCGCCGCGAGCGTGTCCCGAACCCGCACGAGCGGCCCCGCTGCCTCGGCTTCGCGGCTTACCACCGCCGCCACCGCGCCCCTCGCGAACGCTTCGGCGAGATGATCGTGTGCGTCGTGCCGCGGCCCCCTGAGAGCGACGAACAGATCTCCCCGGCGGAGCGTGCGGCTGTCGATCGAGATCCCGCGCGCCCACCAGCCCGCACTGCCGCATCCCGCAGTGGCTTGGTACACTTCCTCGGCGGTCCACAGCGGCCTCATGCCGGCTCTCCGCAGGCTCCGGCGAGCTCACGCAGCACCGCCGCGTCGTCGAAGGGAAGCACCCGCTCGCCGATAATCTGCCCGGTCTCGTGCCCCTTGCCGGCGACGAGCAGGATATCGCCCGGCCCCAGCCGCCCCAGGGCGAAGCGGATCGCCTCGCGCCGCTCGCCGATCTCGACCGCCTGCGGCCCCGCGCCGTCGAGGATCTCGCGGCGGATGCGGGCCGGATCCTCGCTTCGCGGGTTGTCGTCGGTGACGATGACGAGATCGGCGCCGCGGCGGGCGACGGCGCCCATCAGCGGGCGCTTGCCGCGATCGCGATCACCGCCGCAGCCGAAGACGACGGCGAGGCGGCCCGGACCGTGCTCGCGCAGCGCGAGCAGCGCCTGCTCGAGGGCATCCGGGGTGTGTGCATAGTCGACGAACAGGCTCACCCCGCGCTCCGTCCGCCCCACCCGCTCCATGCGCCCGCGCGGCGCGCGGAGCATGCGCGCCGCATCGCTCAGACTCCGGCGGTCCACGCCGGTGGCTTCGCCGAGCAGCAGCGCGGCCGCGACATTCCAGGCCTGGAAGCGGCCGAAGAGCGGCAGATCGAGTTCGAGGCCGTGTCCTTCCCAGTCGAGGGCGAGCCGCAGCCCTTCGGGATGCGCCTCGACGCCGCGGATCGCCAGGCGGCGCGCCCGCCTTCCGTAGTCGTGGAGGGTGAGACCGCGCCTCGTGCAGATCTGCGCGAGCGCGTCGAATTCCGGCACGTCGGCGTTGACGACCGCGATTCCGTCGGCGGCGAGCAGCTCCCGGAAGAGGCGCAGCTTCGCCTCCAGATAGCCCCGTTCGTCGTCGTGATAGTCGAGATGGTCGCGGCTCAGATGGGTAAATGCCGCAGCCTGGAAACGGAGCCCGTCGAGCCGCCGCTGGTCGAGTCCGTGACTGGAGGCTTCGAGCGCGAGATGGCTCACGCCGGCCGCCTGGAGCCTCGCGAGCAGCCGGTGCAGGGTGATGGGATCCGGGGTGGTGAGAGCCGGAGCATCCCCCTCAAGAGGCGGCTCGACCCCCAGGGTACCGAGGCTCGCCGCCCTCAGGCCGCGCGCCTGCCAGAGCTGTCTCACGAAGGCGACGGTCGAGCTCTTGCCGTTCGTGCCCGTGACCGCGACCTGCACCTTCGGCCCGGTGCCGAAGAAACGCGCCGCCACGAGCGCGAGGGCACGCCGCGGCTCCTCGGCGAGGAGCACGGGCACGCCCGATGCATGGGCCTCGATGCGCGGATCGCCGAGCAGGGCCACGGCGCCCCTCGCGAGGGCCTCGCGGACGTAGCGGCTGCCGTCGTCGCGGCTTCCCGCAAGCGCCGCGAACAGCGCACCGGGGCGCACCCGGCGGCTGTCGCAGGCGAGCGACGAGATCTCCACCGCGCCGTCACCCACGAGCCGGGTGCCTTCAACCACCAGCGTCGAGAGCCGCAAGGCCGTCCTCCATGCGCCCGGTGCGCCCGTTGAAGGCGGGGGTGATCGCGAGTCGCGCGGCAAAACGCGCCCGCGCCTCGGCCGATGAGGGCGGCACCCCGAGCAGCGGACCGATCCGCTCGATGACTCTGGCCACCACCGGGGCCGCGGTCCAGCCGCCATAGCGGAACCCGAAGGTCGACCGGTCCCCTTTCGGTTCGTCGAGCAGCACGAGCACGAGATAGCGCGGATCCTCGACGGGAAAGACGCCGAGAAAGGATGCCACCACCTGACCGCTGCGGTAGCCTCCTCCCGGTGCCGGCTTGTCGGCGGTCCCCGTCTTGCCGCCGACGAGATAGGCGGGAACCTGCGCCCGGGTGCCGGTGCCGCGTTCGACCACGAGCCACATGAGCCAGCGCAGGTCGTCGATGATGCGCGGGTTGTCCAGCACCCCGCGGGTGGGCGCCCGGCCGCCCGCAAGCAGCGTCGCCGGCCGCAGGCGCCCGTCATGGGCGAGCGCGGCGACCGCCTGGGCGAAGTGGAGGGGCGTGACCGCGATGCCGTGGCCGTAGGACACCGTGGCGGCGACGATATCGGGCCAGCGGCGGGGAAAGAGCGGCCGTTCGCGCTCGACGAGCTCGATGGCGAGCGGCCCGGCGAGCCCCAGCCGCTCGAGATAGCGCCGCTCCCGTCCAGCACCCCCGGCGGCGAAGATCATCTGCACGGTGCCGATGTTGGAGGAGAAGGCGAGGATCTCCGGCACCGTCAGCCAGCGGCGGCGGGCGTGATCGTCGTCGATGCGGTGACGTCCGATGCGCAGCGGCATGCGGGCATCGAACCGGTCGCGCAGCGTCACCGCACCGGAATCGAGCGCCGCTGCGACGCTCACGAGCTTGAACAGGGAGCCGAGCTCATAGACGCTGCCCGTGCAGCGATCGCGCCGCTGTTCCGGACGCGCCCCGCCATAGGCGTTGGGATCGAAGTCCGGCAGGCTCACGAGCGCGAGCAGTTCGCCGCTCCGCACGTCCATGACGAGGCCACAGGCGCCGCTCGCCCGGAAGCGACGGAAGCCATCCTGCAGCTCCTCGCGCAGCGCCTGCTGCACGCGAAGATCGACCGAGAGCGCGAGCGGTCCCGCCTCGTCACCGGCGCGGAGGAGGCGATCGAGACCTCCCTCCGCTCCGGCGAGCCCCTGGCCGTCGACGCCCACGGCGCCGAGCAGGTGCGCGAACAGCGCCCGCTGCGGATAGACGCGGCGCACCGTGGGCACGAAGATGATCCCCGGCAGTCCGAGTTCCTGCACCGCCTGCTGTTCGCGTGCCGACAACCGCCGCTTCACCCAGGCGAAGCGGCGCTCCGGTCGCAGGCGCTCACGCAGACGGGCGGCGTCCACGCCCTCGAGGATCGCGGCGAGCTGGCGCGCAGCCTCCTCCGGGTCCGGAAGCCGGGCCGGATCGACGGCGAGCGCCAGGGTCCGCACATTGGTGGCGAGCAGGCGGCCATGCCGGTCCACGATCTCGCGGCGCACCGCAAGCCGCTTCGCGCCACGCGCCACAATTTCCGGGCGCGGTGCCGGGGCGAGGCGCTGGATTTCGAACAGGCGTGCGCCGACCGCGGCGAAGGCGAGCATGAACGCAAGGGCGAGCAGGCGCACACGTCTGCGGGCGCGGCGCGCGGCCTCCTGCGGCGGGATCTCCCTCATGCGCGCCGGCCCCGCGCTCACTGCATGGCCTCCGGGGAAAAGGTGAAGGGCGGCTTGATGCGCACGGGCACACGGCCGCCCGAGGGCAGCGGCAGGTCGACGGGGTGTACGGCGAGCTCGAGCTGCCGGTAGGTGCCGATCCGTTCGAGGGCGACGATACGGTGGGCAGTCGCGGGTTTCATCCCCAGCCGCGCGGCGAGGCGCGCGAGGCGCTGGGGGCGGGAGAGATAGGCATAGCGCGCCCGGAGCTCGGCGAGCGACCAGCGGAGCTCGGCGATGCGGGCCCGCGCGGCCGCGATCTCACCGTCCATCCGGGCCACGTGATGCTTGAGGCCGAAGACCAGCGCCGCCACCGCGGCGAGCAGAACGAGCAGGATAAGGGTCGGTCGCGACTTCATGCCGCCACCTCCAGCGGCGGTCGGTCCGCGGATTCACCTTCCGCCGCCAGCTTCTCCGCCACCCTGAGGCGGGCGGAGCGGGCGCGGGGATTGCGCGCGAGCTCGGCGCGGGAGGGACGCACCACCCTGCGCGTCACCCAGCGGAGCGTCGGCCGGCATGCCGCCAGACCCGCCTCCGGGAGGTGACGGGAGAGCCGCGGCCTGCGGCCCGCCTGCGCGTCCACGAAGCGCTTGACGATGCGATCCTCGAGGGAATGGAAGCTCACCACCACGAGCCGGCCTCCCGGCCTGAGCACCCGCACCGCGGCGGCGAGCCCGCGTTCGAGTTCGCCGAGCTCGTCGTTCACCGCGATGCGCAGCGCCTGGAACGTTCGCGTGGCCGGGTGGTGACCGCGCCGTCCCGGCCCCACGACCTGAACGATGAGCTCCGCGAGTTCGCGCGTCGTGCGGATCGGCGCCTGCGCGCGGCGGGCGACGATGGCCCGCGCGATCCGTCGCGCCGCGGGTTCCTCGCCGTAATCGCGCAGGATGCGCGCGATCTCCTCCTCGCGAAGACGGGCGAGCAGATCGGCGGCACTCGGCCCCCGCCGCTCCATGCGCATGTCGAGCGGTCCTTCGAGGGTGAAGGAGAAGCCGCGCTCCGCTGCCGCCAGCTGGAAGCTCGACAGCCCGAGATCGAACACGATCCCGTCGACAGCTCCGATCCCCCGTTCCGCGAGGAGCCGGTCGAGCTCGCCGAACCGCCCCTCGATCATGGTGAAGCGGGGTTCTTCGCGCTCGAGCTCGCGGCCGCGCGCCACCGCCTCCGGGTCGCGGTCGATGGCGACCACCCGGCAGTCCACGGTGGCGAGCAGGGCCCGGCTGTATCCGCCCCCTCCGAAGGTCGCATCGACATAGATGCCACCGTCACGGGGGCCGAGGGCGTCGAGCACTTCCGCGAGAAGAACCGGAACATGAGTGGCTTCGGACATCGGCTGTCCACAATGTTCCACATGTTCGCCGGGCGCACGTGGCACCGGTCCCCTGTTCCGAGAAGGGGCGGCGCCTTTCCCTGACCGTGCAATTCCTGCGCTAGGCGAACAAAATTGTTCTCGCCAATCGCCGGCGTTTACCGGTGAACACTTGCGTGCTTCACGGCAGAACCGCTACTTCTCCTCCACGTGAACGAGAGGAATATCATGCCGCAGGCCCGTCCTCAAGCGAGAATACTTTCTACACGCCCCGCCATCATTGGCCCGATACGAGCTTGCCGCGATGATCCTTTTCCTCCGGCTGCTCGCACAACGCGCAGTCTAGGGTCCTGCCTCGGGACGGTCAAGGTGCGGATGCTGAGAAATCAGATCAAAAGCCGATATTAGCCGCTTGATTTATGATCGGAATCCTCCCATAGGGATCGTTTTGTGGATAACCGCGGGACAGGAAGGGAAAAGGCCAGGCGGCCTGTAAGCCGGGTTCTGTACCCGGGAATTCCGGGTGACGGCCATTCCTCTGGGACGCGGGTCACCCCGCGCCTCGCGCGACCAACCCGAGCGGCGGGCCCGGAAGCCGACCCGGACGCCGTGGCGTCCTCGCCGCTCCTATTCGGTCTTGCTCCCGGTGGGGTTTGCCGTGCCACCCCCGTCGCCGGGGGTGCGGTGCGCTCTTACCGCACCCTTTCACCCTTGCCCGCAGGCCTTGTGGCCCCGGCGGGCGGTCTGCTCTCTGTGGCACTTTCCCTGGGGTCACCCCCGCCGGGCGTTACCCGGCACCGTGCTTCCGTGGAGCCCGGACTTTCCTCCCCCGCACAGCGCGGGAGCGGCCGTCCGGCCGCCTGGCCCTCCACATATGTCTACGGTAGCTGGGGCCGACAAGATCACCGCGGCCATTTCGCCCGCTGCGGGCGGAGCGCCTTCTGGCGGCGCGGGCCGGCTTGCCGTCCTACAGGCGCTCGCCCCCCTGCAGTGGCGAAAAACGCACCCGCAGCACCCGCCGCTGACGCGGCCCCTCGGGTGTCTTGACGATCACCGTCAGCCACTGCTCGCCCATGGCGGGCCCGATCGGGGCAACGAGGCGGCCTCCGGGCGCGAGCTGGCGCCACAGCGGCGGCGGAATGTCGGGGATCGCCTCCTTGACGATGATGACGTCGAACGGCGCCTTCTCGGGCCAGCCGTAGTAGCCGTCACCCCGGCGCACCTCCACCTCCTCGAAGCCCAGCGCCCGCAGCCGCTCCGCCGCCCAGCGCGCGAGTTCGGGGATGAGCTCCACGCTGTAGACGCGGGCCCCGAGCCGGGCGGCGAGCGCCGCCTGGTAGCCGACATCGGTTCCGGTCTCGAACAGCCGATCGCCCGGGCGGATGTCCGCAAGCTGGAGCATCAGGGCGGCGATGAAGGGTGCCGCGAGATTCTGCTCGGGGTGGACGGGCAGCGGCTGCGGGCGGTAGGCGAAGGGCCACAGGGGCTCGGGCAGGAAGGCGTGGCGGGGCACGGATTTCAACGCCTCGAGCACGCGTTCGTCGAGCTCGGGGATGCCCGTCTCCTGCGCCACCATCGCGGCCTCGAGCCGCACGAGCTCGACCATGGCGAGGCGCGCCCGCTCGAGCTCGTCGCCGGGCCGCGCCGGTGCGGCGGCGGAAAGGAAGGCGATGAAAAGGGCGATCGCCAGCCGCAGCATGGCCTCCGACCCCGCGTCTTCGACCCCGGAAATCTAATCTGCCATCGGCGGCGCGTCGCGGCCAGAGGTCAGGGGCGGCCCCGTTA
>CAZHHU010000013.1:35463-37000 GCA_964532215.1 uncultured Geminicoccaceae bacterium
ATCTAATCTGCCATCGGCGGCGCGTCGCGGCCAGAGGTCAGGGGCGGCCCCGTTAACGGACTTTTCACCTAGAGCGCCTACAAGCTGCGCCGGAAAGGCTTCGCGACGAGGAGGCCGCGCGCGCGATGGCGCAGGAGGTGCAGGCGACGGCGGAGGCGCTGCCCGAGGAGGCCCGTTCTTCGGGTCCGTCCTGGGTCGAGCCGCTGCGCAGCCTCGGGCCGGGGCGCATTCTCGCCGTCGGCACCGTCCTGCTCGCGCTCCTCGCATCCGCCTTCTTCATCCTGCGCGAGCTCCTGGCACCTCCCTACACGCTTCTGTTCGGCGGGCTCGAGAGCGGCGATGTGGCGGCCATCGTCGACCGCCTCGAAGCCATGGAGGTGCCCTATCGGCTCAACGCGCGCGGCGACGGCATCCTCGTCCCCGAGGACGAGGTGCCCCGGCTGCGCATGCGCCTTGCCGAGGAGGGCATGCCGGCCGGAGACATCGTCGGCTACGAGCTGTTCGATCGCACGAACGGTTTCACGACCACCGACTTCGTCGCCAACGTCAATCTCAAGCGCGCCCTCGAAGGTGAGCTCGCGCGCACGATCGCGAGCATTGCCGCCGTCCGCCGGGCGCGGGTGCACATCGTCCAGCCGCCTCGCCGCCTGTTCCAGCGCGAGCGCACGCCGACGACCGCTTCGGTGTTCCTCGCCCTCGGCGGTGGCGCCACCCTCTCCCGCCGGCAGATCGCCGGCATCCGTCATCTTGTCGCCGCCGCGGTTCCGGGCCTCGAGCCCGACCGCGTGACCGTCGTCGACGACCGCGGCCGCCTGCTGGCTCGCGGCGAGGAAGGCGAGGAACAGCTCGATCTCGCGGCGGCGGAAGACTACCGCCGCAGCTACGAAGAGCACCTGCGCAGCAAGATCCTCGAGCTGCTCGAGCGCAGCCTCGGGCCGGGCCGGGCCGACGCCCAGGTGACCGCGGAGATGGACTTCGACGAGCTCAGCACGGTACAGGAGACGTTCGACCCCGAAAGTCAGGTGGCACGGAGCACGCGCACGGTCGAGGAGACGAGTCAGAGCAACCAGAACGATACCACGGGTGCGGTCACGGTGGCGAACAACCTGCCGGCCGCGAAACAGGCCGCGGGTGGAACGGAGAGTCGGGAGCAGACGGCGCGAACCGAGGAAACGGTCAACTACGAGATCTCGCGCACGGTGCGCAATCAGCGCGCCCGCGGCGGCCGGCTGCGGCGCCTCTTCGTGGCCGTGCAGGTGGACGGCAACTGGGTCGAGGACGCGAACGGCACCCGGCGCTTCGAGCCCCTGCCCGAGGAGGAGCTCAAGCAGCTCGAGGCCCTCGTGCGCAGCGCCGCGGGAATCGACGAGGACCGCGGCGACCGGATCGAGATCGTGAGCCGTCCCTTTGCCTCGGCCGAGGTCGCGCCGCCGCCCGAGCCGGGCCTGCTCACGCGGCTGCTCGAGGAGCACGGGAGACTGATCGAGACCGCGCTCTGGTCGCTGCTCGGCATCGCCCTCCTGCTCTTCGGCTTCCG
>CAZHHU010000014.1:0-36993 GCA_964532215.1 uncultured Geminicoccaceae bacterium
AGATGCGCGGTGGCGGTCGCTTCATCCCCCGGCGCCACCGTCACCGGCGCGCCGATATAGTCGGTCTGATAGCGGTCGACGCCGTCGTTGGTGAAATGCCGGAAGGTGGCGGTGATGTGTTCCTTCTGCTCGGGCACGAGGGCGACGAGCCAGTACTTGTCGGTGAAGCCGAGCCAGCCGCCGACGCTCTCGAGCTCGACGGGCCCCTCATCGCGGAGATCGGCGTAGTCGATCTCCTGCAGCCGTTCGCCGAGAGCGCCGATGGGGCCTTCGTGGAGGATGTAGTAGCCGAGCGTCTTCGGCGTGCCGCGCCGGCTCACGACGCCGTACGGATAGAGGGTCACGGCCCGGTCCGATCGGTTCACGACCCGCTCGCGGACCGTGAACATGTAGTTCTCGTCGAGGGTGATCCGCTTCTCGAAACGCAGACCGCTGCCGTTGTCCCAGGAGAGCACGACCTCGCTTCCCGGCCGCAGCGGTCCACCCTCGACCTTCCATAGCGTCTTCGCATCCGGCACCTTCACCCCTTCATCCTTCGCCACCCAGCCGAATTCGGCGAAATAGGCGCGTGCGGTGCCGACCGGGTGGAGAAGGCGGATGCGCGCCGAGTCGGGGTCGATCGTCTCGCGGTAATCGTCGAGCAGGAGATCGTCGATGCGCGCACCGCGGAGGGTGAGGGACCCCGAAAGCCGGGCATTGTCGATCGCGAGCCGCGGCGCCTCGCGCAACGCCTGTTCGATGAGGCGGGTCTCGATCGCCTCACTCGTGAGCGCCGGCGCGGGCCGCGCGGCTTCGGGCCGCTCCACCTCTGCGGCAGTTTCGCGCTGTTCCGCCTGCTGCGCCCTCTGCAGGCGGGGGATCTCATAGAAGTACTGGAAGGCAAGGATGATGCCGACCGAGAGAACGATGGCGAGGATGAGGTTTCGCTGTTCGGTCATGAGCGGTCTTGCCGGATGGAGTGGTGAAGGGGCCCGGGCTCGGGCACGGGGTCGTAGCCATGGCCGCCCCAGGGGTGGCATCTCAGAATGCGGCCGAGGGCGAGGCGACTGCCGCGCAGCGCACCGTGTCGGGCCAGGGCTTCCAGGGCATATTCCGAGCAGGTCGGCAGATAGCGGCAGCTCGGCCCCAGAAGGGGCGAGATCACGAGACGGTAGAGCTGGACGAGAAGCATCAGCAGGCGCGCGAGGATGCCCGCCCGCGCGGGCCTTGGGCCCGGTGGACGCGCCGCAGCGCTGCTGCAAGCTGGTTCCTGAGTTCGGCAAACGGACATGTGAGTACCGCCTGTCGTGCCACCAGCACGTAGTTCCAGCCCGGCCGCCCGAGATCCGGCAACAGCACCCGCGCGGCCTCGCGCAGGCGCCGCTTGGCACGATTGCGTGCGACCGCCTTGCCGATCTTCCGGCTGGCCGTATAACCTATGCCGACGGTGGGCACCTCATCCGCGCCCGGCCGTCGGACCGCCTGCAGAACGAAGGCCGGCATGACGCACTTCCGGCCCCGGGCCGCATCGAGAAATTGGCGGCGCTGCCGCAGGATTTCCAGCCGGAGAGGCGTTGCGTCCCCTGCCGTCAAACCGTCAGACGCTTGCGCCCCTTCGCGCGACGACGCTTCAGGACGCGGCGGCCGCCGGGCGTTGCCATGCGCGCGCGAAACCCGTGGCGCCGCTTGCGCACGATCCGGCTCGGCTGATAGGTCCGTTTCACGGGAAATTCCTTCGAAGGTCCGGAAGTGACGAAGGCGGGCGCTCATATAGAAACGGCCGCCGCGGCTGTCAAACGGCGTCCTGCCGCGGCTTCCGCAGCCGCGGCTGCGGCGCCCTGCGCGCCGGCACGGCGGCCGCCCGGAGCTCGCCGCAGCTGGGGCCTGTCCGCACGCATCCTGCTGCTGTCCATCGCCTTTCTGCTGCTCGGCGAGATCCTCATCTTCCTGCCCTCGATCGCCCGCTTTCGGCTGGTGTACCTTCAGGAGATCGGAGCCCGCGCCCATCTCGCGACCCTTCCCCTCGACCGCAGCGGCACCGTCCCGGTGCCGATGGAGATCGAGGACGCCCTGCTGTCCAATGTCGGCGCCCTGCGCATCCAGGTCATCCGTCCCGAAGGCGAGCTCGTCCTCGGCCCGCCCGTTCCCGTCGACCGCACCTTCGATCTCGCTTCCGCGAGCTGGCTCGAGCTCATTCTCGATGCCCTGGAGACGCTGCGCTTTCGCGGCGAGCGGCTGATCCGCATCCGGCTGCCGGCGGAAATGGAGGCCGGTGCGGAAGTGGTGGTGACGCTGCCGGAGGCGGCCCTGTGGTACGAGATGGTCGGCTATGCCCGGCGCATCCTCCTGCTTTCCCTCGTCCTCTCGGCCTTTCTCGCCACGCTGCTGTTTCTCGCCCTGAGGCGGACGATGATCGCGCCGCTCGAGCGCATCACGGCCCATCTTCACCGCTTCCGCCGCCACCCCGAGGATGCCGCGCACGACCTCGAGCCCAGCGGCCGCAGCGACGAGATCGGCATCGTCGAGGCCGAGATCGCGGCCATGCAGAAGGAGATCCGCCGCGCACTGCTGCAGAAGACCCGGCTCGCCGCGCTGGGGGCGGCGGTGGCCCGCATCCAGCATGACCTCAAGAACATGCTCGCGGGCGCGATCCTGATTTCCGACCGGCTCGAAGCGAGCGGCGATCCCAGGGTACGCGAGATCGCGGGACGGCTGCTCGCAACGCTCGAGCGCGCCGCGCGCCTGTGCACGGAAACCCTGACCTTCGCAAAGAGCGAGCTTCCCACGCTGGAGATGCGGCCGCTCCCTCTGCGCGAGCCCGTCCTGGAGGCCGGTGCCACGGTCGCGCCGGGCATGCGGCTGGAGATGGAGATCCCGGACGGGCTCGAGGTCTGCGCCGACCGGGATCGGCTCTATCGCGTGTTTCTCAACCTGTTCAAGAACGCCGAACAGGCGACGGGAGGCAGGGGCACGATCTGGGTGCGGGCCTGGCTCGAGGACGGCGGACGCGTCGCCATCGAGGTCGCCGACGATGGACCCGGCATTCCCGAGCAGGTGCGCTCCCATCTCTTCGAGCCCTTCGCCGCGGCGCCCGGCAAGGAGGGCGTCGGTCTCGGGCTCGCGATCTGCCGCGAGATCATGCGTGCCCACGGCGGCGATATCCGGCTCGTCGCCAGTGGCGAAGGGGGTACGCGCTTCCGCCTCCATCTGCCGGTACCATGAAGGGTGAGGCATGGCTCGATTCGGCACACTCCTGCTTTCCGCGCTGCTTGCGGGCTGCGTCGCCGGCCCGGGGCCGCTGGACCCTGAGCTCACCTACCTCATCCGTTCCTACTACCGCCACCACGCGGCGGAGCGGAACTATACCTGCCTCGCTCCGGAGATCCGGGGCATCACCCGCGTCGAGGTGCTCGAGGACACGCCCACGAGGCTGGTCCTGAAAATCCGCTACCACTACCGCGACGACACCTACGGCATGGACGGTTTTCTGACCGGCCGCTGCCAGGATTTCGCGACCCGCACCTTCGTCATCGACAGGCGGGACGGGTATCGGGTGGTGGGCATGAGTGGCGAGGTCCGCGACCGCTGACCGTCTTCATGCTTCGGTGAAGGCTTCGGCGCGGGCGCGCAGCAGCCGTTCGAGCAGATAGGAGAGGAGCGTGCGCGTGCCGATCCGGAACTCGACGTCCACGAGCATGCCGGACTGCAGCGCCCGGTGCAGTCGCATCCGCTCCGGGTCCGCATCCTCCTCGATGCCGATGGTCACCCGGTAGACGGCTTCGCCCCTCTTGGCGCGCACGGCGTCGGCGGCGATCTCGCGCACGCGTCCCTCGAGGCTCCCGTAACGGAGAAAGTCGAAGGCGCGCACCTTCAGGGTTACCGGCATGCCGATGCGGATCTCGTCGATGTCCTCGTTGGGCACCAGGGCTTCCACGAGAAGCTGCTCGCCCTCGGGTACGATCTTGAGGACGGGCGCGTTGGGCGCCACCGCCTGGCCCGCGGCGGTGATCGCGAGATCCTGGACGATGCCCGCCACGGGCGCGCGCAGCACGCGGCTGTCGAGAGCGCTCGCGCGGGCGTCGATCTCCCGTGCGAGAAGGCGGTGCTCGGTGCGAAGCCGCTCCAGCTCCTCCCGCAGGCGGCTCTCCCGCTCGCGGCGCAGGGACTCGAGCCGCGCCCGGCTCTCGCCGAGCGCCGCACGCGCTGCGGCTTCGGCCGCCCTGGCCTTGGCGAGTGCGCCCTTCGTATCGGCGAACTCCTTTTCCATGTCGACGAGCTTGAGGCGGGGATAGAGGCCCTGTTCGGCGAGTCGGCGCACGGCCTCGAGCTGCTGGCGTTCGAGCTCGAGCCGCATCGCCAGGCGCTCGCGTTCGGCGCGGGCGCGCTCGAGCTCCCGCTCGCGCGTGCGCACCGTCTCCTCGAGGCTCCGTCGGCGCTCCTCGAAGGCCGCGAGGCGCGCCTGCAGCAGCCTCCTCTGCGCCTCCACGAGTTCGGCGGCGACGCCCTCGAGGCGCAGCTCGGGAGCCTCCTCGCGGCCTTCGAGCTCCGCCTCGAGGCGGGCGATCTCCGCTTCGATGGCGGCGCGCTTCGCTTCGAGCTGCGCAAAGCGGGCTCTCGCCTCGCGCGTGTCGAAGGCGAGCAGCGGCTGCCCGGCGGCGACCCGCTGTCCTTCCTGCACGAAGATCTCGGCCACGCGCCCACCCTCGGGATGGTTGACGATCCGCACCTTGCCCGCGGGGCGGATCTGCCCCGGTGCGCGCACGATGCGGTCGACCTCGGCCCAGGCGAGCCACAGCCCGAAGGCCACCACGAGCAGGACCAGCGTGGTCAGCAGCAGGGTGAGGGTGAAAGGCGGGCCGCCGTCGAGCCGGTCGCGGACATCTGCGGGGACCGCCACCTCCAGGCTTGCCGTCGTCATCGCCAACCTCAGCTCGCCACGTGGAGCCCGACCCGCCGGCCACCGCCCTGGCGGATCGCGGCCTCGACGTCCCCGGCCTTGCCGATGTGCAGGATGCGGCCCTCCCGCAGCACGATCGCCCGCTCGCAGAAGGCGATGGCGCTCGGTCGATGGGTGGCGAGGAGGATCGTCCGCCCCTTGCCCGCGCGGCGCAGATTCTCGAGCAGGCGGCCCTCGCTCGCGGCATCGAGGGCGCTCGTCGCCTCGTCGAGCAGGAGCAGCCGCGGATTGCGCACGAGCGCGCGGGCGATGCAGACGAGCTGCTTCTGCCCCGTGGACAGGCCGGCGCCGCCGTCGCCGAGCTCGGTGTCGTAGCCCTTGGGGAGGCGCATCACGACATCGTGAAGACCGACGAAGCGGGCGGCGGCCACGACCCGCGTCAACGGGCAGTGGTCGCTGCCCATGGCGATGTTGTCGGCGATGCTGCCCGAGAAGAGCTGGATCTCCTGTGGAACATAGCCGAGCCGGCGGCGGTAGGAGGGGCCGAGATGGCGCAGGTCGTGCCCGTCCACGAGGACGCGTCCCTCATCGGGCTCGAGAACCCCGGCCGCGAGCTTGACGAGCGTGCTCTTGCCCGAGCCCGGCGCCCCCACGAGGGCGATCACGCTGCCCGCGGGGATGTCGAGATCGATGCCGTCGATCGCCGGCGGGCGGTCCGGATCATAGCGGAAGCGGACGCGCTCGAAACGGAGGTGCCCCTCGAGCTCGAGTTCGACCGGCGCCCGCCGCAGCGCCGGGGCGGGGATCTCGCGGGCGAGCAGCTCGTCGATGCGCCTGAGCGCGTCGCGCGCCTGCTGGAGCTGCGGCCAGCTCAGGAACAGCTGGCGGATGGGGGCGAGGCTGCGTGCGGCGAGGATCGAACAGGCAACCAGGGCCCCGATCGACAGCTCCCCGGCCACGACCATGCGGGCGCCCACATAGACGAGCAGCACCGCCGTGGCATGCTGCAGGGCCTGGGCGAGGCTGCCGGCGAGCTGGGCGAGGCTTCCGGTCTCGAGCCCGCACCAGGCGGCGCCATAGAGATGTCGCGACAGGCGCTTTTCCATCTCGGGCTCGAGGGCGAGCCCCTTGACCGTGGGGGCGTTGACCACGGCCTCGAAGAGCGCCGCGTTCTTCGCCGTCGTCGCCCGGCTCTGGCGCTGTGCCAGGCTCTTCTGGCGCGCGCGCGCGATCCATCCGAGCAAAGCGAAGGCCGCCGCGGCGCCCACGGTGAGGGTGGCAAGCGGCGGGCTCAGCGCCGCGAGCGCGCCGAGAAAGAGGAACACGAACAGGAGATCGACGAGGAAGACGGGAAGATTGCCGGAGAGAAAGTGACGCAGATGATCGAGCTGGCGCAGACGTTCGAGCAGGCCCGCCGCGGCGAGACGGTGGAACGACTGCAGCGGCAGCCGCAGCACCCGGGCCACCACCTCGCGCCCGATCTCGACATCGAGCCGCGCTCCGGTATGGGTCGCGATGCGGGCGCGGAGGGCCCGCAGAATGAGTTCGAAGGCCACGAGGGTGAACATGCCCACGGCGAGAGCATCGAGGGTGCTCATCGCCGCGTGGCGGATGACGCGGTTGTACACCGTCATCATGAAGATCGGGGTCGCGAGGGCGAGCAGGTTGACGAACACGGAGGCCACCGCGACCTGGGCGAAGGCGGGCCAGAAGCGCCGCTCCGCGAACAGCGCGCGCAGGCCGGTGCCGGCACCGCTTTCCGGCCGGAGGGAGAGGATGTGCTCGTAGCGATCCGCCGCGGCGCGCGCGCCCAGCGCCGAGGTACGCCCGCTCAGGGGCTCGACGACGACGAGACGCCGTCCCATCCGCGCACGCACGAGCCGGACGTCGTCCGCGTCCCTGCCGATGAGAAGGAACGGAGTCGGGACATCGAGCAGGCGTCGTTCGCGCGCGCGATGCAGCCGGCCGCGATAGCCCAGCCGCTCGCCGGCGCGCAGCCATGCTTCGGCATCAGCCGGAAGTTCCTGGCCGAGCGCGAGGCGCGCTTCGATCTCGCTTCGATGCGCCGGGCGATCGAGGAGCTCGCCCAGCCGTTCGAACGCCGCGACCCACCGCTCCTGCGCGGATTCCGTCCGCAGCGCCGCATCATTCGCCGCCGCCATGCGCCACATTCCTTCTGCCCGGCGACCGTGAGCGGGACCGATTTCCTTTTACGCGCTTTTTTCTCGAACAACAACCATCAAAGGTTGAGATGGTTCAATCGAGGGCGAAGGCGGCAAACTTGAGATAGGCGGTTTCGGCGAGCATGGGGTGGACCGGGTGGTCGGGCGCCTGGCCGCAAAGGGCGAGACGGCGGGCACCGCGCGTCGCCGCCTTGATGCCGAGCTGAAGCTCGCGCAGGAAGGCGTCCACGGGCACGTTGTGGGAACAGCAGGAGACGCAGAGGACGCCGTTTTCCGCGGTCACACGCGCGGCGAGTTCGGCAAGGCGACGGTAGGCGCGAAGACCGCTCGCGAGCGTCTTGCGGCTTTTGACGAAGGAAGGCGGATCGGCGAGGACGAGCCCGAAACGGCGGCGCTCGCGCGCGAAGCGGTCGAGGATCTCGAACACTTCACAGCGTTCGGTGGCAAGGCGGGAGGCCACTCCCTGGCGGGCCGCGCTTTCGCGGGCGAGTTCGAGGGCGGGCGCGCTCGCATCCACGACGAGCGCCTCGCGTGCGCCCGCAGCCAGCGCATTGAGGGCGAAGGCGCCGCTGTAGCCGTAGAGGTCGAGCACCCGCTGATCGCGCGCGAACAGGCGCACGAGCGCCCGGTTGAGACGCTGATCATAATACCATCCGGTCTTCTGCCCGTGTTCGGGATCGACGGGAAAGACGAGATCGTTCTCGATCAGCTCGACCCGGCGCGGAGGCTCGCCGCGCCAGCGCCGGACCTCCCGCGGCAGACCCTCGAGCTCCCGCACCGCCGCATCGTTGCGCAGGAGGATCGAGCGCGCCGGGAGCAGGGCATCGAGCGCTTCGGCGAGCAGCGGCCAGAGCCGTTCCGCGCCCGCGGTATTGAGCTGAACCACCAGGTGCTCGCCGTAGCGGTCGAGGACGAAACCGGGCAGGCCGTCGCCCTCGGCGTGGAGCAGGCGGTAGAAGGGCTCGGCGAACATGCGCGCGCGCAGATCCAGGGCGCGGCGCAGCCGCAGCTCCAGGAAGCGGCGGTCGATGACCGCGTCCCTGCTGCGGCTCAGCATGCGTGCCGCGATCAGGGAATGCGGATTGTAGTAGGCGACGCCGAAGATCTTGCCGTCGGCGGTCATCACCCGCACGAGGCTTCCGGGCTCGAGCTCGGGGTTTGGGCGGATCTCGTTGGAGTAGAGCCAGGGATGACCGCTGCGCAGGCGTCGTTCACAACCTGCGCGAAGGCGGAGAACGGGATAGCTCATCGCGCTTGTCACGTCGGGAGGGGAGGGAAGGGCGGCGCATGCGCCGGGGCCCGAACATCGTGAGCGCGGGCGGATCTGTAAACCCCTTGCTGGACCTCGCGGTCAAATGTTTTACACTTCCGACATGTGACGTCGGTGCGGGAGGAGCGGGCATGGCGGTCATTGAAGCGGGCCGGCAGGCGGTCTCGGAGCCGGCCGAGCGGATCTACGACAACATCTGCGAGACCATCGGCAACACGCCGCTCGTACGGCTGCACCGTCTTCCCCGCGCGCACCGCTGTCATGCGGAGATCCTGCTCAAGCTCGAGTTCTTCAACCCGCTCTCCTCGGTCAAGGACCGCATCGCGCTCGCCATGGTGGAGGCCGCCGAGCGGCGCGGTGTGATCGGTCCCGACACCCTGCTCGTGGAGCCCACCTCGGGCAACACCGGCATCGCTCTCGCCTTCGTCTGTGCCGCCAAGGGTTACCGGCTTCTGCTCACCATGCCGGAGAGCATGTCCATCGAGCGACGCAAGATGCTGCGTCTGCTGGGGGCCGAGCTCGAGCTCACCCCCGCGGCCCTCGGGATGCGCGGCGCGATCGAGGCGGCGGAGCGGATCTGCCGCGAGAATCCGCATGCCGTCATGCTGCAGCAGTTCGAGAATCCGGCCAATCCCGAGATCCACCGCCGCACCACCGCGGAGGAGATCTGGCGCGACACCGGCGGGCGTCTCGACGTGCTCGTCTGCGGCGTCGGCACGGGGGGCACGATCACCGGCTGCGGTCAGGTGCTCAAGCCCCGCCTGCCCGACCTCCGCCTCGTGGCGGTGGAGCCCGAGGACAGCCCGGTACTCTCGGGCGGTCGTCCGGGACCGCACAAGATTCAGGGCATCGGCGCCGGCTTCGTGCCGCGCGTGCTCGATGTCACGCTGCTGGATGAGGTCGTCTGCATCGGCAACGAGACCGCCTTTCAAACCGCGCGCGAGACCGCGGCCCTCGAGGGCATCCCGGTGGGGATCTCCTCGGGGGCGACGCTTGCCGCCGCGCTCGAGATCGGGGCCAGGCCCGGGATGGCCGGAAAGCGCATCGTCGCCGTCGCCGCTTCGGCAGCCGAGCGCTACCTGTCGACCGAGCTCTTCAGCGAACTCTGATCGCGGCGGGCAGGCACGGCGCGGCCTTTACGGAGCGCCGGGGAGCGCGATAGGCTCGGGACGTGCGCGACAGCACGGGATGGCACCGTGAACGAGAAGCTCGCGGCGCTGCGGGAGCGCATCGACACGCTTGACGACCGGCTGCTCGACCTGCTGCGCGAGCGCATGGAGCGGGTCGCCGCGATCGCCGTCGCCAAGCAGCGCGACGCGGGCGGCGGCATCGCCCTGCGGCCGGCACGGGAGGCGATGATCCTGAGACGGCTTCTCGCACGGGCGCAGGATGCGCTGCCGGCGGCCACCGTGCTGCGCATCTGGCGCGAACTGTTCGCCGCGGCGATCCAGCTCCAGAGTCCGCTGCGCGTGGCGGTGTGCGGCGAAACATGTGCGCTTGCCACCGTCGCCCGGGATCATTTCGGAGTCGTCACGCCGCTTCTCCAGGTGCAGCGACCCGCCCAGGCCCTGCGGCTCGTGAGCGAGGGCGAGGCGCAGCTCGCGCTCCTGCCTCTGCCTTCGGACCGGGACGACTGGTGGCTGCACCTCGGCAACCCGGAGCCGCCGCCGCTCAGGGTCGTCTCGCGCCTCCCCTTCCTCCACCTCGAAAGGCCCCATCCGTCGCTCTCGGGCTACCTCCTCGGCGATCTCCCGCTCGAGGAGAGCGGCGACGATCTCAGCCTGCTGCTGCTGGAGACGGCGGAGGATACGAGCCGTTCGCGCCTCACCGAGCTTCTGGAACGGGCCGGCCTCGCCCCCCGATGGATCGCCTCGAGGAGCGAACGGGGCCGCGCTCTGGGTCTTCATCTCGTCGAGGTGCACGGCTTTCACGACGGCTACAGCCCGGCGCTGCAGGCGGCCTTCGCGCCGCTGCGCTCGCGCCTCTTGCGTCTGCGCTGTCTCGGCGCATATCCCCGACCGCTGGATGTCGCCGCCGCCGGCGCATGCTCGTGATCCGCAGATGGGAGCCTGCACCGATTCCATGACCATCCCCCGACCGCGTCCCGGCATACTGGAGATCGAGCCCTACGTGGGCGGCAAGGCCGAGGTCGCCGGCGCGGTGCCGGCGATCAAGCTGTCTGCCAACGAAAGCGCCCTCGGCCCGAGCCCACGGGCGGTGGAGGCATACCGGGAAGCCGCATCGAGCCTGCACCGCTACCCCGACGGCGGCTGCACCGCGCTGCGGGCCGCGATCGGCCGCCGTTTCAACCTCGATCCCGCCCGCATCGTCTGCGGGGCGGGTTCGGACGAACTCATCGCGCTGCTCGTCCGCGCCTATGCGGGGCCGGGTGACGAGATCCTCATGAGCCGGCACGGCTTTCTCATGTACAAGCTTGCGGCGCTCGCCGCCGGCGCCCACCCGGTCCTGGCGCCGGAGCGGGATCTGCGGGCGGATGTGGAAGCGCTGCTCGCCCGGGTCACGAGCCGTACCCGCATCTGCTTCCTCGCCAACCCGAACAATCCCACGGGGTCGTATCTCTCGGCGGAGGAGCTCGCGGCGCTGCGCAGCCGGCTTCCCGAAGACGTCCTGCTGGTCGTCGATGCGGCCTATGCCGAATTCGTCGAGGCGGCCGATTACAGCGACGGGCTCGCCCTTGCGCGTGCGCACGACAACGTGATCATGACGCGCACCTTCTCCAAGCTCTTCGGCCTCGCGGCCCTGCGGCTCGGCTGGATGTACGCCGCGCCGCCCATCGTCGAGGTGATGAATCGGGTGCGCAATCCCTTCAACGTGAGTACGCCCGCACAGATGGCCGGCGTCGCCGCCCTCGACGATCTCGATCATCAGGAGCGGGCACGGCGGCACAATGCGCAGTGGCGCCCCTGGCTCGCCGAGCGGCTGCGGCTGCTCGGGCTCGAGGTCTATCCCAGCGTCGCGAACTTCCTCCTCGTGCGCTTTCCCGCTGAGCCGGGGCGGGATGCCGCGGCCGCCGAGGCCTTTCTCGAATCGCGGGGAATCATCCCGCGTCGCATGGACGAGTACGGTCTCGGCGACTGTCTGCGCTTCACCGTCGGCCTCGAGCAGGAGAACCGGAAACTCGTCGAGGCACTTCACGCGTTTACGGCTTTGGGGGACGGCGCATGATCCGCTTCGAACGGGTGGCGATGCTCGGCATCGGGCTCGTCAACGGCTCGCTTGCGCTCGTCCTCAGGAAGCGCGGGGCGGCCGGCGAGATCGTCGCCTGCGCGCGGCGGGAGCGGACGCGCGAGCGGGCGCTTGCGCTCGGCCTCTGTGATCGCGCCCTGGCGGATCCGGCGGAGACCGTGCGCGGGGCCGATCTCGTGGTCCTCGGCGTACCCCCGGCGGCGATGGGCGAAGTGGCGGAGGCGATGCGGCCCGGTCTCGACCCCGCCGCCATCGTCACCGATGTCGGTTCCGTGAAGGCGCAGATCATCCACGACGTCGCCCCGCATCTGCCCGATCCCTCGCGCTTCGTGCCCGGCCACCCGGTGGCGGGGACCGAACATTCGGGGCCGGATGCGGCCTTCGAGACCCTGTTCGTGGGGCGGCGGGTGATTCTCACGCCCATCGAGGACACCGATCCGGAAGCCGTGAAGGCGGTGCGCCGGCTGTGGGAGCTCACCGGCGCCTCGGTCGATCTCATGACTCCGGAACATCACGACCGCGTGCTCGCGATCACTTCCCACCTGCCGCATCTCATCGCCTACACGATCGTGGGCACGGTGGCCGATCTCGAGAAGCAGACCCAGAGCGAGGTCTTCAAGTATGCGGCCGGCGGCTTCACCGACTTCACCCGCATCGCGGCTTCCGACCCGGTGATGTGGCGGGACGTGTTCCTCAACAATCGCGAGGCCGTGCTCGAGATGCTCGGCCGCTTCACCGAGGATCTCGTCCGCCTCCAGCGCGCGATCCGCTGGGGCGACGGTGACGTCCTCTATGAGCTCTTCTCGCGCACGCGGGCGATCCGCCGTGCGGTCATCAAGGCGGGTCAGGCCTATGATCGCCTTCCGGTGCCGCCCGAGGCCGCGGGGGAAAACGGCGAGGAAGCCGACGGCGAAAGAGCGGAGGACCAGTCCGCGGCCTGAGCATGGACGGTCTCGTCTGGATCTTCGCCTATGGCTCGCTCATGTGGCGCCCGGGATTCGCGTACCGCGCCTTCGAGCCGGCGCTGCTCGAGGGATGGCACCGCGCCCTCTGCGTCTATTCCTACATCTACCGCGGCAGCCCCGCGCACCCCGGCCTCGTGCTCGGACTCGACCGCGGCGGTCGCTGCCACGGCCGCGCCATCGGCATCGCCCCGGAACGGGAGCGCGAGGTCCTCGCCTATCTCGACCAGCGGGAGCTGGTGACGGACGTCTACCGGCGGCTGCGGCTGCCGGTGCGCCTCTGCCGAGCCGGGCGCATGGTGGAAGCCTGGTGCTATGTGGTGCGCCGCGACCACGAGCAGTATGCGGGCGTGCTGCCCCGGGACGAGCTGCTGCGGCTCGTGCGCAGGGGTGCGGGCCGTGCCGGTTCCTGCCGGGACTATGTCCTGAACACCCTGGCGCATCTCCGCGAGATGGGCATTCGCGAACCGCATCTCGAGGCCGTGGCCGTGGCGCTCGAGGAGTGAAGGGAGCGCGGCCACCGCCGCTCGATCCGGGGGTCGCGTTCACGATCGGGAAACAGCCGGTTTCCCCTCGCACGCTTGTCGGACGCCTTCCTCCGCTCGATTGCTTTGCATGTGGACCCCATGCGGCCGGTGCGGCGAACGACGGGATGCTCGCCTGCCCTGCTGCATCGGGCCATATCGGGCAGATGGTGCAGGCCGGTGTCGGGCACGGTCCCTGCCGGCCGCGCGGATGGCAGGCACAGCCGGGAGAGGCGTCTTGGGCTATCTGATCGACGGACGTTGGGTGGAGGACGACGAGGACACGCGCACCGCGGACGGACGCTACCTCCGCCTCGAGAGCCGCTTCCGCAACTGGATCACCCCCGACGGGCGGCCGGGTCCTTCAGGCGAGGGCGGTTTTCCCGCAGCCGCGGGGCGCTATCACCTGTATGTCTCCTTCGCCTGCCCCTGGGCCCACCGCACGCTCATCCTGCGGCGGCTCGAGCGGCTCGAGGGCATCGTCGGGCTTTCCGTCGTCCACTGGCACATGGGCGATCGCGGCTGGACCTTCGCCGCAGGGCCGGGATGTACCGGTGATCGCCTGTATGGCTCGCGATATCTCTACGAGCTCTACCTGCGGGCCGATCCCCGCTACAGTGGGCGGGTGACGGTGCCGGTGCTGTGGGACCGGGAGCGCGAGACCATCGTCAGCAACGAGTCCGCCGAGATCCTGCGCATGTTCGACCACGCCTTCGACGTCCTCCGGCCGGCGGTCGAGGACTGGTACCCGCAACCGCTGCGCGCCGAGATCGACGCGCTCAACGCGCGGATCTACGAGAGCGTCAACAACGGCGTCTACCGCGCCGGATTCGCCACGCGCCAGGAAGCTTACGAGGAAGCGGTGGTCGAGCTCTTCGCCACCCTCGACGAGCTCGAGGCCCGGCTCTCACGCAACCGTTATCTCCTCGGCGACCGCGTGACCGAGGCGGACTGGCGCCTGTTTCCGACCCTGATCCGCTTCGACGCCGTCTACCATGGTCACTTCAAGTGCAATCTGCGGCGGCTCGTCGACTATCCGGCCCTGTGGGCGTACACGCGGGAACTCTACCAGTGGCCGGGCGTGCGCGATACGGTGCGCTTCGACCACATCAAGAAGCACTATTATGGCAGCCATCGGCACATCAACCCGACCGGCATCGTGCCGCTCGGGCCCGAGATGGACTTCGAGGCCCCACACGGGCGCGGGGCCCTGGTGCCGTCCGCCGCTCACTGAACGGCGGGCAGCCGGCCCTCCCTTCCTCCCTGGCGTGGCGCCGGGATGTATTCCACGCTCGGCTGCGCCCGGACCGGCTGCGGATAGAGGTTCATGAGCTCGAGCACCGAATCGGGCATCGCCGTGGAGACGGGAAGGCCGAGCTCGCGGGCCTGCTTCGCGGTGATGGGATAGTCGTGGGTCCAGGTCCCCTGCGACAGCAGGGCTGCGACCTCCCGTGCCCTGTCTTCGGGCATCTTGCCCTGAAGCAGCTCCTCGACCGCCTCCTGCACCTGACGGATCGCCTTGCGGCCGATGTCGGCCATGATCAGGGTCTGATCCTCGACCTCCTGCAGCGGCTTCTGCTCCGCCACCCGCACGATCGAGGCCGCAGGCATCTGGCCGAGCTGGGGATCGACGGGACCGAGCACCGAATGCTCGCACATGACGATCTCATCGGCGGCGAGCGCGATCAGCGTGCCTCCGGACATCGCATAATGGGGGACGAAGACCGTGCATTTCGCGGGATGGGCGCGGATCGCGCGGGCGATCTGGAGGGCGGCGAGCACGAGCCCGCCCGGGGTGTGGAGCACGAGGTCGAGGGGCACGTCCTTGTCGGTCATCTGGATCGCCCGCAGCACCGCTTCCGAGTCGTGCACATCGATGAAGCGCATGACCGGAAAGCCCAGCAGACGCATGGTCTCCTGACGGTGGACGAGGAGGATGACGCGCGAGCCCCGCTCCTTCTCGATCTGGGCGATCTTGCGGGTGCGCATGGCTTCGAGCATGCGCTGCTGGAGCACCGGCTGGAGTGCGGAGATGATGAAGAACAGCCAGAAAATGTCCATGACGCTCATCGGCGCGGTCTCCAGGTTCCGTCGGGTCGAAAGCCGAGTTTGCCCTCGTCGGCGAAATAGGGGCGATGTCTGCGGGTCGACTTGCACACATGGGTGATCACGACCCAGCCGAGGACGAAGCCCCCGATATGCGCCCACCAGGCCACCCCCCCGCCCACGGCGGGTGCGAGCAGCGCGCCCACGCCCTGCACGAACTGGATCGCGAACCAGATGAGCGCGAAGACGAGGGCGGGCACCTCGAAGAAGAAGGGCACGAAGAAGACGGGGATCATGACGATGAGGCGCGCGCGGGGGAACAGCCGCACATAGGCGCCGACCACGCCCGAAATCGCGCCTGAGGCGCCGAGGGCCGGGATCGCGGAATCGCTGTTGGCGAGCGCATGGGCGACGCTCGCGCCGATGCCGCAGAAGAGATAGAAGATGAGGAATTCGATCTTGCCGAGGCGATCCTCCACGGCGGGTCCGAAGATCCACAGCATCCACATGTTCGAGAGGATGTGGAACCAGCCGCCGTGGAGGAAGGTGTTGGTGAGGAACGGCAGGTAATTGTCGGGAGAGAGCCCCTGCGCCGCCGCCCACAGCGGGTCCGAGTAGCGGGCGGGGATGAGCGCCCACTGCTGCAGGAAACGCGCGAGCTCCGGGGGCGAGAGCGAGAGCTCGTAGAGGAAGGCCACGGCATTGAGGAAGATGAGCGCCCAGACGACGAAAGGAGGGTAGCGGTTGGGAACCGCCGAATCGACGGGCACCATCGGGTCAGCCTCGCCCGGCCTTGAGCTCCTCCCGCACGCGCCGCGCCGCGTCCTCGATGAGGCGCCGGGTTTCCGTTCCGGGCTTGCGCAGAATCGCGCCCACCTCCTCGACGCGCAGTCCGTGACGGCGGTAGAGCAGCAGCGCACGGCGGGCGGTGGTGGCGAGGACCCTGGGCCGCCTTTCGAGCGCGCTCACGAGTGTTTCCGGATCGCGGGGCTCCTCGGGCATGAGCGGCTCCCCGACCGGCGTGTCCTCGGGCTGGAACCACTCCCAGAACCCCTCCGGATCCTCGAGCGGCGGCACGTCGGGATGAAAATCCGCTGCCGCTTCGGCGATGCGCTCCCGGCGCCGTTCGCGTGCCGCGATCTCGTCGACGACCCGATAGAGAATGGCGAGAAGCCACGCCTTGAGGCGCATCTCCGGGATCCGACGACGGCGGTTGCGCCAGGCCCGCAGCAGCACTTCGGCCACGATGTCGTGGGGCGTGGTGGCATCTTCGGGAATGTCCCCCACGGCGGTGAAGTAGTCGAGCTCGCGCCGCGCCGCCTCGAGCAGCTCCTCGGTCAGAGGATCGACGAGGCGGTTGAACGCCTCGCGGTCTCCGGCCACCGCCTTCGCCCAGAGGAGTTTCTCGCCGGCTTCCTCGGCCATCCCACGCTCCCTCACGTTCTGTCGGGCCGCCGGTTCATCGCTGCGCCCTGCGTCCCCGCGGGGCAAGGATCATGCCCAGTCCATAGATAGTGAGCGCCAGAACGATGAAGAACCAAGGCCCGAAGCCCTCGTACCAGAATTCGAAGGCGAGCCAAGCGAGAAGGAAGCCGAGCAGGAGAAGGCGGCGCCACAGGGGACGAAGCCAGGGATGCACGCGGTCCTCCTTTCCCTGCCCATTCGGTCACGGCCGGTCGGCAGCGTAACGGTTGCAGGCTCGTCGCATCAAGCCGGTCGGACTTGACAGGGTCCCGGGGGGTTGCTGAGTTCCGTGGCGCGCAAACGGCACGATAACAGGGACATGGGAGGCGAGGTGCCGGAAGGGTCGCCGCATCGGTTCAAGCCGGAGTGGGAGCGGGCGCTGTCCGCGCTCTGTGCGCGCGTGCGCGCCATTCGCGAGGCGGTGGGCGCGCGCTGGCCCTATCACTGCGATCCGGCCGTAGGCGAATGGGACACGACCGAGGACGGCGACTGGTGCGGCGGCCACTGGGTCGAGTGTCTGCGCATCGTCGGCGAGCTCGAGCGCGATCAGAAGCTCCTCGACGAGGCGGTGGAGCGTACGGAGCGGCTGCGCCCCTATCTCGAGCGCGACGACATGTTCCGGGCGCACCGTTTCTACTATGCGGCGGCGCGCCAGTATGCCTGGACGCATGAGGAGCGCTTTCGCACCCTCGCCCTCGCGGCGGCCTGGGCCGTGCGCTCGATGGCCATTCCCGTAAATGGCGCCATGCCCATCGGCACCCAGGTGCAGGTACGCTCCACGCGTCTGTTCGGGCGTCACATCGTCTGCGTCGACAACGTCCACCCCAACCTCATCCTCGACTGGTGGGCCTACCGCCAGACCGGCGACGAGACCTTCATCCGCGGTGCTCGACGGCATCTCGATCTCACCATCCGCGACTTCATCCGCGAAGACGGCTCGACGCTCGAGTTCATCGACTACGACCTGGAGACCGGCGCCATCCTCCGCCACTACACGCTGCTCGGCGCCCATGACGACAGCTGCTGGAGCCGCGGCCAGGCCTGGGCCATCGCCGGCTATCTCCGCGCTTTCGAGGAGCTCCGGGATTATCGCTATCTTGCCGTCGCGCGCCGGCTGTTCGACTACTGGATCGCGCGCACCGGTCCCGGGGGCGTGCCGCCCTGGGACTTCATGGATCCGGCGCTCGAGACGGACCCCGCGAGCGTGCCGCTCGACACCTCGGCCGCAGCGGTGGTCGTCGAGCAGCTCGCGCGGCTCGCGATCCGCGACGATCTCACGCCGGACGCGCAGGCGGTGGTGGCGCGACTGGAGCCGATGCTCGACGGGCTGCTCGAGCATCTGACCCTGCCCGGCGATGGAAGCGGCCTGCCGCCCGGAATTCTCCGCAACGGCTGCTTCAACAGGCCGAGGAACTACGCGACCCGGAGCGAGCTCATCTGGGGCACGGCCTATCTGCTCATGGCGCTCTACTATCTCGCGACCGGCCGGGTCATCGAATGATCATGACGGAAATGGGGTGAAGGGCATGAAACTGACACGTCGCTCCTGGCTTCACGCCACGACCGCCACCGTGGCGCTCGCCGCCACGCCGCTGCGGCATCTCCGCCGCGCCCGGGCGGCAGCGCCGGTGAAGGTCGGCGTCGTGCTGCCGACCAGCGGCGTGATGGCCTTCCCGGCCCAGTCCTGCAGACGCGGCATCGACCTCGGGGCGCTGTGGGTGCGCGAGCAGGGCGGACCGCAGCTCGAGATCCTCCACATGGACAGCGAATCCAAGGCGGAGATGGGCCGGGTGGCGGCGGAGAAGCTCATCGCCGCGGGTTGTTCGGTGCTCATCGGCGCCTTCGATTCGGGCACCACCATCTCCGCCGCCCAGGCCGCGGAAGAGGCGAAGGTGCCACTGGTCGTCAACATCGCCGCCGCACCACAGGTGACGGAACAGGGACTGCGCTACGTCTTCCGCAATTTCCCCAAGGCGCCGCAGCTCATCGTCAATGCCGTCAGACGCATCAAGGAGCTCGTGGAGACCACCGGCGCGCAGCCGAAGACGGCGGTGCTGCTGCACGTCAACGACACCTTCGGCAAGGCGATGAGCAAGGGGGTGTCGCTCGTGTGGGAAAAGCTCGAGGTGCCGATCGAGATCGTGGAGAAGATCCCCTACGACCGCGCGGCCAAGGATCTGTCGGTGGAGATCGCCCGCGCCAAGGCCACCGGAGCCGATCTCCTGATGCCCATCACCCGCGTGCGGGATGCGATTCTCATCGTCCGCGAGATGGTCAAGCAGGACTGGAATCCGATGGGGATCATCGGGCCGGGAAGCCCCGGTCCCTACGAGAAGGCCTTCACCGACGCCACCGGCAAGTACGGCGACGAATACATGGTGAGTGCGCCCTGGTACGATCCGACGCGGGAGATGACCGCACGGGTGCTCGCCCGCTTCGCCGAGCTCCACCCCGACCGCCGCTTCGAGCTCAATGTCGGCTTTTCCTTCGAGGCGGTGCAGATCGTCGCCGACGCCGTGGCCCGCGCCGGCTCGGGCGATCCGGAGGCGATCACCGCGGCGCTCCGCGAGACACATATCACCGAGCACATCATGTACGGCGGTCCCATCGCCTTCGACGACAACGGCCAGAACAACAACGTGGGCGGGGCGCTCCTGCAGAATCAGAACCGCGAGCCGGTGGTCGTGGGACCGAAGGAGATCGCCCAGGCCGAGCCCATCTTTCCGATGACGCCGTGGCGCGAGCGCTGAGCGCAGGGGGCCTGCCGGCCGCAAGTGGAGCCCGGGCCGGGGACGGGCGATGATCGAGCTCTACCTCAACGTCGCCGTGAACGGCGTGCTCATGGGGCTCGTCTACGCGCTCATCGCCGTCGGCCTGACGATCATCTTCGGCGTCATGCGCATCGTGAACTTCGCCCACGGCGAGCTCGTGGTGGCCGGCATGTATGTGGGCTATCTCGTGTGGGAGCGCTTCGGACTGTCGCCGCTCGGGGGTGCCGCCGTCGCCGGCCCGCTCGCCTTCGCCTTCGGCTGGCTGCTGCAGCGCTTCGTCGTGGCTCCCTTCGTCGCACGCCCGCAGCACATCCAGTTTCTGCTCTTCATCGCCTTCGCCTTCATCATCACCGGAATCCACCTGCTCGCCTTCGGTGCCGACCCGCGCTCGATCTTCTCCCCGCTCAGCTTCGAGGCGGTGACCTTCGGCATCCTCCGGATCGATCTCGTGCGCATCCAGGCGGCTCTGGGCGCGGTGCTCATGATGGCGCTGCTGCTGCTCGTGATCCGTTTCACGTCGCTCGGCCGACGCATCCGTGCCGCCGCGGACAATCCGCTCGGTGCACAGGTGGTCGGCATCCGCATTGCGCAGGTCTACGCCGCAACGGCGGGAATCGGCATGGCCTGCGCGGGGGTGGCGGGGGCGCTCGTCGCACCCCTGTTCTCGATCCACCCCTATATCGCGCCCGAATTCACCCTCCTCGCCTTCGTCATCGTCATCATCGGCGGGCTCGGAAGCCTCCCGGGGGCGCTGCTCGGCGGGCTGCTCATCGGCACCGCGGAGGCCTTGGCCGCGGTGCTCGTGTCGCCCTCGCTCAAGAGCATGTTCTCCTACGCTCTCCTCATCCTCGTGCTGCTCCTGCGCCCCGCGGGGCTGTTCGGCATGCGCGAGGCGGCCCGGGCATGAGGCGGGAGGCTCTGGCCCTCGGCGGCATCCTCGTCCTTCTCCTGTTGCTGCCCCTTGTCCTCGCGCGCGACTGGCTGTCGATTCTGACCCTCGTCCTGTTCTTCGCCTTCACCGGTCAGGCGTGGAACCTGGCGATGGGCTTCGCCGGCCAGCTCTCGCTCGGCCACGCACTGTTCGTGGGCATCGGCGCCTATGTGACCGTCGTGCTGCTGGGTCGCTACGGCATCACGCCCTGGATCGGGCTTGCGGCGGGCGCGCTTGTCGCCGCCGCGCTCGGCGCCTTCATCGCCTGGCTCGGCTTCCGCTTCGCACTGCGCGGCGTGTACTTCGCCCTGCTCACCATCGCCTTTGCCGAGTTCGCCCGCATCGGCTTCGACAACTGGGAGTTCGTCGGCGCCTCGGGCGGTTTCTTCCTCCGCGCCGTGACCGACGAGACCTCGACCCTCTACGAGCTGCGCGGCGGACCCCACTTCTGGTACTACGCGTTCCTGGCCCTCGCCGGGCTCGGCTTCGTCCTCTGCCACCGCCTCGCCACGAGCCGCGTGGGCTACTTCTGGCGCGCCATCCGCGAGGACGAGGAAGCAGCCCGCGCCCTCGGCATCGAAGTGCTGCGCATGAAGATGCTCGTGGTTGCGGTGAGTGCGGCGATGACGGCGGTGGGAGGCGGGCTCTTCGGCCTCTACAACGGCAGCGTGTTCCCGGATACGGTGATGGGCATGCGCATGTCCATCGACATTCTCGTGGCGCCCGTGGTCGGCGGCCTTGGCACCCTGTTCGGGCCGGTTCTCGGCGCCTTTCTCGTGGTCACCCTGCTGGAGCTCGCGAGCGACATCGCTCTCGGAACCGGGATCGTCGGCCTCAATGTCCTCGTCTACGGCCTGCTCCTGTTCGCGATCGCCGTCCTCAGCCCGCAGGGAATCTGGCCGTGGCTCGCCCGGCGCCTCGATCTCGGCGGAGGGACGCGGTGAGCCTGCTCGAGGTGGAGGGCCTGTGCAAGCGCTTCGGCGGCCTCAGGGCGGTGCGCGAGGTCGGCTTCGCCGTGGAGCAAGGGAGCATCGTCGCCCTCATCGGTCCCAACGGCGCCGGCAAGACCACCTGCTTCAACCTCATCGCCGGGGTGCTGCGGCCGGATGACGGCCGCATCCGTTTCGCCGGCCGTTCGATTACCGGCCTTCCGCCCGAGCGCATCTCGAGGCTGGGGCTGCTGCGCACCTTCCAGATCCCGCGACCGATGGGCGGCATGACGGTGGAGGAGAACGCCATGGTCGCGGCCCTCGCCCATGGCATGAACTTCGATGCGGCGCGGGCTGCGGCGCGCGATGCGCTCGCGCGCGTGGGGCTCGCGGCGCATGCGGCGCGGCCTGCGGCCTCCCTCACCCTGCCCGAGCGCAAGATGCTCGAGCTCGCCCGCTGTCTCGCCGCCGGACCGCGGCTGCTGCTCCTCGACGAGGTGATGGCCGGGCTGCGGCCGGCCGAGACCGACGCCGTGGTCGAGGTCCTGCGGGCGATCCGCGCCTCAGGCGTCACCCTGCTACTCGTCGAGCATGTCATGCGGGCGGTGATGGCCCTCGCCGAAAAGATCGTGGTGCTGCATCACGGCGAGAAGATCGCCGAGGGTCCGCCGCCGCAGGTGGTGGCCGACCGACGGGTGATCGAGAGCTATCTCGGCCGGGGGGCCGCCGCTTCGTGAGCGCGCTTCTGGAGGTGCAGGGACTCTCGGTTCGCTACGGCGAGGCAGAGGCGCTCGATGGCGTCTGCCTTCACCTTTTCGAGGGCGAGCTGGTGTCGGTGCTGGGGGCGAACGGCGCCGGCAAGACGACGCTCGTGCGCAGCATCGCCGGCATGCTGCCCGTGGCCGCGGGGAGGATCCGCTTCGACGGCCGGGACATCACCCATCTCGCGAGCGACGAGGTGTGCGAGCTCGGCATCGGTCAGGTGCCCGAGGGTCGGCAGATCTTTCCCGGCCTGAGCGTGTATGAGAACCTGCTCCTCGGTGGCGATCTGCGGCGTGCCCGGCGCCATCGCCGGCGCAATCTCGAGCGCGTGTTCGCGCTCTTCCCGCGCCTCGCGGAGCGGCGCCGGCAAGCCGCCGGCACGCTCTCCGGCGGCGAACAGCAGATGCTCGCCATCGGCCGCTGTCTCATGGCGGAGCCGCGGCTCCTGCTGTTCGACGAGCCCTCGCTGGGCCTCGCTCCGCTTCTCGTCGAGGAGGTCTTCGCCGTCATGCGGCAGCTGCGGACGGAGGGGCGGACGATTCTCCTCGTGGAGCAGAACCTGGCCCAGTCGCTCGCCCTCTGCGAGCGGGCGTATGTGCTCGAGAACGGTCGCATCCTGCTCGAGGGAAGCGCGGCCGCGATCGCCGGCAACGATCATATCCGCCGCGCCTACCTCGGGCTCTGAGGGGGCCGGTGGATGCCGCCGCCGGCCCCGGATCCGACGCCCGCGGGCGGCTCAGATCTCGCCCCTGCTCATCTGGTCGGCGATGTACTCCGCCTGCCGGATGGCCAGCGCGACGATCGTCAGCGTGGGGTTCTCCGCACCTCCGGTGGTGAACACGCTGCCGTCCGAGATGAACAGATTCCTGATGTCGTGCGTCTGGCCGAACCGGTTGACCACGCCGTCCCGCGGCTTCTCGCTCATGCGGTTGGTGCCGAGATTGTGCGTCGAGGGATAGGGGGGCACCTCGTAGACCTCGATCGCGCCCGCCGCCTCGTAGAGCGCCCGCCCCTGCCGGTAGGCATGCTCGCGCATGGCGATGTCGTTCGGGTGATCGTCGTAGTGCACGTTGGGCACGGGCATGCCGTACTGGTCCTTCTCCGTGGGGTGGAGCGTGACCGCATTGCTCTCCTGCGGCATGTCCTCGCCCACGATCCACAGTCCCGCCATGTAGCTGTAGTTCTCGAGCTTGCGGGTGAAGGCGCGCCCCCAGGCGCCGGGATCGAGGAATGCGGCCATGAACGGTACGCCCAGGGAGAGAGTTTCGAGTTCGTAGCCGCCCACGAAGCCGCGCCTGGGGTTGTTCTTCGCCTCGTCCATGACGATGCCCGCCATGGTGGTGCCGCGGTACATGTGCACGGGCTGCGGGAATACCGCATAGACCGAGCCCGTGGTGTGCCGCATGTAGTTCTTCCCCACCTGGCCGGAGCTGTTCGCGAGACCGTCGGGAAAGAGGTTCGAGGCGGAATTGAGAAGAAGTCGGGGACTTTCGATGGAGTTGCAGGCGACGCAGACGATGCGCGCCTTCTGAAACTGCTGCCTTCCTTCGCGATCGACGTAGACGACGCCCGTCACCTTGCCCGATCGGTCGTGCTCGATCCGCAGCACATGGGCCTCGGTGCGCAGGTCCAGCCGCCCCGTCGCCTCCGCCTTCGGGATCTCGGTATAGAGCGTCGACCATTTGGCGCCGATCTTGCAGCCCTGGAAGCAGAAGCCGATCTGCCGGCAGGCCGGGCGATCGTCATAGGGCCGGCTGTTGATGCTCATGCGGCCGGTGTGGACGACCTTGTAGCCGAGGCGCCTGGCGCCGTGATAGAAGACCTTGAAGTTGTTGTTGCCGGGGAGACCGGGACGATCCTCGGTGCGGGTCGTGCCCATCTTGTGCTCGGCCCGGGCGTAATAGGGCTCGAGCTCCTCGAGCGTGAGCGGCCAGTCGAGCAGATTGGCCCCCGCGATGTCGCCGTAGACGCTGCGGGTCTTGAACTCGTGGGCCTGAAAGCGCAGGCTGGCGCTGGCCCAGTGGACCGTGGTTCCGCCCACGGTCTTGCAGATCCAGGCGGGCAGGTTGGGGAAATCGCGCGCGATCCGCCAGCTCCCGGAGGTCGTGCGCTTGTCGAGCCAGGCCATCTGGAAGAAGGCCGCCCATTCGTCGTTGACGAAATCGTCGAGCGTCAGGCGTTTTCCCGCCTCGAGCAGGACGACGTTGATGCCCTTCTGACAGAGCTCGTTGGCGAGCGTGCCGCCGCCGGCGCCGCTGCCGATCACCACCACCACGCTGTCGTCGTCGAGTGCAAAGCGCGCCATCTCAGAGCCTCCCTCGTTTCTCTGCGTTCAACCGAAATACGGAGGTGGGCTCGCTTCGGGTGGCGGATCGGGAAGCCAGCCGAGATCCTGGAAACCGCGCTCGAGGTAGCCGCCGTACTCCCAGCTGCTGCCCTCGTAGCCGAAGTGGCGCCACACGAGCTTGTTGTTGTAGAAGTGGAAGACGGTGGCACCGCGCACCTTCTGGAAGAACGGGTCGCCCCGGGCCTCGAGCTCCTCCAGAACCTCGGTGCGCGTACCCGGTGAGAGATCGGCGAAGGGGAGGTGGCGCGCGCCGTCGAGCTTGCCGACGCCCTCCTTGAGCAGGCGGAAGACCTCGCCGTTTTCCTTCGCCTCGGCATCGAGCGCCTCGACGACGACCGCGTAGTATTCGTCACCGAGCGCGGGATGGGGGTAGAGGGTGCGCGTCATGGCGAGCAGGGCGCGCGCCCCCGCTTCGTCGAGCACCTCGAGGGTGATGGCCCAGGAGCGGTCCGGATCGAAGAACATGACCTTGCCGGCCGCGCCGACGGCGAGCAGCGCCTGACCGGACCGTTTGAGGAACTTCCGGCGGTCCAGGATGTACTTGGGCATCTCCGCCTCCCTTCTCCCTTCCTGCTTGTCAGCGGTAGCGTCCGTGACGCTGCAGGACCTCGATCTTGTAGCCGTCCGGATCCTGAACGAAGAAGAAGCGCGCCATGAGCGCACCTTCGCGGAAGAACTCCTTGATGGGATTGGGATTGAAGCCGAGCTCGGAGAGACGCCGGTGTTCGGCGTCGAGATCGTCGACGCAGAAGGCGACGTGGCCGTAGCCGTCGCCGTGGGTGTAGGGCTCGCGCCGTCCCTTGTTGAGGGTAAGCTCGATCTCGAAGTCCGATTCCGGCCCGCGCAGATAGACGAGCACAAAGTCGTCGAAGTCGAACCGGTCCGCCACCTCGAGCCCGAACGCGCGACGGTAGAAGTCGATCGAGCGGTCGAGATCGAGAACGCGGATCATCATGTGAATGGGCTTGGCCACGGCGTCCTCCCGCTTCCCCACCGGAACGGCAGTCTATGCACGCCGCGGGATCGCCGGGTAGTAGCCGGTTACTACCGGCGCGCCGCGGGGGAGCGGCGGCCGGTCTCGCGCCACAGCAGCCACAGGCCGCTCGCGACGACCAGCGCCGCGCCGGCGAGGGTCCAGCGATCGGGGAGGTCGCCGAAGACGAGGTAGCCGAAGAGGATCGCCCAGACGATCTGGGTGTAGAGGAAGGGGGAAACGAGGGAGGCCGCACCGAGGGCGAAGGCCTGGATCATCGCGAGATGCGCCCCGAGACCGAGAAGCCCCATCAGGATCATGAGCGACCATCCTGCAGCTTCGGGCGTCTTCCAGTTCGCGGGCAGAAGCGGTGCGGTGACAAGGGCGCCGAGTCCGGCCGACCAGAACATGGTCGTGAAGACGGTATCGCGCGCCCCCAGAGCCCGCGTCGCCAGCTGGTAGAGCGCGAAGGCGAAAGCCATCGCGAGGGGTGCGAAGGCGGCGGCGCCGAAGAGCCCGCTTCCGGGGCGCAGCACCACCAGCACGCCGAGAAAGCCGGCTGCGGCGGCGGCCCAGCGGTGCGGCGGCACCCGTTCGCCGAGCGCCGGGCCGGCGAGCAGGGCGACGAGCAGTGGTGAGGTGAAGGCGACCGCGTAGGTCTCGGCCATCGGCAGCCATTTGAGGGAGAGGAACATGGTGTAGGTGGCGGCCACGAGGGCGGCGACGCGGGCGAGCTGGAGGCCCGGTGCGCGGCTCT
This sequence comes from uncultured Geminicoccaceae bacterium, assembly GCA_964532215.1. Lineage (GTDB taxonomy): Bacteria > Pseudomonadota > Alphaproteobacteria > Geminicoccales > Geminicoccaceae > HRBIN39. The sequence goes on from CAZHHU010000014.1 coordinate 26,003, forward strand.
GCCAGGCGGGCTGCCGCAGCCAGGCGATGATCGGCAGCAGCCCGAGAAAGTTGAAGGTGTAGCGGGCCCAGACGACCTGCCACAGCGGATAGTCGCGCACGAGGTATTTGGCGGTGCCGTCCATCGCCGTGAGCAGCGCCACGGCGAGGCTCATGAGCAGCATGCCGGCGAGCGGACGGTCAGCCGCGGCGGCCGCCATCCGGGGGATCCCACGCTCAGAAGGCGACGCGATCGCCCCCCTTGAGCTCGAGGATCTCGCGCGCCTCGTCCGGGCTTGCGAGCTCCAGTCCGAGGCCTTCGAGAATGGCCCGCACCCGCCGCACCTGGTCGGCGTTGCTCTGCGCGAGCCGTCCCGGGCCGTCCCAGAGGCTGTCCTCGAGCCCGACCCGGACATGGCCGCCCATCGACGCGGCGAGGGCGGCGATGGGCATCTGATGACGGCCGGCGCCGAGGACCGACCAGCGGTAGTCGCCGCCGAACAGCCGGTCGGCGGTGCGTTTCATGTGGAGCACGTCCTCGGGATGCGTGCCGATGCCGCCGAGGATGCCGAACACGGACTGCACGAACAGCGGCGGCCGCACCAGGCCGCGATCGAGAAAATGCGCGAGGTTGTAGAGGTGGCCGATGTCGTAGCATTCGAACTCGAAGCGGGTTCCGGCATCGCTCAGCGTCTCGAGGATGTATTCGATGTCCGCAAAGGTGTTGCGGAACACGAGATCCCGCGATCCCTCGAGATGCGCCCGTTCCCAGTCGAAGCGGAATTCGCGGTAGCGCCCGAGCATGGGAAAGAGGCCGAAGTTCATCGATCCCATGTTCAGCGACGCCACTTCCGGGCGGAAACGGGCCGCGGGGCGCACGCGCTCCTGAACGGTCATCTGCGGTGCGCCGCCGGTGGTGATGTTGATGACCACGTTCGAGCGCTGCTTGATGATGGGAAGAAAGCGGGCGAAGGCCTCGGGGGTCTGATCCGGCCGCCCGGTCTCGGGATCGCGCGCGTGCAGGTGGACGATCGCCGCACCGGCCTCGGCCGCGGCCACGGCCTCCTGCGCGATCTGCTCGGGGGTTATGGGAAGATGCGGCGACATGCTCGGCGTGTGGATCGAGCCGGTGATCGCGCAGGTGACGATGACCTTGCGGCTATGGGGCATGGATCAGTCCTCCTCGAGACGGGCGAAGGCGCGCAGTGCGGCGACATCGCGCACCATGAGCCGGTGACCGTGGGTTTCTACCCCGACCGTGCGCAGCTTGGCGAAGGCGCGCGAGAGCGTCTCCGGCTGCATGCCGAGACGCGCCGCGATGAGCGTCTTGTCGAGCGGCAGCCGCAGCTCGCACGGCCCCCGCTCACCGGGGCAGAGGCGCGAAAGGAACAGCGCCACGCGCTCGGCGGCGGAACGGCTCGTGATCTGCTCGAGCTGTTCGACGAAGCGGTGCAGGCGCAGCGCCATCGAGGCCATCATGTTGAAGCACAGATCCGTGCGCGCCCGCAGCCGCGCGAGCAGACTCCGCGCGGAGATCACGAGCAGACGGGTATGGTCGACGGCTTCGCCCGTCACGGGGTAGCGCCGCATCTGGAACACCGCAGCCTCGGCGATGCTTTCGCCGGGGCCGAAGATGTGGATCGTGACCTGCTGTCCCTCGGCGGTGACGCGCGACAGCCGCACCCATCCGTCGAGCACGACGAACAGGCGATCCGCGGGGTCGCCCTGAACGAAGACGACATGTCCGCGCCCGTAGCTCCGCAGGCTGGCGTCCACGAGCAGATGGGCAAGCTCCTCCTCGCCGAGCCCGGCGAACAGCGCCGTCTGCTCGAGGGTCGCGTAGTCTTCCGCCGAGAGCCCGATGCGCCGCGCGAATTCGGGCACATTCTCGGAGCTCGCGACGGCCGGCCGTGACGGAAGCATCCCGTGCCTCCCCGCTCCCCGCAGGCGTATATGGCACGCGCAGGGCGGATGCGGGAAGGGCGGACGGCCGCAGCGGCGGATGCGGTGCCGGAATCGGCGCCGCCGGCTTGACAGGCGGCAGTACCGCGCTATTGACCCCTGCACGTTCCCGCCCCGCAGGATTTCGGGATCCCGCCAGTTTCCATGAACTCGGTCGCCGTCTTTCCCGGCCAGGGAGCCCAGCGCGTGGGCATGGGCCGACAGCTCGCGGACGCCTTTCCCGCCGCACGGGAGGTCTTCGACGAGGTCGATGCGGCGCTGGGCGACGGCCTCTCCCGTCTCATCTTCGACGGCCCCGAGGAGGCGCTGACGCTCACCCGCAACGCCCAGCCGGCACTGTTCGCCGCCTCCCTCGCCGCATGGCGGGCGCTCGAGAGCCTTCTCGGACGGCCGCTGGATCACCACCTGCTCTGCGTTGCCGGACATTCGCTCGGCGAGTACTCGGCCCTCGCCGCCGCGGGCTGCCTCGCGGTCGCGGATGGCGCCCGCCTGCTGAGGCTGCGCGGAGAGGCGATGCAGGAAGCGGTGCCCCCGGGCGAGGGCGCAATGGCGGCGATCATGGGGCTGTCCGTCGCGGAGGTCGAGGAGATCGCCGCCCGGGCGGCGGAAGGTGAAGTGTGCGAGCTCGCCAACGACAATGTCGAGGGGCAGGCGGTGGTCTCCGGCCATCGCACGGCGGTGGAGCGCGCGCTTGCGCTCGCCCGCGAGCGAGGAGCGCGGCGCAGCACCATGCTCAGGGTGAGCGCGCCGTTCCACTGTCGTCTCATGCAGCCCGCGGCCGAACGCCTCGCCGCGGCGCTCGCGGAGGTGCGGCTGCACCCTCCTGCCGTTCCCCTGATCGCCAATGTGACCGCGGCACCCGAGCGGGATCCGGAGCGGATCCGGCGGCTGCTCGCAGCGCAAGTGACGGGCCGCGTGCGCTGGCGCGAGAGCATGGCGCGGATGGGTGAGATGGGCGCCGCGCGCGTACTCGAGTTCGGTGCGGGAAAGGTGCTGAGCGGGCTCGCGCGGCGCGGGCTGCCCGGCGCGGAGGTGGTGAGCGTGCAGGAGCCCGAGGACGTGTACCGCCTCGCGGAAGCGCTGTCATGACGGAGGCGATGTTCGATCTCAGCGGCCTCGGGGCCCTCGTCACCGGGGCCTCGGGAGGCATCGGGGGGGCGATCGCGCGCGCCCTCCACGCCCGCGGGGCGGCGGTCACGATTTCCGGACGGCGCGCCGAACCGCTTGAGGCGCTCGCCTCCGCCCTCGGGGAGCGGGTCACGGTCGTGGTCGGCGATGTCACCGACGAGGCCTTCGTACGCGAGCTCACGGCCCGCGCCGAAGAGGCCGGCGGGCTCGACATCCTCGTCAACAACGCCGGCATCACCCGTGACGGCCTAGCGCTGCGGATGCGGGACGAGGACTGGCAGGCGGTCCTCGAGACCAATCTCACGGCCGCCTTCCGTCTGTCGCGCGCGGCACTGCGCGGCATGATGCGGCGCCGCTTCGGCCGCATCGTCAACATCGGCTCGGTGGTCGGGACGACCGGCAATCCCGGGCAGGCCAACTACGCCGCCGCCAAGGCCGGGCTCATGGGGCTCACCAAGGCGCTCGCGGCGGAGGTCGCAGGCCGGGGCATCACGGTCAACTGCGTCGCGCCGGGTTTCATCGCCACCGCCATGACCGCGAACCTTCCGGACCGCCGCCGCGAGGAACTGCTGCGCCGGATTCCGGCGGAGCGCCTCGGCGCCCCCGAGGACGTGGCCGCGGCGGTGGTCTATCTCGCGAGCCGCGAAGCCTCCTACGTGACGGGGCACACCCTTCACGTCAACGGTGGCATGGCCATGCTCTGAGGGGGCGCGCTGGTCAAGGGGAGGGTGATTGTGTAAAAGCCGCCGCGATCGGTCGCGCGGCGGTGAACCGGCATCCAGACGGAGTGAGCGGAAGATGAGCGATATCGCGGAGCGCGTGAAGAAGATCGTCGTCGAGCATCTCGGCGTCGACGAGGAGAAGGTCACCGAGGAGGCCAAGTTCGTCGACGACCTCGGCGCCGACAGCCTCGATACGGTCGAGCTCGTCATGGCCTTCGAGGAAGAGTTCGGCATCGAAATCCCGGACGACGCGGCCGAGAAGATCGTCACCGTCAAGGACGCGATCGCTTATATCCAGGAGCACGCGAGCTGAGAGCGCGGCGTCAGCGAGGAGGCGGGGCATGCGACGCGTGGTGGTGACCGGACTCGGTCTCGTGACCCCGCTCGGTGACGGCGTCGAGACGAGCTGGAGGCGGCTCATCGAGGGCCGCTCGGGAATCCGCCGCATCGACCGCTTCGACGTGTCGGACCTCGCCTGCAAGATCGCCGGTCTCGTTCCCGATGGCGAAGGGGAGGGCGCCTTTCGTGCCACCGACTATGTCGAGGCACGCGAGCTGCGGCGCAACGACCTCTTCATCGTCTACGCGCTTGCGGCCGCCGAGCAGGCGGTGCGGGACTCGGGCTACGAGCCGGAGAGCGAGGAAGCGCGGACGCGCGCAGGCGTGCTCATCGGGTCGGGAATCGGCGGGCTGTCGACGATCGCGGAGACGGCGCTCACCCTCGAGCGCGCGGGTCCGAGGCGGGTAAGTCCCTTCTTCATCCCGGCGGCGCTCATCAATCTCGCGAGCGGTCAGGTCTCGATCCGCTTCGGCTTCAGGGGGCCGAACCACAGCGTCGTCACCGCCTGTTCGACGGGAGCCCATGCCATCGGGGATGCGGCCCGGCTCATCGCCCTCGGTGATGCCGATGTGATGATCGCAGGGGGCGCGGAGGCCGCCGTGTGCCGGCTCGGGATTGCCGGTTTCGCCGCCGCCCGCGCTCTCTCCACCCGCTACAACGACGAACCGGAAAAGGCGTCCCGCCCCTGGGATGCCGACCGCGACGGCTTCGTCATGGCCGAGGGCGCGGGCTGCGTGCTGCTCGAGGAATACGAGCATGCGCGCCGGCGCGGTGCCCGTATCTACGCCGAGGTCCGGGGCTACGGGCTGTCGGGCGACGCCTATCACGTCACCGCTCCGGCACCGGATGGCGACGGCGGCTTCCGTTCGATGCGCAACGCGCTCGAGAACGCCCGGCTCGACCCGCAGGATATCGACTACATCAACGCACACGGCACCTCGACGCCACTCGGCGACGAGATCGAGCTCGCAGCCGTGAAGCGCCTCTTCGGCGGTCATGCGGGTCGGCTCGCGATGTCCTCGACCAAGTCGGCGATCGGACATCTGCTCGGCGCCGCGGGCGCGGTGGAGGCGATCTTCTGCATTCTCGCCATCCGCGACGGGGTCGTGCCACCGACCCTCAATCTCGAGCGACCCTGCGAGGGCGCGGAGGACATGAACCTGGTGCCACGCGAGGCGCAGCAACGTCCCGTTCGCGCCGCGCTCAGCAATTCCTTCGGCTTCGGGGGCACCAACGCGACCGTGATCTTCACCGACCCCGAGGCCTTCCCCGCCTGAGACGGAGGGGCGGATGCGTCCGGCCGCCCTGCTGCTTGCGGGCGCGCTGCTTCTGCTCGGGGGCGCTGCCGCCGGCTGGTGGTATCTGCAGCGCTACATGCACACCCCGGGCCCGCTCGCGCGCGAAGCCGTGGTGTATCTGCCGCGGGGAAGCGGCCTCGGCGAGATCACCTCGCGGCTCGCCGCGGCCCGGGTGATCGACCACCCGTGGCTGCTCCGCATCGCGCTCAGGCTTTCGGGCCGCGATCGCCGGCTTCGTGCCGGCGAATACCGCTTCACCCCGGGCATGACGCCGGCCGAGGTCGTGGAGCGCATCGAGCGGGGTCTGGTTCTCCTTCACCGGCTCACCATCCCGGAAGGGCTCACGGTGGCGCAGGTGTACGCGCGCATCGCGGCGGCCGAATTTCTCGCGGGCGAACTTCCGAAGCGCCCGCCGGAGGGTTCGCTGTTGCCCGAGACCTATCTCTTTCCACGCGATGCCCCGCGCCGCGTGGTGGTCGCGGAGATGAAGGCGGCCATGGCGAAGACGCTTGCCGCCGCCTGGCGGGCGCGCGATCCTGCGTTGCCGCTCGCGGGCCCGGAAGAACTCCTCATCCTGGCGTCGATCGTCGAGAAGGAAACGAGCCGCGAGGACGAATATCCGCTCATCGCCGCGGTCTTCGTGAACCGCCTGCGCAGGGGCATGCCGCTGCAGGCCGATCCCACGGTCATCTACGCCCTCACCCGGGGAGAGGGGCCGCTCGGGCGCAGGCTCACGCGCAGGGACCTGGAAATCGACAGTCCCTACAACACCTACCGCCATCCGGGCCTGCCGCCGACCCCCATCGCCAACCCCGGAAAGGCGGCGCTGTTCGCCACCGCCGATCCGGCAGATGTCGATCACCTCTACTTCGTGGCCGACGGCACGGGCGGCCATCGCTTCGCCCGCACGCTCGAAGAACACATCCGCAACGTGCGCAACTGGCGGCGGGTGCGCGACGGCCTCGGCGGCCACATACCCCTTCCGGTACCGAGGCCCGAACGAACCCAGCCGTGACCCGGCACCGTTTCCCGCCTGCGGCGCCCGGCCGCGCAACCCTCCGCGCCCCGGGCGCAGCAGGCCTGTGCCGCCGTCCGGCCGGGATGCGCGCGGCCATCAGCTTCGCTCTTCCTTCGCGAGTGCGGCGAGCTGCTCCCAGGTCATGCTGCCGTAGCGCTCGCGCAGCGCCCGCTTCATGAACTTGCCCGTCGAGGTCCGGGGGATCTCTTCCACGAACAGGAAGAGATCGGGCAGCCACCATTTCGCGAACTGGGCCGCGAGATGGGCCCGCAGCTCCTCTTCGGACACCCGGCTTCCCGGCCTGCGCACGACGAGAGCGAGCGGCCGTTCGCCCCATCTCGGGTGAGGCACGGCGACGACCGCGGCCTCGGCGACCCCGGGATGGCCCATGAGGGCGTTTTCGAGATCGACCGAACTGATCCACTCGCCGCCCGAGCGGACGAGGTCCTTGAGCCGGTCCGTGATCTTGAGATAGCCCTCGGGGGTGATGCTGGCGACATCGCCGGTGCGGAACCAGCCGTCCTCGGTAAAGGCATCGCCCGCATCGGGCCGCGCATAGTATTCCCGCGTCACGCACGGCCCGCGCACCTGAAGCTCGCCCATGCTGCGGCCGTCCCAGGGCGCCTCGCCCTCGCTCGCCATGATGCGCATCTCCACCACCGGCAGCGGCAGCCCCTGGAGGGCGCGGTAGCGATAACGCGTGTTCTCGTCCGCATCCTCGAGCTCGCGTTTGACGAAGTTCAGCGTTCCGAGGGGCGACATTTCCGTCATTCCCCAGGCGTGCACGACCTCGATCCCGTGCCGGTCGAAGGCGCGGATCATGGCCTCGGGCGCGGCCGAACCGCCGATGATCAGGCGCAGCCCCGGCTGCAGCTTCCATCGCCCGGGTGTGGCATCCAGCGCCTGCAGGACGCCGAGCCAGACGGTCGGGACCCCCGCGGCCAGCGTCACCCGTTCCTGCTCCATGAGCTCGAGCAGGCTTTCGGGGTCGAGATGCGGTCCCGGCAGAACGAGCTTCGCGCCGGTCATGACGGCAGCGTAGGGCAGACCCCAGGCGTTGACGTGAAACATGGGAACGACGGGCATGACGGTATCGCGATGCGAGATGTTCGCGGCATCGGGAAGGGCGGAGGCGAGCGCGTGCAGAACGGTCGAACGGTGGCTGTAGACCACCCCCTTGGGTTTTCCCGTCGTTCCGGAGCTGTAGCACATGCCGATGGCATCGCCCTCTTCCGCGGGCGCAAACGCGGTATCCGGTGAGCCCTCGGCGATGAAGCGCTCGTAGTCCTCGCTGCCTTCGGGCAGGGGCGCATCCGTCCAGCGGACGACGATCACGCGCTCGATCTCCGCCCGCGCCAGCAGGGGCCGTGCGACCTCGAGCAGGACGTCGTCGACGATGAGAAAGCGGTCGCCCGCATGCGTCGCGATATAGACGAGCTCCTCCGGCGAGAGACGGGGGTTCAGGGTGTGGGTGACCCCACCCGGGACGGGCACGCCGAAATAGGCCTCCACATGGACGTGATGGTTCCAGAGCAGGGTCGCGACCCGATCGCCCTTTCTGAGCCCGGCCCGTGCGAGCGCACCGCCGAGGCGCTTCGCCCGCTCCACGAGCCGGCGGTAATCGTGGCGGCGAAGGCTGCGGTCGGGGGCCCGGCTCACGAGCGCGACGTCGGGGAACAGGCGCCCCGCCCGCTCGAGAAAGCCGTGCAGCAGCAGGGGGCGATCCATCATCGTGCTCTTCATGTCTTTCTCCCTCCCCGGCGGAATCCCGCGGCGAACGCGCAGCGACGCTAGCGCCGGTGCATCGGCCTGCTCAACCCGTGCTGCGGCGGCGACCTTGCCACGACGGGGGGCGCGCACAATCCTGAGGACATGCTGGTCTCACGAGCCGAGCGCGGCCGGGTGCTCGCGGTGTTGGGGCCGACCAACACCGGCAAGACGCACTACGCCGTCGAGCGCATGCTCGCCTACGATTCGGGCTGCATGGGCTTTCCGCTGCGCCTGCTCGCCCGCGAGATCTACGACCGCATCCGCAGCCTGCGGGGCGAAAGTCAGGTGGCGCTGGTCACCGGCGAGGAGCGCGTCGGCCGCCTGGATGCGCCCTATGTCGTGGCCACGGTGGAGGCGATGCCGCTGCATCGCCGCTATTCCTTTCTCGCAGTGGACGAGATCCAGCTCTGTGCGGACTGGGAGCGGGGGCACATCTTCACGGACCGCCTGCTGAACGCCCGCGGCACGCTCGAGACCATCTTCCTCGGTTCCGACACCATCCGGCCGCTGTTGAAGCGGCTCGTTCCCGAGGCGGAGATCATCACCCGTCCCCGCTTCTCGACGCTCAGCTATGTGGGCAGTGCCCGCCTCGACCGGCTGCCGCGCCGCTCCGCCATCGTCGCCTTCAGAGCCACCGATGTCTACACCATCGCCGAGATCATCCGCCGCCGCAAGGGTGGGGCGGCGGTGGTGCTGGGGGCGTTGAGCCCGCGCACCCGCAATGCCCAGGTCGCTCTCTACCAGGCGGGCGAGGTCGAGCATCTCGTGGCCACCGACGCCATCGGCATGGGCCTGAACATGGACCTCGCGCATGTGGCATTCGCGAGTCTGAGGAAGTTCGACGGCCATCAGCTCCGGATGCTGTCGGCGGCCGAGGTCGCTCAGATCGCGGGCCGCGCGGGCCGGCACATGGCTGATGGCACCTTCGGGGTCACGAACGGCATCGGCGAGATCGATCCGCGGATCGTCGAGGCCGTCGAAAGCCACAGCTTCGAACCCCTCAAGGCGCTGCGCTGGCGCAACAGCGCGCTCGATTTCTCGAGCCTCGAGGCGCTGGTCGCGAGCCTGGATGCGCCGCCGCCGCTGCCGGGTCTCGTCAAGGTGCGCGATGCCCTTGACGACCGCTCCCTGCTTCTGCTCGCGCGCAGGCCCGAGATCCGGGCCCGGGCCGATACCCCAGAGCGCGTCCAGCTGCTGTGGCAGGTGTGTCAGATTCCCGATTACCGTAAGACGCTCACCGATGCCCACCTCCATCTCCTGGCGACCGTGTTCGGGCATCTCGTCGGACCCAGGGGACGGCTTCCCAGGGACTGGGTGGCCCGCATGATCGCGCGGCTCGATCGCACCGACGGCGACATCGACACCCTTGCTGCGCGCATCGCGCACATCCGGACCTGGACCTATCTCTCCCACCGCAGCGACTGGATGGAGAACGCGCGCGAGTTTCAGGAGCGCGCGCGGAGCGTCGAGGATCGGCTGTCCGACGCCCTTCATGAACGGCTCACCCAGCGCTTCGTCGACCGTCGCACCACCGCCCTGCTGCGGCGGCTGCGAGAGCGCGGCACGGTGGAGGCGCGGGTCGAGGAAGACGGAGCCGTGGTCGTGGACGGCCACCGCGTCGGGCATGTGGAGGGGCTGCGCTTTACCCCCGAGACAAGCGAGGCCGAGCTCGAGCGGCGGGTGCTTGCGCGGACGGCGCGGACGGCGGTGCGGGAGGAACTCCTGCGGCGGGCGCGGGCCATCGTCGAGGCCGGCGACGAGGAGCTCGCGATCGAGAACTCGAGCCTGTTCTGGAGGGGAGCCCCGCTGGCCAAGCTCAGCCGCGGGCGGGAGCCGCTGCACCCCCGGATCGGCGTGCTTGCGAGCCTCGATCTGCCTCCGCCGCTCCTGCGCCGGATCGAGGAGCGTCTCGATGCCCGTATCCGGCGCGAGCTGGAGCCGCTTCTGACACCGCTCGAAGCGCTGCGTCGGGCAGGCGAGGCGGCGGAGATGCCGGGGCCGGCACGCGGCATCCTCTACCAGCTCGCGGAAGGGCTCGGCAACGTGCCGCGTGAGGCGGTGGAGGAGCTGCTGCGCCACCTCGAGCCGGGAGTGCTGCGCCAGCTCGGCGCGCTCGGCATACGTTTCGGCCGGCTTCACCTCTATCACGCGCGGCTGCTGCGGCCGGCGGCGATCCGCGCCCGCGCCCGCCTGCTCGGCTGGTGGCTGGGCCGGGAAATCGATCTTCCTGCAAGCGGCGCGACGGTGCTGCGCGATCTCGAAGCGGAGCGGCCCGAGCTCGCGATCGGGCTCGGCTTCGTGCCGTTCGCGGGGTTCGGCGTGCGGGCCGACGTCGCCGAACGGCTCGCGGCCGCGCTCCGCGCCCGCGCCCGCCGCGCACGCAGCTTTCCGCTGCCGGTGGATCTGGCATCGAGCGCGGGGATATCCCGCAGCGAACTCGCCATCGTCCTTCGCGCGCTCGGCTACCGCCGGTTTCTGCACGAGGGTCGCGAATACTGCGCGGCCTGCCGCCGGCGGCCGCGCCGCAGGCGCAAAGGCGCAGCCGGATCGGCGGTCCGGACCGCTGCCACCGCTCCAGCCGCAGGCCCGCTCGCGACGTGAGCGCGGAAGACGCTCTGCGCATCGACAGATGGCTTCATCAGGCCCGTTTCGTGCGGCGTCGGGCGGATGCGGCGCGCCTCGTCGCGGCGGGGCGGGTGCGCCGCAACGGCGTGCGCATCCTCAAGCCCCATCAGCCCGTCAGGCCGGGCGACGTGCTGACCCTGACGCTGGCGCG
>CAZHHU010000015.1:0-1764 GCA_964532215.1 uncultured Geminicoccaceae bacterium
CTTGGGCTGCACCTCGGGCTTCTTGGGCAGGGTGACGGTGAGCACGCCCTTGTCGAAGCGGGCCTCGATGCGTTCCTCCGCGATCTCGGTGGGGACCGGGATGCGCCTCAGGAAGGAGCCGTAGGAGCGCTCCATGAGATAGTAGCCCTTGTCCTTCTCCTCGCGCTCCTGCTTCTTCTCGCCGCGGATCGTGAGCACCCCGTCGGCGAACTCGACCTCGACGTCCTTCTGCTCGACGCCGGGAAGCTCCGCCTCGACCACGACCGCATCCTCGGTCTCCTTGACGTCCACCCGCGGCACGAGCACCGCCTCGCCGGCGGCCGTGCGGGGCAGGCCGAAGGCGCGCGACATCTCCTCGAACAGGCGATCCATCTCGCGCCGCATGGCGGCGAAGGGATCCTCCGCGAGCTCACGCCGTCCGAACAGGGTGGGCAGACGGAAATCGGCCATCGCTCTCCTCCTCCACCTTCTTCTTCGCGGTGCCTCCTCTTCCACCCTCGCATAAAGGCAGTGCGGCTTCGGGGTTCAAGGCGGGGGCGGGATTTTCCCCCGCGGCGGCTGGACGAACTTCCGTATATCCGTATGTTGGCGGCGGAGACTTCCCCATGGACGGCAACGGCGACCGCAAGCTCACCGTCACCCTTCCCGTCTCGGTGATCCGCCAGCTGAGGGCGCGCACCGCGGCGGAGGAGACGACGATCCGGGCCCTCCTGCTCGAAGCGCTCGCCCGCGCCGGCTACGCGGTTCCCGAACGGGAGATCCGCGATCGCCGGCGGCGGGCGGGGGGCGATTCGGTACATCGTTCACACCAGCGCCGGAGCCCGCGATGAGCATGGCCGAAAAGCAGGTCGATCTGTTTCTCGACAGCCTCATCAACGCGCCCTTCAAGGACGACCGGGCGCTCATGGAGTTCCCCTTCTTCTCGCTCCAGAAGGCGCCACGGATGCGGCCGCTCGTCTACGACGACGGCAAGGTCAAGATCGAGGTCAAGCCGGGCGAGAAGGGCCTTGCGACCATCTGGGACAAGGACGTGCTCATCTACATCGCCTCGATCATCAACGACCGCATCGAGCGCGGGCTGCCGGTGGAGCGCACGGTGCGCTTCAACGCCCACAACTTCCTCAAGGTCACGGGACGCGGCACCGGCAAGCGCGCCTACGAGCTCTTCCTCGACGCCCTGTTCCGGCTGCGCTCGACCACCATCCTGACCACCATCGAGGCGGGGGAGATCAAGGAGCGGCGGGGGTTCGGCTGGATCGAGACCTTCCGCATCCACGAGCGCCGGACGAAGAGCGGCAAGAAGATCATGGCGGCCTGCGAGATCACCCTCAACGACTGGATGTTCCGGGCCATCGTCAAGGACCGCCGGGTGCTCACCATCAACCAGGACTACTTCTCCCTGTCGATGGGCCTCAAGCGCCGGCTCTACGAACTCGCCCGCAAGCACTGCGGCCATCAGGAGCGGTGGATCATCACCCTCCCCAAGCTCATCGAGAAGTGCGGCTCCGTGCTCGAGCCCCGCTTCTTCAAGCCCCAGCTCAAGAAGATCGTCGAGGACGACGACCTCCCCGACTACCACATCGCCATGAGCTTCGACCCGGCGCAGCAGGAGGAGGCGGAGGAGAACGGCCTCGATTCCCGCCGCTGGGCGACCAACGAACGCATCCTCGTGAGCTTCTGGCCGCGCGGCGGCCGCCCGCCCGAGATCCTGCCCCCCGCCTCCTGAGGGGGATTCGGTACATCGTTCACACCCCCTCCCCGCGC
>CAZHHU010000015.1:1864-36321 GCA_964532215.1 uncultured Geminicoccaceae bacterium
TGCCCCCCGCCTCCTGAGGGGGATTCGGTACATCGTTCACACCCCCTCCCCGCGCGCCGCCGCGACGCTTCGGCGCGGGGCGGGGGCGATTCGGTACATCGTTCACATGGCGACCGCGCAGCGGTCGCCGCAAACGGCGATTCGGTACATCATCCACCGCTCATCCGCCGCCCCCGCGGCGCCGGGAAGGCGACCCGCCCCCCGGATTCGGTACATCGTTCACCGCTCATATGCCGCCGCCCGGCTGCGACGGCGGAGATGCCGCCACCGCTCCGCGATTCGGTACATCATCCACCGTTCATGTGGCGGGCGCGGATGCGGCGCCGTGGCCTCCCGCGATTCGGTACATCATCCACCGCTCATCCGCGGCCGCTGCGGGAGCAGCCCGCCCCGCAGGATTCGGTACATCGTTCACATCGCAAGTCGTTCCCCCTCCTCCCACCGCCGTTCCAAACATTTGACCGATGAACATGATGTAAAATAGGACTGTGTTCCAAAGAGGCGCAAGTCGCCGCCGCCCGCGGATCGCCCCTTCGGTACATCATTCACCATCCACAGGCGGCGCCGCGGCGGCGGCGCGATTCGGTACATCATTCACGGAGATTCGGTACATCGTTCACGCTCCGATTCGGTACATCATTCACGAAGATTCGGTACATCATTCACAATTTTCCCGATAAGCCGTTGAAACAGAAGGCGGATTCCGACCGCTAACGTTCTAACTATAGAATCTTATAACGTTCTAACGGCGCGCCCGCCCGCGCCGCCTGTGGATAACCCGCCGCCACCGCGGGACGGGACGCCACGCCGGAGTCAGCCGAGGCCCTGCAACAGGAAGGAACGGAGTCCGGCATCGACCTCGGGCTCCCTTCCCCCCCAGTGGCGAAAACCCGGAACGGCCTGATGAAGAAGCATGCCGAGTCCGTCCACGGTACGGAGTCCCCTTCTCCGCGCCCGCCGCAGGAGCGCGGTCTCGAGGGGGGTGTAGACGATGTCGCAGACGATCGCGGCCTCGGGCAGGAGGTCGAGGGAAAGCTCGAGCGGCGGTGCACCGGTCATGCCGAGGCGGGTCGCATTCACGAGCAGGGCGGCGCCGGCGAGCGCCTCCGCCCGCGCCCTCCAGGGAACCACGGATACGCGGCGATCGGCGAGCCAGGAGGCGAGTTCCGCCGCGCGCTGGGGGGTGCGGTTGGCGATGCGGAGCTCGGGCACGCCGGCCTCGAGCAGGGTGACGGCCACGGCGCGCGCGGCGCCGCCGGCACCGAGCAGCACCGCGGGACCCGAATCGGGACGCCAGTCCGGCACCGCCTCCTCGAGGCTGCGGCGGAAGCCGAGGCCATCGGTGTTCATGCCGAACAGGCTTCCGTCCTCGCGCCGGATGATGGTGTTCACGGCCCGCATGCGGCGGGCGGCCGGGTCATGGGCGGCGAGCAGGGTGAAGGCCCGCTCCTTGTGCGGGACGGTGACGTTGAAGCCGAGAAAGCCCAGCCGCGGCAGGAGATCGAGGACGGCGGCGAGATCGCGCGCGGCGGTGCGCAGGGCGAGGTAGACGCCGTCGATGCGGTAGCGGCGGAACCAGTAGTTGTGGAGCCGCGGCGACAGCGAGTGGGCGACGGGATCACCGAGGACGGCGGCGAGACGGGCGCGGGCGCTGACGATCAGGGGGCTGCTCCGCAAGGCTGGAGACCGCATGACAAGCTCGGTGCGGCGGTGGCGCTGTCAAGCGGCGGCTCACCAGGGGCAGGGCTCGCCGCGCCAGGAGAGAAAGCGGCCGCTGTCCGCAGGCCCGAGGCGGGCGATGAGGCGCTGCATGGCCCGCACGCTCTCCTCCGGCGTGAGCGGGGCCGCGGGGCCGCCCATGTCCGTGCGCACCCAGCCGGGATGGATCAGGGTGCAGACGATGCCCTCGGCGGCGAGCTCGATGGCGAGACTGCGCCAGGCCATGTTGAGGGCGGCCTTGGAGGTGCGATAGGCGTAGAGCCCGCCCGTGCGGTTGTCGGCGATCGAGGCGAGCATGCTCGTGAGGGCGACGAGCTTCGGCGCCGGGGCGCGGGCGAGATGGCGGCGCAGGGTGGCGGCGAGCTGCACCGGGGCGATGGTGTTGACGTGGAAGGCCTCGAGCCAGCCGGCGACGTCGAGCGCGTCGAGCTCGCCCGACGGCCCGCCGATGCCGGCGGCCGCGAGGACGAGGTCGAGGGGCTCCTCGCCGAGGGCGTCGGCGAGTTCCTGATAGTGGGAGGGATTGCGCAGCTCGAGGCGGTGGAGGTGGAGATCGCCGCCGAGCGCGCGCAGCCGGTGGGCCCGTTCGGGGTGGCGGCAGCAGGCATGGACGCGCCATCCGTCCTCGAGGTAGCGGGCGGCGAAGGCGAGGCCGAGGCCGCGGTTGGCGCCGGTGAGGAGGAGGGTCGGCACGGCGGGCTTCCGGGCGGACCGGAGCAGGAATAGCGGCCCCTCGGGGCGGCGGCAAGGGTGCTGGTCTACGCGTATACGCGTGTACGGCCGAAAACGTATTGCCCGAGGTGCGGTGGACGTGCTAGGCGGAGCCGGGCCCGGCGGCGGCGGTGCCCCGGGTGCCGGCTTCGGGGCGCCGAACCATGCGCATCCTCACCTTCGTGACCCAGAAGGGCGGCAGCGGCAAGACCACCCTCTGCCTCAACCTCGCCGTGGCGGCCCGGGAACGGGGACTGCAGAGCCTCATCCTCGACCTCGATCCCCAGGCCACCGCCGAGGCCTGGTACCAGGACCGCGACGCCCTCGAGCCGCGCCTCATCCGTGTCACCGCCGCCGATCTCCCGCGCGCCCTCGAGCTCGCCCGCAGCCGCGGCTTCACCCATCTCTTCATCGACACCCCCGGCCGCGACGAGCCGGCGGTGGCCGCGGCCGTCCGCGCCGCCCACTTCTGCCTCGTGCCCTGCCGCCCCACGCCGCCCGACATGAAGGCCCAGCCGGCGACCGTGGCCACCATCCGCCGCCTCCACAAACCCTTCGCCTTCGTCCTCACCCAGGCGCCGCCGCGCGGCTTCCGCGTCCGCGAAGCCCGCCGCGGCCTCGCCGTGCTGGGGCCGGTGGCGCCGGTGGCCGTCGTCACCCGCAGCGTCTTCCAGGACGCCCAGGGGGCGGGGCTCGGGGTCACGGAATACGAACCCGAAGGCAAGGCCGCCCTGGAGATCCGCGGCCTCTGGGACTGGATCGCCCGCAGACTGGAGAAGATCGCCGATGAGTCGCAAGCGCACATCGCTTGATACCCTGCTGCAGGAGGTTCCCCCCTCCCCTCCCCCGCCCGCCGCGGAGGAAGCCCGGCTCAAGCGACGGCCCAAGGTGCGCCAGCAGACCGTCTATCTGCCGATCCCGGTCTACGAGCAGCTCCGCCGCCTCGCCTTCGAGGAGCGGGTCAAGATGCACGGGCTGCTCATGGAGGGGCTCGATCGCGTGTTCGCCGACCGCGGCCTGCCCTCGATCCGCGAGCTGCTCGCCCGCGGCGGCTGATTCACCCTTCGCTAACCGCCGCCTGCGAGGATGCCCGCCGCAAGCGGGAGCGGGCCCTTGCAGACGGCATCCTCCGTACCCTTCCGCCCGGCGCCGGGGCGCGGCGGCGCGGATCGCGCGGGCCGTGGCCGACGGCCCACACGGGAACTCATCGCCGTCCTCCTGCTGCTTGCCCTCGCCCTCGTCCTCGGGCTCGCCCTCGCGAGCGCGCTGCGCAGCCCCGCTCTCGCTCCCGCCTCCCGGGCGCTCGCCCGCATCGAGCGCCTCGACCGCATCCTCGCCTCCGCCTGGGCGGTGGTGGGGGTGCTCGAGGAAAGCAGGGGGCGGCCCCTCTCCCCCTTCGATGCGGCCTTCCTGCGGGCGACCGCCCGCGCCGCCCTCACCCAGCTCGCGGGATCGGCGATCGCCGGCGAGGAAGCGGGAGATCGGGCGCTCGCGCGGGATCTCGCGCGGCTCGAGAGGCTCCTCGGGGCACTCGTCGCCGGCGGGGACGGAGCCGCCGACGGTGCGCGCGCGCTGCGTCCGCTTCTGCTGCGCCTCGCCAAGCACGGCGAGCGCCTGCGCGAGGCCTATCTCGCCCCGGCGGTCGCGCATGAGAGGCGGATGGGCGCCCGCAGGCGGCGCTTCCAGCTGCTCTACGCCTATCTCCTCGCTCTCGTGCTCGCGGTCGGCTTCCTGCTGCTGCGCACCCGGCGCCATGCGGAGGCGGCGCGCGCTGCCCGGATGCGGCTCGAGGGGGCCCTCGCCTGCCTGCCCGACGGCTTCGCCCTCTACGACGAGAACGACCGGCTGCTGCTGTGCAACGCGCGCTACCGCGAATTCTATCCCCGCAGCGCCCCCTGGATGGTCCCCGGGATCACCTTCGAGGAGCTCATCCGCCGCGGTGTGGCGCAGGGGGAATACGCGGACGCCGCGGCCGATCCCGAGACCTGGATCCGCCGCCGCCTCGCCCTCCACCGCGCCGGCGACGGCCGCTGCGTGATCCAGCATCTCGCCGACGGACGGGTGCTCAGGGTGAGCGAACACCGCACCGCGGACGGCTGCACGGTCGGGCTGCGGGTGGACATCACCGAGCTCGAGCGCCACAAGCAGGCGCTCGCGGCGAGCGAGGCCCGCTTCCGGCATCTCGCCGAGACCGCGCCCGTGGGCATCTGGCTGCTGGACCGGGAGGGCCGCAGCCGCTTCGCCAATCCGGCGCTCCTGCGCATGTTCCGCTGGGATGCGGAGGCGGTGCGGGGGCGGCGTCCGGAGGAGCTGCTGCCGCCGCCGATGGCGGCGCAGCTGCGCCGCCTGCTCGCGCAGCTCCGCGCGGGCTGCGGCGACGGCCTGGAGTGGGCGTGGCCGGGAGAGCACCCGCGCCATTTCCTGTTGCGGGCGGCGACCGCGGGCGACGGCGGCGAGTTCATCCTCACCCTGCTCGACATCACGCCGCAGAAGCGCGCCCTCGCCGAGGCCTCCTTTCTCGCCCGCCACGATCCCCTGACCGGGCTCGGCAACCGCCGCCTGCTCGGCGAACGGCTCGAGGCCCTCTGTGCGGCCCTCATAAGCGGCGAAGCCCCCTTCGCGCTGCTCGTCCTCGATCTCGAGCGTTTCAAGGAGGTCAACGACACCCTGGGGCATGAGGCGGGTGATGAGCTCCTGCGTCTCGTGGCGGAGCGCCTGCGGGCGGCGGCCCCCGCGGGGGTGGCGATCCGTCTTGGAGGGGACGAGTTCGCGCTTCTCCTGCCGGGGATCGGCGCAGAGGGGGAGGCGCTGCGGGCGGCGGAGGCGCTCGCCGCGGTGCTGCGGGCGCCGGCGGAAGTCGCCGGGCAGCCGGTGGAGGTGGGCTTCCGCATCGGTCTCGCCCTCGCCCCGCAGCATGGCCGCGAGGCGCGGGAGCTGCTGCGCCGGGCCGATCTCGCTCTCTACCGGGCGAAGCACGAAGGGGGGCGGCGCATCCTCCTCTACGAACCCCGCATCGAGCGGGAGATCTCGGAGCGGCGGCGGCTGCAGCGGGCGCTCGAGCGGGCGCTTTCGCGGCAGGAGATCGAGCTCGCGCTGCAGCCCCAGCTGCGGCTCGCGGACGGGGCGGTGGTGGGGGCCGAGGTGCTCCTGCGCTGGTACGACCGGCGGCGGGAGCGGGTGGTCTCGCCCGCGCGCTTCGTCCCCCTGGCGGAGGAGAGCGGCCTCGCCCTCGCCCTCGACCGCTACGTGATCCTGCGCGCGCTCGAGCTGTGGCGGGAGCTCGAGGCGGCGGGGGCGGCGCCGCCGCGCCTCGCCCTCAACCTGTCGGCGGCCCATCTGCGCGAGCGCGAACTCCCCGATTTTCTCGCCCGCGCCGCGCGCGCCCGGGGCGTGCCGCTCGAGCGGCTCGAGCTCGAGGTCACCGAGCATGCCTTTCTCGGACGGGTGGAGGAGGTGCGCCCGGTCGTCGCCGCGCTGCGGGGGCTCGGCGTCTCGCTCGCGCTCGACGATTTCGGCACCGGCTATTCGAGCCTCGCCTGTCTCGTCGATCTTCCCTTCGACCGGGTGAAGATCGACCGCCGCTTCGTCGCCGGGATCGCGGACGACGATGCCCACCGCAGCGTGGTGCGGGCGATCCTCGGGCTCGGGCGGCGGCTCGGCCTCGAGGTGGTGGCCGAGGGGGTGGAATGCGAGGCGCAGCGGGCGTTCCTCGCCGCCGAGGGCTGTGCGGTGGGACAGGGCTATCTGTTCGCGCGTCCGATGGCGCGGCCGCACTATCTCGCCTGGTGGCGGGCGCGGCGGGCCGTCCTTCCCGCCCCGGAACGCGTATACGCGGATCGGGGTGGCCGGGCGTCTTCTACCTGAGCGAGAAAATTATTGGACACGCAATCCCTTTTGCGTTATATGTGCCTCGGGGTCGTTGCGGGTCGAGAAGCCGACCGCGACCGACGGTCGTGAGCCTCCCTTCCTCCCTCCTCCCTTCGTTGTCGCCGACGATTCTTCCCGGCCGCAGCGATCCCCCCTTCTCCGCTCAGGAGTCCGGCGCCTTCGCCGCGGCGGCGAGCGGATCGCTCGGGAACTGCCCGCCGCAGACGAGCGCCGCATAGCGGCGTTCGATCTCCGAGAGTTCGCGGAAATAGGCGCCGAGGGCGATGTCGCAGGTGGCGGCCATGATCGCCCGCGCCTCCATGTCGTTCATCTGGCGGCGGGCCTCGATGGCGGTGGCGCCGAACTGCTGCACCTGGGCGCAGCTCGCGAGCAGGGCGACGAGGAACAGGGGACGGGTGTGGCGCATGGTCGATGACTTCCGGAATGTGATCCCGGAGTAGGACTATAAACCTATCCCCTGCCCGGGGCAAGAGGTGCGGGATCTCAGCCCGGCCGCCGCAGATGGGCGAGCAGCCCGCGGGTCGAGGAATCGAGCCCGGCTTCGGGCGAGCCGCCGCGGACCGCGGGCAGAAGCCGCAGCGCCATCTCCTTGCCGAGCTCCACCCCCCACTGATCGAAGCTGTCGATGCCCCACACCACCCCCTCGGTGAACACCCGGTGCTCGAACAGCGCGAGCAGACCGCCGAGGCGATAGGGCGTGAGGCGGCGGTAGAGGAGGAAGCTCGAGGGGCGGTTGCCCTCGAAGCGGCGATGCGGCAGCAGCCGCGCGACCTCCGCCGGCGGCAGGCCCCGGGCCTCGAGTTCGCGCCGCGTCTCCTCCTCGTCGCGGCCGAAGGCGAGCGCCCGCGCCTGGGCGAGGGCGTTGGCGAGCAGCTTCTCGTGCATCTCCCCCGCGGGCGTGGGGCTCTCGCAGGCGGCGAGGAACTCGCAGGGGAGGATGCGGCTGCCCTGGTGGAGGAGCTGGAAGAAGGCGTGCTGGCCGTCGGTGCCCGGACCCCCCCAGACCACGGGACTTGTATGCCATGATACGCGTACACCATCTTCGGTGACGCTCTTGCCGTTGCTCTCCATCTCCAGCTGCTGGAGATGGGCGACCAGGCTGCGCAGCCCGTGATCGTAGGGAACCACGGCGCGGCTCGCAAAGCCGAGCAGGTTCACGTTCCAGATCCCGACGAGCGCCGCGAGCACCGGAAGATTGCCCTCGAGCGGCGCGGTGCGGAAATGGACGTCCATCGCCCGCGCCCCGGCGAGGAGCTCGCGGAAGCGGTCGAAGCCGAGGAACAGCGCGATCGGCAGACCCACCGCGGACCACAGGCTGTAACGCCCGCCGACCCAGTCCCAGAACTCGAAGATGCGCTCGGCGGCGATCCCGAAGGCGCGGGCGCGCGCCGGGCGGGCGGTGAGGGCCACGAGATGGGTCGCCGCCCGGGGGCCGAAGCGGCTCTCGAGCCGGGCGCGGAGCGCGCGGGCGTTGTCGAGGGTCTCGAGGGTGGTAAAGCTCTTGGAGGCGACGAGCAGGAGGCTGCGGTCGAGATCGATGCGGCCCAGGACCTCGAACAGCGCCCGGGGATCGATGTTGGAGAGAAAGTGTACGCGTATACGGCCATCCGCGTATGGGGCCAGGGCCTCGCAGACGAGCCGCGGGCCGAGCTCCGAGCCGCCGATGCCGATGTGCACGACCTCGCGGAAGGGCTCGCCGGCGGCGCTGCGGATCGTCCCCCCGCGCACCGCGGCGACGAAGCGCTCCATGCGCGCGAGCACATCCCCGACCGCCCGCCCCACGTCGAGATCGCCGATCCGCAGGCCCGGGGGCGGGTCGCGGAGCGCGGTGTGCAGCGCCGGCCGGTTCTCGGTGCGGTTGACGATGCCGCCCGCAAACAGGGCCTCGCGCCGCGCCTCGAAGCCCGCCTCGCGCAGCAGCGCGCACAGCCGCAGCAGGGTCGCGGGACGCCAGCGCTGTTTCGAGAGATCGAGGAGCAGATCCTCGAAGCGGAAGGAAAGGCGGGCGAAGCGTTCGCCGTCCTCGGCGAACAGGCTGCGCAGATGGCGCGCGCGCAGCACTTCCGCCTCGCGCCGCAGATCCGGCCAGGAGGGAAGGCCGAGGGGTCCGCTCATCGCTGCATCCCTTCTCAGGACCGCCGGGCGCGATGCGACGTGGCGCCGCAAAGCCCCGCCTTTTCGAAGGCGCAGCCCTGGTCCATCTTTGGGCTGTCTCCGACGGAGACGCTTTTTCAGCCTCCCTGATCCTTGTATCAAGGGCCTTCGGGCGATCTCCGGATCGCCCGCTTTTTTTCATGCGGGGCGGCGATGACGGCGGGATCGGGACTGCGGGCGGGAAGCGACGGCCGGCCGCGCTGCTTCTGGTGTGCGGGCGACCCCGGCTGCGAGCGCTATCACGACCGCGAATGGGGCAGGCCGACCGCGGCCGAGCGGGCGCTGTTCGAGAAGCTCTGCCTCGAGGGCTTCCAGGCCGGCCTCTCCTGGCGGCTCGTGCTCGCCCGCCGCGACGCCCTGCGGCGGGCCTTCGCGGATTTCGACTTCGAGCAGCTCGCCCGCTGGCCCGAGGAACGGGTCGCGGATCTCCTCACGCAGCCGGGCATGATCCGCCATCCGGGCAAGATCGCAGCGGTGCTCGAAAACGCCCGCATCGCCCGCCGCATCCGCGACGAAACGGGATCCTTCGCCGCCTTCCTGTGGTCCTTCGCCCCCCGCCATGGCGAGCCGGCGCCGGCCGGGGCCCGGGCCTTCGCCGCAAGACGCCAGAGCCCGCAATCGCAGCGCCTCGCGCGGGCGCTGCGGGCCCGGGGCTGGCGCTTTCTCGGCCCGGTCTCCGCCTATGCCTTCATGCAGGCGGTGGGGTTCGTCAACGACCATCTCGAGGGCTGCATCCTGCGCGCGGAGGTGGAGGCGCTGCGGCGGCGCTTCTTCCGCGAC
This sequence comes from uncultured Geminicoccaceae bacterium, assembly GCA_964532215.1. GTDB lineage: Bacteria > Pseudomonadota > Alphaproteobacteria > Geminicoccales > Geminicoccaceae > HRBIN39. Next base: position 11,117 of record CAZHHU010000015.1, read on the forward strand.
CATGAAACCCTGCTACGCGGATCATGGGATACGCGGCAAAGCCGGTGAAAGGGACTTGTCCGCGACGCGGAAGACCGTATTCCCGCTCCAGGGAGGAGAAGATGACGGCGCATTCCCATCCCCCATCTCCGGATTGCGGGGCCGCGGCCGCAGGGCCGGCATCCCCCTCCGCATGGCGGCAGAGGCGGGCGGCACTCCGCCTGCCCGCGGGACGGCCGGCGCTGCTTGCGAGCGTGAAGAACCTCGCCGAGGCGGAATGCGCCTGCGCCTGCGGCGTCGATGTCCTCGATCTCAAGGATCCCGCCCGGGGCGCGCTCGGCGCCTGGCCGCCCGAGGAGCTCGCGCGCGCGGCAAGACGGCTCGCCGGGCGGGTGCCGCTGTCCGCGACCACCGGCGATCTGCCCTGCATCCCGGCCCGGCTCCGCGCCGCGGCGGCGGCGGTGGCGGCGAGCGGCGTCGACGTCGTCAAGGTGGGCTTCTTCGCCGGGGCGCGGCGGGAGGCGATCGCGGCCCTTGCCGGGCTCGCCCGGGACGGCGTGCGGCTCGTGGCCGTGCTCTTCGCCGATCGCGATCCGCCCCTGGAGCTGCTTCCCGCCTTCGCCGCCGCGGGCTTCTTCGGGGTGGTGATCGACACCGCCGCCAAGGGGGCGGGCGGGCTGCGCGATCACCTCCCGGACGCCGCGCTCGCGGCCTTTCTTGGCGAGGCACGGAGCCTCGGCCTCATCGCCGGGCTCGCGGGCTCCCTGGGCGCGGACGACGTCCCCCCGCTCGCCCGCCTCGGCCCCGATCTCCTCGGCTTTCGCGGCGCCCTCTGCCGCCGGGCGCGGGCAGGGGAGCTCGATCCCGAGCGGGTTTTACGAATCCGTAACCTTCTTGTCCGAGCCTCGGGGCGAGAGGCAGCTCGGGAATGCCGGCATGAACGCGATCCTTGCCCCGGACCCGCCTGAGGCCGCCGCGGCGAGGGCTGGAGAGGGCAGGCCTGCGGGGAAGATCGTCGCCCTCGCCAATCTCAAGGGCGGGGTGGGCAAGACGAGCCTCGCCGTCAATCTCGCCTGCGCCTCGGCGGTGGCCGGGGCGCGGACGCTGCTGCTCGACGCCGATCCCCAGCAGAGCGCCCGGCTGTGGGCGAGCCGGCGGCCGCTTCCGGCCGAGGTGCGCGCCCATCCGCTCGAGCGCGAGGAGGAGCTGGGCGCCTGGCTCGAGGTCCTGCAGCGCGCCCGCAGCACCCATGACCGCATCTATCTCGACCTTCCGGCGGCGCTCACCTCGGTGACCACGGCCGCCTTCCTGCTCGCCGATCTCGTGCTCGTGCCGACCTCCGCCGGCGCCCTCGAATGCCATGCCACCGCCCGCACCCTGCGCCATCTCGCCCGGGTGCGGGCGCAGCGCCCGAGACGGCCGCTTCCGGCGCTGCTCGTGCCCAACCGCATCGAGGGCCGGGCGGCGCGGGCGCAGCGGCGGCTCGCCGCCCTCGGCGAGGAGGTGGCGCCGGCGGTGCGGCGCAGCGGCCGGATCGAGGCGGCGATGGAGGCGGCGGACTGGGTCGGCGCCATCACCCCCCGTCTTGCCGGCATCAGCCGCGATCTCCGCGCCCTTCACCGGGCGGTGGAGGCGCGGCTTGCGGCCTGCTGAGCGCGGGCGAGAAGGGCGACCGCGACCGCGGGGGCGGTGAGCGCGACGGCCCGGGCGCGGGCCGGCGGAGCCCCGATCAGGGCGGGGAAGGATGTCCAGGGCCGTCTAAGCCGCCGCGCGAGCTCGGGGACGAGAAAATCGCCGCCGCCGGCGGCGACCAGAGGCGCCTCCGGCGCGAGCGGGAGGCGGGAGAGGAGGAGGTGGAGGGCGGCTTCGAGCCGCCCGAGAAGGCGGCTTTCGAACCAGGCGGCGAGCCGGATCCAGCTCGATAGGGGGGCATCGCTGCGGTCGCAGCCGAGCATGCGCGCGAGCCGCCGCGCGCTCGCCCCAGGGGTGCGGGCGCCGCCATCGGCGGCGGGGTGGAGATCGACATCGGCGGGAAGACGCCCCAGGAGGCGGAAGACGTCGGCGGTGGTGGCGAAGACCTCGTTCATGAGGGGCTGCAGGCGGCCGCGGAAGGGGGCATGATCGGCGAGGGCCATGAGCGGGGTGCGGACGACGCCGAGATAGACGAGCTCTCCGGCCGCGAGCCGGCCGCGGTCGTCGCGGCCGCGGGCCTGGGGCCGTCCTGCCGCGAAGGGCACGAGATCGGTGGTGGTGCTCCCGACATCGACGAGGATGCCGGCCTCGAGGTGGCGGGCGCAGAGGGCGGCGGTGGCGCGCCAGTTGGCGGAGGCCACGAGGCGCTCGCGGCCGGTGAGCGCTTCGGGGGCGAGGAAGCGGTCGCCGGCGAAGAAGGTGAGGCGGGCTTCGGGGAGGAGACGGGCGAGGGCGGCGGCGAGCGCGGCGACGCCGCGGCGGCGGTCGGGGAAGAGATCCACGAGCTCGCCGGTCATGGTCACCGCGAGGGTGGTGACGGGGGCGAGCTGCGGGCGCGCGGCGGCGAGCGCGCGCTCGAGCTCCTCGAGGCCCTCCCAGAGCCGCAGCGGGATCTGGAAGGCGCCGAGGATCTCCCCTTGGCCGCCCAGCTGTGCGAATTTGAGATGGGCGCCGCCGAGATCGAGGCCGGTGAGCGTGCCCGCGGATCCGCGTGTCATGGTCTACGCGTAGCAGGGGAGGAGGGGATCATGGCCTTCGAGGTGATCCCGGTGCTCGATCTCATGGGCGGCCTCGTGGTCCGCGCCCGCGCCGGCGAACGCGGCCGCTACCGTCCGCTCGCGGATTCGCGGATCGCCGCCGCGCCCGACCCGGTGGCGGTGATCGAGGGGTTTCTCGCCCTCCATCCCTTCCGCACCTTCTATCTCGCCGATCTCGACGCGATCGAAGGGCGCGGCGATCATCGCTCCCTGCTGCGGCGCCTCGAGGCGCGCTTTGCCGGGCTCCGTTTCTGGGTCGATGCCGGCTTCACCGACGCCGCGGCGCTCGCGCGCTTCTGGCGGGAGAGCCGGGCGGTGGCGGTGCTCGGCACCGAGACCCTCGCCGAGGCGGCGACCCTCGCGCGGCTGCGGGATCATCCGCGGCTCGTGCTGTCGCTCGATTTCCGGGGCGAGGAGCGGCTCGGGCCGCAGACGGTATTCGAGGATCCGACGCTCTGGCCGCGGCGGGTGATCGTCATGACCCTGGCCCGCGTCGGCAGCGGCGGCGGGCCCGATCTGCAGCGGATCGTGGCGCTGCGCGCGCGCGCCCCCGACCGCCGGTTCCATGCCGCGGGCGGGGTGCGGGATGTCGCCGATCTCGAGCGCCTTGCGGCTCTCGGCTGCGCGGGGGCGCTCGTCGCCTCCTGCCTCCACGACGGCCGCATCGGCCGCGCCGAGCTCGCCCGCATCGCCCGCGGCGGCGGTGAAGAAGAACCCCGCCCGCAGGCGGGGTAGGGACAGGGTCATCGCTGTCCGGCGGCGGTTGTCGTTCAGTCCTTGCCGATGCCGAACAGCCGGAGCAGGGACCGCCACCAGCCCGTGCGCCTGGGCGCCGTTGGTCCCGCCGGTGGCGGACGGGGCTCCTTGGGCGGCGGCCGGACCTCGGGAGGTTCGGGTGCCGGCGGAGCCGCCATCCGCCGGGCCGCCTCGGGGGTCCCGCGGTGCTCGCGCGCCGCGGGGCGGGCGGCCTCCGGCGCAGGTGGGGCCGCTGACTCCCTTCAACCGGCCTGGAAGGGGTGCCGGGTCTTGTCCTTGAGGGCCACCATCCGCGCCGCCGTGGGCTGTCCCGTCACCGCGCGCTCGATGGCGAGCTTGGTGGCCTCGTAGTTGTACTGCTGGATCTTGGCGTCGTCGTCGGCCTCCCAGTGGATGAAGACGCCGACGCAGATGAAGAGATCGTCCGCCTCCTCGGCCGGGATCGTGCCCTCGGCGACGCAGTCCGCCACCGCCATCGCCACCGCCCGCTGGGCGGGACCGAACATCTGGGTCGCCTGCTTGGCGTTCTTGATCGTCACCTTGTTGAACATGACGGTGGCCGGCTTGACCATGAGATTGGGCTCGAGCACGGCGAGCAGACCGTTCACGCCCTCCTTCTGATCCGTGAGCGTGCGGGCGAAGGCGTCTTCGGCCGGGGTGCCGCGGGGGCCGATGATGAGATCGATGTGGGCGACCTCGTTGCCCTCGCCAACGAGGGCTTCACCGACGAGCATGCGATCGATCTTGGCCATGAGAACCCTCCCTGAGAAAGCTTTCGCAACGGGCGCCTTCGTCCTTACACGGCGAGCGCGCGCCTTCGCAACGGTTTCGACGCTGCGGCGCGGGAAAAAGCCGCGCCGCGAACAGGACGGCGACGGTGAGATCGGCGCTGGTGCCGGGGTTGAGCCCCTCCTCCTTGAGGGCGCGGTCGAAGGCGAGCAGGGCCGGCAGATGCACCGCCGGATCGCGGGCGGCGAGGAGGCGGCGGGCGAGGGGGGCGGCCCGCCGCCGCACCCGTGCGGCGATGGTGGGGCCGGACTTGCGGGCGATGTGGCTGTCGGGAAGACGGGCGAGGAAGTCGAGGAACACCCCGGCCGCACACCAGGATTCGCACCAGCCGCGGGCCGTGAGATCGCGCAGGCGGGCGCGGCCGCGGCCGAAGATGTCCGCAAACCCGTGGCTCCAGTTCCAGGCGATGCGGTCGTAGGAGGCGGCAAGCCGCATGGCGGCGCCGAGATCGGCAGGCGGCGGACCGTGAACGTCGGCCTCCGGCACGCGCCCGAGCCCGCCCGGGGCGGCGAGGCGGATGGCTGCGAAGACGGCCGCCGCATCGGCGCGCGTGAGCCGGCGCAGGACCGCTTCGAGGGCGGTTTCGGGGGAGGGGTGGGGGCGGTGGAAGAGGGCCGCCTCGGCCAGGGGCCCCGCGAGCAGGAGGATGCCGAGATTGGTGTTCTGCCCCACCGCCGCGCGCGTCGCCCGCACCGCCTCGAGGATGCGCCTGCCGACGCCGGGGACGGGTGCGGCGAGGTGGGGGGCGGCGGCCTCGGCGCTGCGCAGGAAGTCCGCCACCGTCATGCCGTGGCCGTCGCGGAAGCGGTGGACGTTGCCGGGCTTGGGGGCGTCGAGCTCGATCCGGCAGGCGTGGCGGAAGGCCTCGGCCACCTGATACGCGGACAATGGCATACGCGTTCAACCCGATGCGCGGATCCTCGCGGCGACGGCGGCGGCGAGACGGTCGGCGATCGCCACCGGGCTCACCCGCTGCAGCCCCGACCAGGCGGGCATGCTGTTGACCTCGAGCACGAACAGCGCCCCCTCCTCGTCCTCGATGACATCGACGCCGGCGAAGAACGCCCCCACCGCCTCACAGGCGGCCACCGCGAGCGCCGCGAGGCGCGGCGAGAGGGCCACGGGCTCGGGCCGCGCCCCCTGGCCGATGTTCGTGATCCAGTGCGCGCCGCGGCGGCGCATGGCGGCGATCGCCTCGCCGGCGACGACGAACACCCGGTAGTCGCAGAAGCCGCCCCGCCGCGCGATGTAGCGCTGCAGATACCACACCCCGGCCACCGCCGCGGCGGCGGGAAGATCCGCGGCCGCGGCGACGCGGCGCAGCCCGCGGCCGCGGTTGCCGAACAGCGGCTTGGCGACGAGCTCCGCCCCCGATGCCGCGACATGGGCGCGCACCGCCGCCTCCTCCTCGCTCGCGAAGAAGGGCGGGGTGGGAAGACCCGCGCGGTGGAGGAGAAAGCTCGCGGTCGCCTTGTCGACGCAGCGCTCGATCGCCCGCGGCGGGTTGAAGACGGCCACCCCGAGCCCCTCGAGGGCGTGGAGGAAGGCGAGCCGCAGCGTGATCTGCTCGAAGCTGCCGGCGGCGATCGCGCGCACCAGCACGGCCCGCGGCAGCCGTGCGAGATCGCCGAGGCGGAGCCCCTCCGCGCGCGCGCTCGTGAAGGCGAGGTCGCGGAAGGAGAGATGCCGGGCCGGGAGTCCGGTGCGGGCGAAGGCATCCTCGAGCGCGCGGCCGTGCCAGCGGCCCTCGCCCAGGATCGCGACCTCCGCGATCACCTTGTCACCCCCGGAGGAAGGCGTAAACACAGGGGCCACAGCCGAGACGCCTCCGGCGGCCCCGGATCGCCGTGCAGCGAGAGACCCCGCGATGGCCGAAAAACCCTACATCCTCCATTTCGTGACCCCGCTCAAGCATGTGAGCCCGTTCGACGTCAACATGGCCGCGGATGCCGGATGGGACGTCATCGCCCCCTACGGCGACGTGGAGCTCAGGGAGCTCGTGGCCCTCGTCCAGGACGCGATCTTCTCGCGCGCGCCCAAGGACGGCCGGCGCACCGCCGTCCTCATCGGCGGCCGCGATCCGGTGCTCGCCCTCGACATGTTCGAGGCGGCGAAGAAGGCCATGGTGCCGCCCCATTTCGAGATCTCGGTGATGGTCGATCCCTCGGGCGCCTTCACCACCGCCGCCGCCATGGTGGCGGTGGCGGAGAAGTACGCCAGGGCCCGGGGCTCGAGCCTCGAGGGCAAGCGGGTTGCGGTCTTCGGCGCCACCGGTCCGGTGGGCAGCGTGGCCGGGCTCATCGCCGCCAGGGCCGGCGCCCGGGTGCGGCTCGTGGGCTACGACGGACCGCAGCGGGTGACGCTGCGCGCCGATCAGTTCGGCGAGCGCTTCGGGGTCGCGCTCGAGCCCGTGGACGGCAGCGACGACGAGAAGATCAACGCCATCCTCGAGACGGCCGAGATCGTCTTCACCGCCGGCCGCGCCGGGCTGCAGATCCTGAGCGAGAAGCATCTCGCCCACGCCCGGGTGCTGGAGATCGCGGTCGACGTCAACGCCGTGCCGCCGCCGGGCATCGCCGGGCTCGACCCCTTCGCCGACGGCAGCCCGATCCCGGGCACCCGGGCCGTGGGCGTCGGCGCCCTCGCGGTGGGCAACGTCAAGTTCAAGACCGAGCAGGAGATGCTCGCATCGATGCGGGACGCCGAACCGCGGCGCCATCTCGGCATCGACGAGGCGTTCGCCACCGCGCGCAGATATGCGCACTGAAGGCGGACCCGGTGAGGGGTGCCGGCGCCTTCTGATCGTCGCCCTGTCGGCGCGGGCGCTGGCCCGCTCAGCGCGCCGCGCCGGGCTGCGGCCGATCGCCCTCGACGCCTTCGCCGATCTCGACCTGCGCGAGGCCGCCGAGCGCTGCCGCCGCCTTCCCCTCACCGCCGAGGGCCGTTTCGCGCCGCGGGCGCTGCGCGCCGCCGCCCGCAGCCTGGCGCCGCCGCCCATGCCGCTCCTCTACGGCTCCGGTTTCGAACGGGATGCGGCGCTGCTGGCCGAACTCGCCGCGGGCCGCCGGCTGCTCGGCACCGCCGCCGCCGATCTCGCCCGCGCCAAGGATCCCTTCCGCTTCGCGGCCGTCTGCCGCCGGCTCGGCCTGCCCCATCCCGAGCTGCGGCGCACCCCGCCGCCCGATCCCGCGGGCTGGCTCGAAAAGCGCCCGGGCGGTGCGGGCGGCGGACATGTGCGTCCCGCGGCGGCGCACCGCCACCATCGGGATGGCTATTTCCAGCGGCGGATGCCGGGGGTGCCGGTGTCGGCGCTGCTGCTCGGCGACGGCCGGCGGGCGCGGGTGCTCGGCTTCGCCCGCCAGTGGACGGCGCCCGGATGGGGCTTCCGCTTCGCCGGCGTGAGCCTGCCGCTCGATCTTCCCGGACCGCAGGCGGCCCGGCTCGCCGCCGCCGCCCGCGCCGTCGCCGTCGCCTTCCGCCTGCGCGGCCTCGGCAGCGTCGATTTCCTTCTCGCCGGGCGGCGCTTCTGGCTGCTCGAGCTCAACCCGCGTCCCACCGCCGCCCTCGAGGCCTGGGAGCTCGCCTGCGACGTCAGTCTCTGCCGGCTCCATATCGCCGCCTGCCGCGGCCGCCTCGCGCCGCGGCCGCGGGTTCTGAGGGCGGCGGCGAGCGAGATCGTCTTCGCGCCGCGGGCGCTTCGCATGCCCGAAGGCTTTCCCTGGCCCTCCTGGGCGCGCGATCGCAGCCCGCCGGGGACGCGGATCGCGGCGGGCGGGCCGGTGTGCACCGTGGTGGCGACGGCGGCGGATGCGCGGGCGGCGCGGGCGCAGGTCCGCCGCCGCCGGGCCTGGATGCGGGCGCGGCTCCTGGACCCCGGGCGGGCGGCCGCGTGATCGAGGAGGACGGGAGGAGGAGATGACGGAGGGAGCTTCACGGCCGAGCGTCGGCCGCCGCAGCGCGCCCCTGTTCGAGGCGCTCCTCGCCGATGCCGAGGCGCTGCGCCTCGAGGTGGAGACACATCCCTCGGGGGCGCGGATCGTCGATGCCGGGATCAGGGCCGCAGGCGGCATCGAGGCCGGGCGGCGCATCGCCGAGATCTGCATGGGCGGGCTCGGCCGGGTCACCATCGAGGGAAGCTCGCCCTTTCCCGACTGGCCCTTCTCGCTCTGCGTCTCCGCCGCCGAGCCGGTGACCGCCTGTCTCCTCTCCCAGTATGCGGGCTGGAAGCTCGAGCGCGGCGGGGAAGGGAAGGGGTGGTTCGCCATGGCCTCGGGCCCCGGCCGGGCGCGGGCGCGGCGCGAGGCGCTGTTCGCCGAGCTCGCCTACGCCGACGATGCCGATCGCGCCATCTTCGTGCTCGAGACCGATCGCCCGCCGCCGCATGAGGTGGTGACCGAGGTGGCCGCGGCCTGCGGGCTCGAGCCCGCACAGCTGGCCTTCATCCTCACCCCCACCACGAGCCTCGCCGGACTCGTGCAGATCACCGCGCGGGTGCTCGAGGTGGGGCTGCACAAGCTGCACGAGCTCGGCTTTCCGCTCGATCGGGTCCGCGACGGCCTCGGCCGCGCCCCGCTGCCGCCGCCCTCGCCGGATCTGCTCACGGCCATGGGCCGCAGCAACGACGCCATCCTCTTCGGCGGCGAGCTGTGGCTGTGCGTGGAGGGGCCGGAAGGGGAGGCGCGCAGGCTCGCCGAGCAGCTGCCGAGCTCGAGCTCGCCGGACTGGGGCCGCCCCTTCGCCGAGCTGTTCCGGGAGGCCGGCTGCGATTTCTACCGCATCGACCGGCTGCTCTTCAGCCCCGCCCGGGTCCATGTCACCGCGCTCGAGAGCGGCCGCAGCTTCAGCGCCGGAAGGCTCGCCCCCGAGCTCCTCGCCCGGAGCTTCGGCGGCTAGCGGGGCGCGCCCGCCTCCTCCTCGCCGCGGGCGGGCAGCTCGAACAGCTGCGCATCCCGCGCCCGGCAGCGGGCGAGGAGAAGATCGCGGATGCGGGCGAGCCGCGGCTCGCGCAGGCTTTCGAGCAGGGCGCGCGCCTCCTCGAAGCGGCCGAGTTCGCGCAGCGCCTCCGCCGCGAGCAGCCGCTCCTCCTCCGCCACCTCCGCGGCGAGCAGCGGCACGAGCGCCTCGAGATTGTCCCGCCAGCGCCCGCAGGGACAGGCCCGCGGGTGCGCGATCTCGGGCAGACCCAGGGAGTCGAGGACGACCCCGCGCAGGGCGTCGTTGTGGCGATGCCAGGCGCGCAGGCGCAGGCGCTTCTCCCGCTCCGGCGTATCGCCGAGCCCCTGATCGAGGGCGCGATAGCAGTCCTCCTCCGTGGGCGGCGGCAGCCATGGGGGAGACTCGTCCTCCCGCGGGGCGGCGCGCTCATCCCGCGCCGCATCCTCGAGCCAGTAGCATCGCCCGCAGTGGGGACAGCGCGCGAGCTCAGGGATTTCGGGAGATCCGAAGGCGACCCTGCGGCCGTCGCTCCACAGGCGGGCGCCCATGATGTAGGCCGAGAACCAGGACCGGTACTGCGCGCGGCCGCCGCAGTGGGGGCAGGCGACGGTGATCGGGGGGCCGGGTTCGCTCATGCCGCCTCCTCCCTGCCGCTGCGGTCGTCGTTGACCGCAGCGCCCCGCCAGGGCCCGCGGATGCCGCGGCGGTAGCGGCGGGCGCGCAGGCTGCCGGCGTGGAGCGCGGTGACGACGATGCCGGTTGCGGGATCGACGACGAGGACGATGCGCCGCATGCGCTCGAGGAGGGCGCCCGGAAGGCCCGCGCGCCGCAGCCGGCGGGCCCGCTCGGGGCTCAGCCAGCGGCTCTCGAGCCCGCGGCCGACATGCGCGCGGCCGTCGAAGAGCCGCGCCACGAGCAGGGCCGCGCGGCGGTCGAGCCCGCGCTGGCGCATGCGCATCTCGGCGTGGGTGGTGAAGACGGGAAGGGACACGACATCCTCCGCGCAGCTTCCGGTATCCATTCTAGCATGTCGGCACCGCCGGGGGCGCAGCGGCAGGCCTGCCGCGCGCCGTGCCTCGCGGCGGGCGGGGTGTCTCAGCCGGCGGCGAAGCGGGCGAGCGCGTGCAGGCCCGGGGCCAGGGCGTCGTGGAGGCCGGCGTAGATGTCGTAGAGCTGCCGGTAGCGCGCGACCGCATCGGGATCGGGCAGATCGCGGCCTTCCACCCGCGCCGCGCAGGCCGCCGCCGCGGCGGCGTCCTGCCACCAGCCGACGCCCATGCCGGCGACGAGCGCGGCGCCGTAGGCCGCCCCCTGAGCGGCGCCGTAGGCGGTGAGGATGGGCAGATCGAAGACGTCGGCCTGGATCTGCCGCCAGAGGGAGGAGGTGGCGCCGCCGCCGGAGGCGTGGATCTCCCCGGGCGCGGCGGTGATGCGGCGGGCGAGGGCGTAGATGCTGCGGAGCGCGAACACGACCCCCTCCATGACCGCCCGCGCCATCGCCCGGTGATCGTGATGGAGGCCGAGGCCGAGAAAGCCGCCGCGGAGCTCGGGATCGGGATGGGGGCAGCGCTCGCCCGCAAGCCAGGGGAGGAAGAGGAGGCCGTTTGCGCCCGGCGGCACCGCGGCGGCGAGGGCGGTGAGCTCCTCATAGGAGAGCGCGCCGGGATCGCGGCCCCGGATCGCCGCGAACAGCTTCCGGAGCCAGGCGAAGGAGGCGCCGGCCGAGAGCGCGACGCCCATGCAGTGCCAGAGATCCGGCGCCACGTTGCAGAAGATCTGCAGCCGTCCCTCGGGGTTGTCGGCGGGATGGTCGAGGGCGCAGGCGAGGATGCCGCCGGTGCCGATGGTCGTCTGCAGGGCCCCCGGCCGGGCGATGCCGCAGCCCAGGGTCTGGAGGACGGCGTCGCCGCCGCCGCCCACCACCGGCGTGCCGGCCGCGAGCCCGAGCTCCGCCGCCGCCTCGGGGCGCAGCCTGCCGCTCACTTCCGCGCTCTCGAAACAGGGCGGGAACAGCGCCGCATCGATGTCGAGGCGCGCGAGCAGCTCCGTCGACCAGCGCCTGCGGCGGACGTCGAAGGCGGCGGTGCCCGAGGCGTCCGAGACCTCGGTCGCCTTCTCGCCGGTGAGCTCGAGCCGGATCCAGTCCTTGGGGTTGAGGAACAGGCGCATGCGGCGGAAGTGTTGCGGCTCCTCATCCCGCAGCCAGGCGATCTTGGAGAGGGTGTAGCCGGTGAGGATGGGATTGTTCGTGAGCCGCAGCACCTCCTCCGGCCCGCCCGCCCGGGCCGTGAGCTGCGCGCACTGGGCGCCGCTTCGCTGGTCGTTCCAGAGGATCGCGGGGCGGATCACGCGGTCCCCCTCATCCAGCGGCACGAGCCCGTGCATCTGGCCGGAGAGGCCGATCGCCGCGATCTCCGGCCGGCGGTTGCGGGCGAGCAGCTGCGCCGTCGCCGCCGCCACCGCCCGCCACCAGTCCCGGGGGTCCTGTTCGGTCCAGCCGGGGCGCGGGGTGTGCAGCGGGTAGTCGCGGCTTTCCGCATCCACGACCCGGCCGGCGCCGTCGACGAGCACGACCTTGGTCGCCGAGGTGCCGACATCGATGCCGAGCAGCAGCGCCATCGAAGCCTCCCGATCCCTTTTTCTCGCGCCGATCCTAGAAGAGCCCCGGCCCGCGGCCAAGCGCGGGGGCGCTCAGCCGGACGCCACCTCGGCGCCGCGGTTGCGGCCGCGGAGGAGGTGGAAGGTGAGATCGGGAAAGGCGGGCTCGAGGGCGGCGAGGAGCCTGCGGCCGGTGTCCTCGTCGGGCAGCAGCGCGAAGCCGGTGGGCCCCCAGGAGGTCTGGCCGACGGCGGCGATTCCCGCCTGCTCGATCGCGCCCATCGCCGCCGCCACCCGCGGGCTCGCGAAGCGCCCGCCGCCCTGGAAGGAGGCGAAGTGATCGCCGACGATCCGCTGGATCTCGCCGATCGCCGGACCGGCGAGGGTGAGATCGGCGCGGGCGACGCCCGGGAGGAAGGCGAGGAGGGTGAGGCGGCAGAGGCGGCCGCAGAGATGTTCGGCGAGCGGCGGCAGGGCGGCGAAGGCGCGCCCCTCGGCCGCGCCCGAAAGCCCCTCGCGGGCCGGATCGAAGACGAGGAGGATGCGCCAGTGCTCGGGAAAGGGGAGGCGGGCGACGATCGGCGGCGGCTCCTCCTCCGCGCCGCGGCCGCCGTCGAGCAGCACCCCGCCCTGCTCGAAGGCGCCGAGGCCGATGCCCGAGCGCGCGCCGCGGCCCGCGATCTTCGCGATCGCGCGGGGCGGGGCGTCGATGCCGCAGAGCCGGGCGAGGGCGGTGCCGAGGGCGAGGGCGAGCTGGGTTCCCGAGCCGAGGCCGCGATGGGCGGGGATCGCCTCCCGCACCCGCACCTCCACCGGGGGGATCCCCCAGGCCGCGCGGAAGCGCGCGAGCAGCCCGCGGATGCGCTCTTCCTCGAGGCCCTGGATGCGCGCCGCCGCCGCCCGCCGCACCTCGATCTCGGTGGCGATCTCCTCGAGCGTCACCCCGAGGCTCGCAAAGGCGCGCGGCATCCGCCCCGAGAGCTCGAGGAAGCCGAGGTGCAGCCGTGCCGGCGCGCGCACGCGCAGGCGCTGTTCGCGGGAATCGACCATCGCACGCTCCCGGGGCCGCCAAGGGCTTCGGAAACGGGAAGCGATTGTCAAGAGCGCGGCCGTTGTCCATCCGCTGCCGCTTGCTATGCTCGCGGCCAAATCCCCAACCGCAGGGAGACGGGCCATGGCCGCAGAACGCAAGCTTCGGGTCTACACCGAGGAGGAAGCCGCCGAACGCCTCCGGGCGGAGCTTCCGCACTGGTACGTGGAGCGGGGCTGGATCCGCCGCCGCTACCGCACCCACAGCTGGAAGGGGACGCTCATGGTGATCGGTGCCGTCGGCCATCTCGCCGAGGCCGCCTGGCACCATCCCGACATCACCGCCTCCTATGCCTGGGTCGAGGTGCGGCTCAGGACCCACGATCATCAGGGCATCACCGACAAGGACTTCGCGCTCGCCCGGAAGATCGAGGAGGTCATCATGTGGCGGCCGGAGGAGCCGCTCGAGGGCACGCCCGAGAAGGATCTCCGCTTCGCCTACATCCGATACGACAAGCCTCCCGCCGCCTCGTGAGGGATTAGGGCGGGCGTGGGCGCCGTTCTCTCCATGGGCGAGCACGTACCGGAGTGCGAAACCTCCGCGCTGGGGTGCAAGGGTTTCGCAATCCTGATGCGGCAGGCTGGCCCCGTGAGCGCGAGGGAGAACGGCGACCCATGTTCACCGATGCCCGGACGGAGACGCTTGCCTTCGAGCCTCCCGCCGGCCGGTGGCAGGAGGCGGCGGCGGCGCGCGCGCTGCCTCTCGACCCGGCCCGGCTGCGGGCGGCCAAGCGCGGCTGCGTGACCCGCTGCGTCGATCTCGCGCAGATCGCGCGCATCATCACCGGGGGGCGGCCCCGGGCCGGCGATCTCCTGCTCGCGCGGGTGCTCGAGATCGGCCATCACCGGAGGATCGAGCTGCCCTCGGGGCGCAAGGCCCAGCTCTTCGAGGGCGACGAGCTGCTGCTCGCCTACGGGGCCCGCTATGCGAGCGATCAGTTCGCGGCGGTGGTGCCCGAGGATCTCGCGCCCTGCGATCTCGTCGCCGCCGGCGGGCTCGCCGGTCGCTGCACGAGCCGCCATGAGCGCACCCGCAGGCCCACCCGCATCGCTCCCGTGGGGCTGCTCGCGGACGCGCGGGGGCGGGTGCTGGCGCTGCGCGACTTCGCCCCGCTGGGGCGGCAGGGGGAAGGGAGGGGAGAGGCGACGCCGCCCTTCACCCTGGCGGTGGTGGGCACGGCCATGAACGCGGGCAAGACGACCACCGCCGCGGCGCTCGTGCGCGGCTACCGTCGCCTCGGCCGCCGCGTGGCGGCGCTCAAGGCGACGGGCACGGGAAGCGGCGGCGACCGCTTCGCCCTCCTCGATGCCGGCGCCGCACCGGTGTTCGATTTCACCGATCTCGGCTTCGCCTCCACCTGCCGCCTGCCCGGCGCCGAACTCGAGGCGATCTTCACGCGGCTGCTCGCCGCCGCCGCGGCGGCGGGTGCGGAGGTGGCGGTGGTCGAGATCGCCGATGGGCTGCTGTTCGAGGACACCGCCCGGCTCGTCGGCTCCGCGGCCTTCCGCAGGCGGGTCGATGCGCTCGTGCTGGCGGCGGCGGATGCCCTGGGCGCCGCCGGATCCGTGCACTGGCTGCGCGATCACGGCCTCGCGCCGGCGCTCGTGAGCGGCGCCCTCACCGCCTCGCCGCTGGCCGTGCGCGAGGCGGAAGGCGCGCTCGCGCTGCCGGTCGTGCCGCCGGCGGTGCTCGCCGCCGGGCTGCAGCTGCCCTCCTGCGGCCGATGAGGGTTCCCCTTCTGCCCCGCCTCGCCGCGGGCGATCCGCCGCTTCTCGGCCCGCTGCTCCGCCTCTGCGCTCTCGGTCTCGCGCAGGCGGTGCTCGCCGTGGCCGCGGCGCGGATCACCCGCGCGGGTTTCGACGAGCTCTTCGCCGCCCCCGCGGCGCCGCAGCTGCGGTCGCTGCTCGCCGCGCTCGCTCTGCTCGCGCTCGCGAGTGCGGGGCTGCGCCATCTCGAGACGATGACGGCGGAGCGGCTCGGCCACGGCTGGGCCCATCACGCCCGCCTCGCCCTGTTCGCCCATCTCCTGAGCCTTGCGCCGGACGCGCGGCTGCCCTGCGGGGAGGGTGCGCTGCTGCTGCGCTTTGCCGGCGATCTCACGGCCCTGAGGCGGTGGCTCGCGCGCGGCCTCGCGCGTCTCGTGGCGAGCGGCATCGCCGTGCTCGCGACCCTCGCAGCCCTCCTCCTGCTCGCCCCGACCCTCGCCCTGCTGCTCGCCGTCGCCCTGCTGCTGCTCGCCCTGCTCGCGCTCGGCCTCGCGCGCGATCTGCAGCGCGGCGCGGCGGAGATGCGGCGGCTCAGGGGGCGGCTTGCGCAGCGCATCGCCGAACGGCTGCGGGCGCGGCGCACGATCGCCGCCTTCGCCCGCGAAGGCCGCGAGCGGACCCGCATCGCCCGCGCGAGCGCGCGTCTGGGCGCGCGGATCCTCGCCCGCGCGGCCGCGGTGGCGCGGCTGCGGGCGCTGGCCGAGGCCGGCAGCTATGCGGTTCCGGCGCTGGTGCTCGGCTGCGGCGCGCTCCTCGCCTCCCGCGCGGCCCTCACCCCCGGCACCCTGATCACCGCGCTCCTGCTCGCCGGGCTGTTCGCCCCCCGCATCCGCGAGCTCGCCCGGGTGCTCGAACATGCGAGCGCGGCCGCGGTCGCCCGGGGGCGGTTCGAGGCGCTGCTCGCCGCCGGATCGCCGCGCCGGCGCGGCCGCCGGCGTCTTCCCGGGGGAGGTGGTGCGATCGCGCTGCGGCGGCTGTCCTGTCGCGGGCGGCTCGCGCGGCTCGATCTCGACATCGCCGCGGGCGCGCGCGTCGCCGTCACCGGCCCGAGCGGCGCCGGCAAGACGACCCTGCTGCTGCTCCTCGCCGGCGTGCTCACGCCCGATGGCGGCGAGATCCGCATCGACGGCGCCGAGCTCGCGCGGCTGCGTCCCTCGGCGCGGCGCCGCGCGGTGGCCTTCGCCGGCGAGGCGGTGCCCCTGTTCGGACGCCGGCTCGAGGAGATGCTCCTCTATGGCCGCGACCGCCCGGGCCGGGCGGAGCTCGTGGCGCTGCTGCGGGCGCTCGGCTTCGCCGCCTGGGCGGAGGAGATCGCGGCGGGGCGCGCACTGCGGCTCGCCCCGCAGGCCCTTTCCGCCGGCGAGCGGGCGCGGCTGCTGCTCGCCCGGGCGCTGCTCGCCGAGCCCCGGGTGCTGCTGCTCGACGAGATCGAGGCCGCCCTCGACGCCGACAACCGGCGCCGGGTCGCCGCCCTCATCGCGGCCTTCCCCGGCACCGTGCTCGTCGCCGGCCACCATCCCGAGGCGCTGCTCGGCCGCGGCCGCCTGCTGCGGCTCGAGCAGGGGCGGCTCGTGGAGGATCGCCCCTTCGCCCGCGAACCGCGGCTCGAGGTGGTGGGATGAGCGCGCCGCGGCGCTTGCTGCTCGCGGCCGATGCCCGCTTTCCCTACTGGCTCGCCGGCGCCGCGCCGGGGCCGGGGGTGCCGCTTCTCGTCGCCGTGCACGGCATCTCCCGCAACGCCGAGGAACACGCCCGGGCCTTCCACGCCGCCGCGGCCAGAGCCGGCCTTGCGGTGCTCGCGCCGCTGTTCTCCGCGGAGCTGTTTCCGGACTATCAGCGGCTCGGCCGCCGCGGCCTGCGCGCCGATCTCCTGCTCGAGGCGATCCTCGCCGAGCTGCGCGCGCGCTTCGGGCTCGAGGTGGAGCGTTTTCATCTCTTCGGCTTCTCGGGCGGGGCCCAGTTCGCCCACCGCTATGCCCTCGCGCAGGCGGCGCGGGTGCGAAGCCTCCAGCTCGCCGCCGCCGGCTGGTACAGCCGCCTCGATCCCGGGCGGCGCTTTCCCCACGGCACCGCGCCCTGCCGCGCGCTCGCCGATCTGCGCTTCGATCCCGTCTCCTTCCTCCATCTGCCGATCGCGGTCTTCGTCGGCGCGCGGGATGTGGAGGTGGACGAGCGGCTGCGGCGCGGTGCCCGGCTCGAGCGCGAACAGGGCCGCAACCGCCGCGAGCGGGCGCGGCGGTGGGTCCTGCATCTGCGCGCGCAGGCGGAGCGGCTCGGCCTCCGCCCCCGCATCCGCTTCGCGGAACTGCCGGGCTGCGGCCACGACTTCACCGCCTGCGTGCGGGAGGGAGGTCTCGTCACGCGGGTCCTCGGGGCGCTCGCCGCGGCGCCCGTCCGGGTGTGAACGGAGGAAGTCATGGTGCGGAATCTCTTCCCCTTTCTGTTCTCCGCCCTGCTGCTGTTCGGCGGCTGCGCCGCTCCGGTGCCGGAGAAGGGCGTGACGCTCGCGCCGGCGGCGCGGCCCGCCTACCGGGTCGGGGATCGCTTCGTCTACCGCACGGAGAAGGGCGAGGAGGCGGTGCGCGAGGTGGAGGCCGTGGCCGACGGGGTCGTGCGCTGGCGGACGGAGAAGGGCTTCCGCTTCGCCAAGCGCGATCCCTTCCTGCCGATGATCGCCTTCGAGGGGGCGCGCAGCCGCGGCCGGGCGGTGGCGGTCGCGGTCGAGGGGGATCTGTGGCCGCTCGCGCCGGGCCGCAGGAGCCGCATCCGCCTCGATTACGTGAAGACGGACCGGCAGGGGCGGGAGCGGCGCTATCGCGAATGGTGGCGCTGTCGCGTCAACCGGCCGCGGGAGATCGCGGTGCCGGCGGGCCGCTTTGCCGTCTTCAAGGTGCTCTGCAAGCGCTACGAGCCGGGGACGGAGACGGTCACCCGCACGCACATCTGGTACTGGGCGCCGGCTCTCGGCCACTGGGTCAGGCGGGTCAAGAAGTATGCCGACGGGCGCCGCCGCGAGCTCGAGCTCCTGCGCTATCGGCGCGCTTCCGGCTGAGCCGGGGCGGCGGCCCGCTGCGGGGACGGGGGTGTCGGGGCATACGCGTATACCCTTTCCATGTTGACGTTTGAGAAAGGGCTTTGACGTAAACGTCAATCATGCTAGCCTCGGGGTCCAGGCGCGGACCGTGCGGAGGACGGTCGATGCCGGGTCTGCTCGAGGCGCATCCCTGGATCCGCTCCTACCCCGAGGGGGTGAGCTGGGAGATCGCGCCGCCGCGGGAACCCCTCTTCGCCGCCCTCGAGCGCGCCGCGGCGCGCTTTCCCGACCGGCCGGCGATCGATTTCCTGGGCCGCATCCACAGCTACCGCGAGCTCGCCGCGCTCGTCGCCCGCGTCGCCCGCGGGCTTCGCGACCTCGGCGTGGCCAGGGGGACCCGCGTCGCCCTGCTCCTTCCCAACTGCAGCTGGTTCGTCGCCGCCTACTACGGCATCCTCCGCGCCGGCGGGACGGTGGTCTGCATCAATCCCCTCTACACCGAGGAGGAGATCGCGCGGCAGCTCGAGGACGCGGGGGCGCGGCTGCTCTTCACCATGGATCTCCACCTCCTCCTTCCCAAGGCGGTGGCGCTCGCCCGGCGGGGGATGATCGACCGCATCCTCCTCTGCTCCATGAGCGCGGCGCTGCCGCCGCCGATGGGGCTTCTGTTCCGGATCTTCCGGCGCCGCGAGCGGGCGGAGCCGCCCGCGGACGTGCCCGTCACCACCTTCGAGGAGCTCGCGGACAACGCCGGCGCGCCCCCCGATCCCGGCCTCGATCCCGCCGCGGATCTCGCGGCGCTGCAGTATACGGGCGGCACCACCGGCATCCCCAAGGGGGCGATGCTCACCCACGGCAACCTCGTCGCCAACCGCGAGCAGGTCATCGCCTGGGATCCCGAGGTGGTGCCGGGGGGCGAGCGCATTCTCGGCGTGCTGCCGCTCTTCCACATCTTCGCCATGACCGCGGTCATGAACCTCGCCCTCGGCATCGGGGCGACGATGATCCTCCTCCCCCGCTTCCAGCTGCAGCAGCTGCTGCGCGTCATCGCGAAGAAGCGGCCGACCCTCTTTCCGGTGGTGCCGAGTCTGCTCGCCGCCCTCATCGACGCCCCCGGCCTGCGCCGTCATGATCTCACCTCGCTGCGCTTCTGCATCTCCGGCGGGGCGCCGCTTCCCATCGAGGTCAAGGAGCGCTTCGAGGCGATCACCGGCTGCACCGTGGTCGAGGGCTACGGGCTCACCGAGGCCGCGCCGGTGGTCACCTGCAATCCGCCCACGGGCCGCATCAAGGCGGGCTCGATCGGCCTTCCCATCCCCGGCACCGTGGTCGAGATCCGCGACCTCGAGGATCCCGCAAGGCGGCTCGCGGTGGGGGAGAAGGGGGAGATCTGCGTGCGCGGGCCGCAGGTCATGAAGGGCTACTGGAAGCGGCCGGCGGAAACCCGCGAGGTGTTCGTCGACGGCGCGCTCAGAACCGGCGATGTCGGCTTCATGGACGAGGAGGGCTACGTCTATCTCGTCGACCGCATCAAGGACCTCATCCTCGTGCGCGGCTACAACGTCTATCCGCGCGTGATCGAGGAGGCGATCCACGCCCATCCCGCGGTCGCCGAGGTGACCGTGATCGGCCTGCCCGACCCCGGCCGCGGCCAGATCCCCAAGGCCTTCGTGCGCCTGCGCGAGGGGGCCGCGCTCTCGGCCCCGGAGCTGCTCGAATTCCTGCGGCCGCGGCTGTCGCCGATCGAGATGCCGCGGGAGATCGAGTTCCGCCGCGAGCTGCCGAAGACCATGGTCGGCAAGCTGTCGAAGAAGGAGCTGCTCGCCGAGGAGCTCCAGCGGCGCCGGGCGCAGGGAGGGTCGGCATGAGCGCCGCGCCGCGGACGGGGGAGATGAGCGAGCGCCTCTATTCCGTCGGCGAGCTCGCGCGCGAGCTCGGCATCACGCCGCGGGCGCTGCGCTTCTACGAGGATCGCGGGCTCGTCGCCCCGCGCCGGATCGGCCGGCATCGCGTCTACACCCACCGCGACCGTGCCCGCCTCCAGCTCGTCCTGCGCGGCAAGCGGCTCGGCTTTTCCCTGCGCGAGATCGCCGAGTGGCTCGCGCTCTACGATGCCGATCCGGCCCAGCTGCGCCAGACCCGCTATCTCCTCGAGCGGGTGTGGAGGCGCATCGCCGAGCTCGAGCGGCAGCGCCGCGACATCGAGACCACGCTCGAGGAACTGCGCGCCATCGAACGGCAGGCCCGCGATCATCTGCGGCGCGTCGCGCCCGGGCTCGCGGGCGGCCGCATGGCGCTCCATCCGCGCCCCGTCCGGGATCCGGAGCCATGACGAGAACCGCCGTCCTCTGCGGCTTCGCCCGCACCCCCTTCCACTTCGCGAACCGCGGCGCGCTGCGGCGCCTGCGTCCCGACGATCTCCTCGCCCAGCTGCTCAAGGGGCTGCTCGAGCGGGTGCCGGTGCCGCGCGAGCGGATCGAGGATGTCATCGTCGGCTGCGCCTTCCCGGAGGCCGAGCAGGGGCTCAATCTCGCGCGGCTCGCCGTCTTCCTCGCCGATCTCCCGATCGAGGTCGCCGGCGTGACCGTGAACCGCTTCTGCGGTTCCTCGATGCAGGCGGTCCACCAGGCGGCGGCGGCGATCGCCGCCGGCTGGGGCGAGCTCTTCCTCTGCGCCGGGGTCGAATCCATGACCCGGGTGCCGATCCCGGGCTTCAATCCCATGCCCAACCCCGGCCTCATGGCCCGCTTCCCCGAGGCCTATGTGAGCATGGGCGAGACGGCGGAGAACGTCGCCGCGCGCTGCGGCATCGGCCGCGAACGCCAGGAGCGCTTCGCGCTCGCGAGCCACCAGAAGGCGGCCCGCGCCCGCGCGGAGGGGCGTTTTGCCGCGGAGATCGTTCCCGTCACGACCCCGGAGGGGGTGGTGGCGGAGGACGGCTGCATCCGCCCCGATACCTCGCTCGAGGCCCTGGCCGCGCTCGAGCCCGCCTTCCGCGAGGGAGGCACGGTGACCGCCGGCACCTCCTCGCCGCTCACCGACGGCGCCGCGGCGGTGGTGGTGGCGGAGGAGGCCTTCGCCCGCGCCGCCGGGCTGCCCGTCATGGCCCGCATCCGCGCCGCCGCCGTGGTGGGCTGCGCGCCCGCGACCATGGGCCTCGGTCCGGTGGCGGCCACCCGCAGGCTGCTGCAGCGGACCGGGCTCACCCTCGCGGAGATCGATCTCGTCGAGCTCAACGAGGCCTTCGCCGCTCAGGTCCTCGCCTGCATCGACGAACTCGGCATCCCCGAAGAGCGGCTCAATCGCGACGGCGGGGCCATCGCCCTCGGCCATCCCCTGGGCGCCTCCGGCGCCCGCATCCTCGGCAAGGCGGCCCAGCTGCTCGGGCGCGAGGGCGGCCGCTTCGCCCTCGCGGTCATGTGCATCGGCGGCGGGCAGGGGATCGCCACCCTGCTCGAGGCGGCCTGAAGGGGAGGGGATGATGACCATCCAGCGCGCGGCCGTGCTCGGTGCCGGCGTCATGGGCGCCCAGATCGCGGCCCATCTCGCCAACGCCGGCCTCGAGGTGCGGCTGCTCGACCTCGTTCCCGAGGGGGCGGATGATCGCGATGTCCTCGCGAAGAAGGCGCTCGAGCGCCTCGCGACGATGGACCCGCCCCCGCTCATGAGCCGGCGCTTCGCCCGCCGCATCATGGCGGGCAATGTCGAGGACGATCTTCCGAAACTCGCGGAAGCGGACTGGATCCTCGAGGCCGTGGTCGAGCAGCCGGAGGAGAAGCGCCGGCTCTATGCCCGCATCCTCGAGGTCATGCGCCCCGATGCCATCGTCACCTCCAACACCTCGACCATCCCCCTCCACCGCCTCGTCGCCGGGCTGCCCGCGGCCTTCGCCCGCCGCTTCGCCATCACCCACTTCTTCAACCCGCCGCGCTACATGCGGCTGCTCGAGCTCGTCGCCGGGCCGCAGACGGAGGGGGAGGTGCTCGCCACCCTCGCGGCCTTCTGCGACCACCGCCTCGGCAAGAGCGTCGTCCTCGCCAGGGACACCCCCGGCTTCATCGCCAACCGCATCGGCGCCTTCTGGATCCAGGCGAGCCTGAAGTTCGCCCTCGCCCTCGGGCTCGCGGTCGAGGAGGCGGATGCGGTGATCGGCCGCCCGCTCGGCTTCCCGAGGACGGGCATCTTCGGCCTCATCGATCTCGTGGGCCTCGATCTCGTCCCCCAGGTGGACGCATCCCTCGCCCGGGCGCTTCCCCCCGACGATCCCTATCATGCGGTGCGGGCGGAATTTCCCCTGCTCGCGCAGCTCGTCGCCGAGGGATACCGCGGCCGCAAGGGGAAGGGCGGCTTCTACCGGCGGCGCGAGGAGGACGGGCGCCACATCCGGGAGGTCGTCGATCTCGCCACGGGGACCTTCCGCCCCCTGCGCCGGGTCGCCTTCGAATCCCTCGAGCTCGCGAAGAGCGGCGACATCGCGCTGCTGCTCGAACACGGGGACCGGGCGGGAAGATATGCCCGCGCCGTGCTCACCCGCACGATCGCCTACGCCGCCCGGCTCCTGCCCGAGATCGCCGACGAGATCGAGGCCGTGGATCGCGCCATGCGTACCGGCTACGGCTGGCGCTGGGGGCCGTTCGAGCTCGCCGATCGCCTCGGCGCCGGGCGGTTGTGCGCCCTCTGCGCGCGGGAGGGAGTGGAGGTCCCGCCGCTGCTGGAGCGCGCCGCCGCGCGGGAGGGGTTCTACCGGCTGCAGGGCGGCCGGCTCGAGCAGCTCGCGCCCGCAGGGGACTACCGGCCCCTGCGCCGGCCGCAGGGGGTGCTCCTGCTCGAGGACATCCGGCGGGCCTCGGCGCCGCTCGCGGAGAACGGCGCGGCCTCGCTGTGGGATCTCGGCGACGGGGTCGTCGTCCTCGAGGTCCACACCAAGATGAACACCATCGATCCCGAGGTGCTCGACATCCTCGCCCGGGCCCTCGAGCTCGTGCCGCGGCAGCACCGCGCCCTGGTGATCTACAACGAGGGCGAGCATTTCTCGGCCGGGGCGAACATCGGCCTCGCCCTCTTCGCCGCCAATGTCGGCGCCTGGTCGCTCCTCGAGGAGCTGGTGGAGAAGGGGCAGCGGCTCTATGCGGCGCTGCGCACCGCCCCCTTTCCCGTCGTCGCCGCCCCCTCGGGCCTGGCGCTGGGCGGCGGCTGCGAGCTCCTGCTCGCCGCCGATCGCGTCGTCGCCCATGCCGAGAGCTATGTGGGCCTCGTCGAATGCGGCGTCGGGCTGCTGCCCGCCTGGGGCGGCTGCACCCGGCTCCTCGCCCGCTACGCCGCGGATCCGGACGCGCCCCGAGGACCGATGCCGCCGGTGATGCGGGCCTTCGAGACCATCGGCCGCGCCCGGGTCGCGCGATCCGCCGTCGAAGCGCGCGAACTCGGCTTTCTCACCGCGGAGGACGAGATCGTCATGAACCGCGACCGGCTGCTTGCCGCGGCCAAGGCGAAGGCCCTCGCGCTCGCCCGCGACTACCGGCCGCCCGGGCCGGTGCGGCTCGCCCTTCCCGGGCCGACGGGGCGGGCGGCGCTCGCCATGGCGCTGCGCGATCTCGACCTCAGGGGGGCGCTCACCCCGCACGATCATGTCGTCGCCGAGGCGCTCGCCGGGGTGCTGAGCGGCGGCGAGGAGGCGGACTTCATCGATCCCGTCGACGAGGGCGTGGTGATGGCGCGCGAGCGGGCCGCCTTCATGCGGCTCATCCGTACCGAGGCCACCCTCGAGCGGATGGAGCACACCCTCGAGACCGGCCGTCCGCTCCGCAACTGAGGGAAAGGGGAGGGCGGTGATGCAGATCTGGCGCGCACCTCTCGATGCGATGCGCTTTCTCCTCTTCGAGACGCTCGATTTCGAGGGCCGCATCCGCGCGCTCCCCCGCTTCGCCGAACTCGACCGCGAGACGGTCGCGGCGGTGCTCGAGGAGGCCGCCCGGCTCGCCGCGGAGCGGCTTCTGCCCCTGAACGCCCGGGGCGATCGGGAGGGGCTCCGCTTCGAGGGCGGGGCGGTGCGCATGCCTTCGGGCTTCCGCGAGGCCTACCGGCTCTTCGCCGCGGGCGGCTGGTGCGGGCTCACGATCGATCCCGCCTACGGCGGGCAGGGGCTGCCGCAGGTCCTCCAGGTTGCGGTTTCGGAGATGATCTCGGCGGCCAACATGGCCTTCGGCATCACCCCCGGCCTCAGCCAGGGGGCGGCGCATGCGCTCGAGCTCTGGGGCCGTCCGGAGCAGAAGGCGCGGCTGTTGCCGAAGCTCGCCTCGGGGGAGTGGTCGGGCACCATGTGCCTCACCGAGCCCCAGGCCGGAAGCGACCTCGGGCTCATCCGCACCCGCGCCGAGCCCGCAGGCGGGGACCGCTTCCGCATTTCCGGCACCAAGATCTTCATCTCCGCGGGCGAGCACGACCTCACCGACAACATCCTCCATCTCGTGCTCGCGCGGCTGCCCGATGCGCCCTGGGGCACCCGCGGCATCTCCCTCTTCGCGGTGCCGAAATACCGCCTCGCGCCCGGGGGCGGCCCCGCTGCGCAGAACGGCGTGCGGTGCACGGGCATCGAGGAGAAGATGGGCCTTCACGCCTCCCCCACCTGCACCCTCGTCTTCGAGGAGGCCGAGGGCGAACTCGTCGGCCCGCCGCATGGCGGCATGAAGGCGATGTTCTCGATGATGAACGCGGCGCGGCTTCTGGTCGGCGTCCAGGGGCTGGGGCTCGCCGAGACCGCCTGCCAGTCGGCCGTGGCCCATGCCGGGGAGCGCCTGCAGGGGCGGGCGCCGGCGGCGGCGCAGCGGCCGGATCTGCCCGCCGATCCCATCATCCACCATCCCGACGTGCGCGAGATGCTCTATGCCATGCGGGCGCGGATCGAGCCCGCCCGGGCGCTGGCGCTCGAGGTGGGGATGATGATCGACCGCGCGCAACACGCCCCCGATCCCGGGGCGCGGCGGGCGGCGGAGGATTTCGCCGCGCTCATGACGCCGGTGATCAAGGCCCATTTCACGGACTTCGCGCTGGAGGCGGCGCTCACCGCCCAGCAGGTCCACGGCGGCTACGGCTACATCCGCGAGCAGGGAATCGAGCAGCTCGTGCGGGATGTCCGCATCACCACCATCTACGAGGGCACGAACGGCATCCAGGCGCTCGATCTCCTGGGCCGCAAGCTGCCCGCCGGCTCGGGGCGGATGCTGCGCCGTTTCTTCCACCCGCTCGAGGATTTCCTCGCCCGCCATCGCGATGCGCCCGCGCTCGGCGCGCTCCTGCCGGCGCTCGAGAAGGCCTTCGGCCGGCTGCAGCGGGCGAGTCTCGAGCTGGCCCGCCGCGGGCTCGCCGATCCCGGAGAGGCGGCGGGGGTTGCCCGCGACTATCTCGCCCTGTTCGCGCTCGTGGCCCTGGGCTGGATGTGGGCGCGGATGCTGTGCGCGCTCGCGGCGCGGGGCGAGGCGGCGCCGCCCGCGCTGCGCCGCAGCTGGCCCCATCTCGCCCGCTACTACCAC
>CAZHHU010000016.1:0-11660 GCA_964532215.1 uncultured Geminicoccaceae bacterium
CCGGGCACGTCGACGAAGGTCACGATCGGGATGTTGAAGCAGTCGCAGAAGCGCACGAAGCGGGCGGCCTTGATCGAGCTCGCGATGTCGAGACAGCCGGCGAGCACCATCGGCTGGTTGGCGACGATGCCCACCGTCCGCCCCTCGATGCGGCCGAAGCCGATGATGATGTTCTTCGCATAGTCCTTCTGGAGCTCGAAGAAGTCCTCCTCGTCCACCACCTTGAGCACGAGCTCCTTCATGTCGTAGGGCTTGTGCGGGTCGGGGGGCACGAGGGTGTCGAGCGAGGGCTCCTCGCGCTCGGGATCGTCGAAGGAGGGCCGCTCGGGCGGCCCGTCGCGGTTGTTGAGGGGCAGGAAATCGAAGAACCTGCGCACCTCGTGGAGCGCCTGGACGTCGTTGTCGAAGGCGAGATCGGCGACTCCGGAACGCTCGGTGTGGGTGGAAGCGCCGCCGAGCTGTTCATGCGTGACCTCCTCCTTGGTCACCGTGCGCACGACCTCGGGGCCGGTGACGAACATGTAGGAGGTATCCCGCACCATGAAGATGAAGTCCGTCATCGCCGGACTGTAGACCGCGCCGCCGGCGCAGGGTCCCATGATGACGCTGATCTGCGGGATCACCCCCGAGGCCAGCACGTTGCGCTGGAACACCTCGGCATAGCCGGCGAGACTGGCCACCCCCTCCTGGATGCGGGCGCCGCCCGAATCGTTGAGGCCGATCACCGGCGCGCCGACGCGCATGGCGCGGTCCATGATCTTGCAGATCTTCTCCGCATGGGCCTCCGACAGCGAACCGCCGAAGACGGTGAAGTCCTGACTGAAGACGAACACCGGCCGGCCGTTGATGGTCCCCTGGCCGGTGACCACGCCGTCGCCGGGAATCCGCTGCCCGGCCATGCCGAACTCGGTGCAGCGGTGTTCGACGAACATGTCCACTTCCTCGAAGGAGCCGGGATCGAGGAGGAGTTCGATGCGCTCCCGCGCCGTCAGCTTGCCGCGGGCGTGCTGGGCCTGGATGCGCCGTTCGCCGCCGCCCATGCGGGCGGCCTCGCGCCTGCGCTCGAGCTCTTCGAGGATCTTCTGCACCGGATTCCTCCGCTGCCCTGCCGCGCCGCCGTCCCTAGCAATTTCCGCTGCGGCGCAAAAGACGGCGCCGCTGGCCGGGCGCGGCGATCCGTGCCATGCTGAGGCGGGCGAAGGAGATCATCGTGTCCGACCGAATGGGGATCGCCCTCCTTGTCGCCATGCTGTTCGCCGCTTCCTGCGCCGCCGAGGAGGACGGGCTGCCCTGGCTGCCCGAGGGGGAGGGATGCGCGCCCTGCCGCGTCCGCGGCGTGACGCTCGAGCTTCCGGCGCGCGCGCATCCCTATGTCGGCGATCTCTGGCCCATGGCGCGGGCACCGGACGGCAGCCTCTATGCCGCCTTCGGCGACGGCACCGGCATGGCGAACTGCCTGCCCACGCTTCTTCCCGGCGAGGAGGACGAGTTCGATGCCGCCTATATCGAGGAGCGCCCGGGCTGCTACCGGCCGCGGGAGACGGCGAACGAATACTGCGAGGTCTTCGCCTGCACGCGCTGTCTCCCACAGTGTCTCTACACCCCGGCCGGCCTGCTGCGGCTTTCCGGGCGGCTTCCCGATCTCGCTCCCTGTGGCGGCGTCGATCAGTGCGTCGTCGCGCGCCACATCCCTTACGGCGACCTGCGCATCTACGACCATGGCGACAAGCCCTCGAGCCTCGTCTTCGTGGGCGATCGTCTCTATGCCCACATGCACCATCCCCCGGGTGCGCCGCTGCGGGGCTATCTCGCCCGCTCCGCGGACCGCGGGCGGAGCTGGGAGATGCGACCGGATTCGCCCTGGGGTCCGCAAAGCAACTTCCGCGTGATGATGTTTCTCCAGGGCGGGCCGGGGGATGCGCCGCGTCATCTGTATGCCTTCGGGATCGGTGAGGAGGTCGGCGCGGACTTCCGCGTGCAGAGGGTTCACCTCGCCCGCGTGCGGCTCGCGCGCGACGGCGGCGCTGATCCCATCCTCGATTACCGCGCCTGGCGCTATTTCGCGGGGCTCGACGCGCGGGGGCGGCCGCGCTGGACCGAGGACGAGGGGCAGGCGCAGCCGCTTTCGGGCCTCTTCACCATCGCCCAGGGATCGGCGCTCTATCACCCCGCGCTCGATCGCTACCTGTTCCTCACGGGCTTCGCCGGCGTTCTTCCCGGCCGCCGGTTGGGCTTCGACTTCGACGACCCCTATCCGGCGGGGGTGCTGTTCGAGGCCGAGGCGCCCTGGGGACCATGGTCGCAGGTGGGCGCCTTTCCCGGCGGCTACGTCGCCACCCTGATCCCTAAGGATCTCAGCCCCGACGGAGTGTGGATCGCGGCCGCGGGTGCGGGCCCCTTCACCTACAATCTCAACATCGCGCGGCTCCGCCTCGAGCGCCGGGCGCGCAGATGACGACGGCGCACCCGCGGTTGCCAGGACGCCGCCCCTGCCGCTAGCTGGGGCCAGCAGGGGAGACATGGATGACGGCGGGCCAGCAGGACGGCGGGCAACTGCCGATCTGGGAGCTCGTGCGCAGGGCATACGGCTATGTCCTGCACGAGCAGCGCCATCTCGTGCGACTCGCCCTGCCCTGGCTCATCGGGGCCTACGGCCTCGGCCTCGTGCCCACGCTGCTGTCCGCCGCCTGGCGCGAGGGAGCCTGGGGGCTCGCGGCGCTCGTCGACGGCGTCGGTTATGCCGCCGTCGTCGTCGCCTGGGCGCGCCGCCTCGTGCTCGGGGAGCCCTGGCCGCGCTTCGCCGCGCCGCTCCATCTGCCGGTGCTGCGTTTTCTCCTCTGGTCCTTCCTCACCATGTTCCTGGTCCTGCTGCCCGCGGGCCTGCTCGCGCTTGTGCTCCTGCTCATCCTCGCCGGCACGCTCCCCGCGGAGCCCGAAGCGGCACCCGCCCTCGGTGCGACGGCGCTCGTGTTCCTCCTCCCCTTCGGCCTCTATCTCTACATCCACGTGCATCTCATCTTCGTGCCGTTTGCGCGCGCGGTCGACGAGCGTCTCGGCTTCGCCGCGAGCTGGCGGCTCGTGCGGGGAAAGGCGCTGCGGCTGCTTGCGGCGCTTGCGCTCGTCGCGCTGCCGCTGCTCCTGCTCGCGCTTGTGGGGGCGGCGCTGCTCGCTCTGCTGCTCGCCGGCGGCGACGAACTGCCGATGCTGCCCTCGGAGGGCGGAGCCGTCACCGTCACCGGCGTGCTCGCCGATCTCGCGCTGCGCTCGATCACCTATGCCGATGCGGCGATCACCGCGACCTTCCTCGCTGCCGCCTATGTGCAGCTGCTCAAGCGCGCGCCCGCCTGCGGGCCGGGACGGGAGGGCGGCTGATCAGCGCGGCAGCGAGTCGAGGAAACGGCCCGCGGCCTCGAGCTCGCACCGGATCGTCTCCTGGCGGCGGCGCTGTTCCTCGTCCTCGCCCCACTGCTCCATCTCGTGGAGCTCCTCGAGCAGGGCGAGCTCGAACGCCGCCGCGGCATCGAGCGCACCGCGCTCGATCGCAAGGCCGAGCACGAGCGAACCCGTAAGCCGCACCGCCGCATGGAGGCCGACGAGACGCCAGTCGTCGAGCGCCGCGGCCGCGGCCTCGAGCCTGCGCAGCGAAGCCTGCGGCTGGGCCACCGGAAGGACGCCTTCGGTCACCACAAGCCGCGCACCGAAGGTCCGCTCGGCCCAGTCGAGCCAGGGCTGCCAGGCCCGATGCTGGCGGATTGCGAGCGCCTGCGGTTCGCCGGCGCGGTAGCAGAGCATGTCCGATGCGGCATAATCGACGGTCTCGCGCAGGAGGTCGGGGCGCCGGGCGGGAAGGAGATCGATCGCCGTGGTCGCGAGTCGGGTGAGCGGCATGCGGGCGGGAACGATACGCTCCTCCTGGGCCCGCCATTCCGCGGCCACCGCCTCGGCGAGCGGCGCCGCGGGAAGTGCGAGCGGGCGGCCTGCGGGCGTGCGCACCGGCCTGCCGTCGAGCAGAATTCCGAGACCCTGCGCCAGCGGGGCGACCGTCACCCGGGCGTAGAAGCGCTTCATCGCAGCGGGACGAGTTCGAGCAGCTCGGGGAAGCGGTCGAGCACGCGCAGGGCGCCTGCGGCCTCGAGCTCCTCGGGAGGATGGTTGCCCCAGCTCACCCCCACCGCATGCGCGCCCGCATGGCGGGCCATCTCGATGTCGAAGACGGTATCGCCGACGAGGAAGGTCTCCGCCGGCCCGGCACCGGCCTCGGCCATCGCCGCTTCGAGCATCGCGGGATGGGGTTTGGAAGGGTGGAAATCGGCCGTCTGCAGGGTCACGAACAGATGCTCGAGGCCGTGCGCCGCGAGCACCCGTCGCACCCCCGCGAGAGACTTGCCGCTCGCCACGCCGAGGAGATGACCGTCGGCATCGAGCTGCTCGAGCAGCTCGCGGGCGCCCGCGAACAGGGGGTCCACATGGCCCGCCGCGGCGAGGCCGAGATAGGCATCGCGGTAGCAGGCGGCGATGCGCCGGGCCAGCACCGGGTCGGGCTCGCCGAGGAGTTCGGCGATGGCGGGCTCGAGGGAGAGGCCGACGATGCGCCGGATCGCCTCCTCCGCAGGCGGTTCGAGACCGGCCACGCGAAACGCCTCCCTTGCGCAGGCGACGATCGTCGCCCGGCTGTCCACCAGCGTGCCGTCCACGTC
The DNA here is from genome assembly GCA_964532215.1 of uncultured Geminicoccaceae bacterium. GTDB lineage: Bacteria > Pseudomonadota > Alphaproteobacteria > Geminicoccales > Geminicoccaceae > HRBIN39. The sequence goes on from CAZHHU010000016.1 coordinate 4,698, forward strand.
GAATACGACGAAGGCCAAGAAGGCGTGCTCCACCTGGTCGTTCCGTCGCTGATCTGGCGCAGGAGATCTCCGGAGCAAGCGCCGCGCGGGGCGGAGCGGCCGCCCCGAAACGGCGAGGTCAGCGGAAGTCGCGGCCCCCGGGAAGCGCCCGGACGGGTCCGCAGGAATCGTCGCAGGCTTCCCGCGCGCGGGATCCGCTCTGGAGATGCCGGAGGAGCGGGCTCCAGTCCTCGAGCCGCTCGGCCACGAGATGGAGCACCCGGCCTTCGCGCTGGATGCGGCCCTCCGCCATGAGCAGACGGGCGGTGAGCAGCGGCACGCGGAAGCGTTCGAAAACCTTCGGCCAGACAACGAGGTTGGCGAATCCGCTCTCATCCTCGAGGGTGAGGAAGACGACCCCCCCTGCACTTGCGGGGCGCTGGCGGACGATGGTGAGGCCGCAGACGCGGGCCCGCCTTCCGGGGGCGAGCCGCCACAGTCCGCGGGCGGTGATCACGCCGCGGCGATCGAGATGCCGGCGCAGCAGCGCGCAGGGATGGGCGCGGAGCGAGAGCTGAAGGCTCGCATAATCCTCGATCACTTCCTCGCCGAGGGTGGCGGGCGGCAGTGCGAGCCAGCCATCCTCGGCCGCTTCGACGGCGGTGGGTGCGTGCGTGACCTCGGCTGCGGCCTCGAAGAGGGGAAGCCGCTTCGGTGCGAGCGCCCGCACCTGCCAGAGCGCCTGCCGGCGCTCGAGGCCGAGCGAGCCCAGCGCATCGGCCTCGGCGAGACGTTCGAGCGCTGCGCGGGAGACTCCCGCGCGTCTTCGGATCTCGGCGAGATCGCGATAGCGACGCGGCCCGCGGGCGGCGACGATGCGCCTCGCCTCCGCTTCCGCAAGCCCCTTGACCATGCGCAGGCCGAGTCGCACCGCACAGCGCAGCGGCCCCTTCCGCCCCGCGTCTTCGAGGGTGCAGTCGAAGAAGCTGTGATGGACATCCACGGGCCGCACCTCGACCCCGTGCTCGCGGGCGTCGCGGACGAGCTGGGCCGGGGCGTAGAAGCCCATGGGCTGGGAATTGAGCAGGGCGGCGAGGAACACCTCGGGGTAGTGGCATTTGATCCAGGCCGAGACATAGACGAGCAGGGCGAAGCTCGCGGCGTGGCTCTCGGGAAAGCCATAAGCGCCGAAGCCTTCGATCTGGCGGAAGCAGCGCGCGGCGAAATCGCGGGCGTAGCCCCGCGCGACCATGCCCTCGATGAAGCGGGTGCGATAGCGCTCGAGTGCCCCGAGACGGCGGAAGGTGGCCATCGCCCGCCGCAGCCCGTCCGCCTCGGCCGGGGTGAAGCCGGCGGCATGGATCGCGATCTTCATCGCCTGTTCCTGGAACAGGGGCACGCCCAGCGTCTTGCCGAGCACCGCCTCCAGTTCCCTGGAGGGATATGCGACGGGCTCCCGGCCCTGGCGCCGGCGCAGATAGGGGTGGACCATCTCGCCCTGAATCGGCCCCGGCCGCACGATCGCGACCTCGATCACGAGATCGTAGAAGCAGCGCGGGCGAAGACGCGGCAGCATGGAGAGCTGGGCGCGGCTTTCCACCTGGAAGACGCCGATCGCATCCGCCTCGGAGAGCATGGCGTAGACGGCCGGATCCTCGGCCGGCACCCGGGCGAGGTCGAGATCGATGCCGTAATGCCGGCGCAGCAGCGCGAAGCTTCTGCGGATGGCGGAGAGGATGCCGAGGCCGAGGATGTCGATCTTGAGCAGGCCCAGGGCCTCGAGATCGTCCTTGTCCCATTCGACGACCGTGCGGCCCTCCATGGCCGCGTTCTCGATCGGCACGAGCTCGCAGAGGGGGCTGCGGCTGATGACGAAGCCCCCCGGATGCTGGGAGCGGTGGCGGGGGAAGCCGACGAGCTCCGAGGCGAGTTCGCGCACGAGAGCGAGCCCGCGATCGCTGCGGTCGAAGCCGAGCTCGGCGGGATCGAGCCGGGCGATGCCGTCGCGTCCCCAGCCTGCCGCGCTCCTTGCGAGCCGGTCCTGCACGTCGGCGGAGAGGCCGAGCGCCTTGGCCACCTCCCGAAGCGCGCTCCTGGCCCGGTAGCGGATGACCACGGCGGTGAGGGCCGCATGCTCGCGGCCGTAGGTCTCGTAGATGTGCTGGATGACCTCCTCGCGCCGCTCGTGTTCGAAATCGACGTCGATGTCCGGTGGCTCGCCACGCTCGGCGGAGACGAAGCGCTCGAACAGCAGATCCATGCGGGCGGGATCGACGGCGGTAATCCCGAGCACGTAGCAGACGGCGGAATTCGCCGCCGAGCCCCGTCCCTGGCAGAGGATGCCGCGGCTTCTGGCGAAGCGGACGATGTCGTGGACGGTGAGGAAGTAGGGCGCGTAGGCGAGCTCGCGGATGATGGCGAGCTCGTGACGGAGCTGGCGCAGGACCCGCTCCGGGATCTCGTCGCCGTAGCGCTCCCGCGCGCCCTGCCACACCCGTCGTTCGAGCTCCTCCTGCGGCGTGCGGCCGTCGTAGTCCTCGCGGACCGGATAGTCGTAGGCGAGTTCGCGCAGGGAGAAGCGGCAGCGCTCGACGATCGCGAGGCTCGCCTCGACGGCCTGCGGCAGCTCCGCGAACAGCCGCGTCATTTCCGCGGCCGGCTTGAGATGACGTTCGGCGTTCGGGAACAGGCGCGCACCCGCCTGCTCGATGGTGCAGCCTTCGCGGATGCAGACGAGAATATCCTGCAGCCGGCGCCGCTGCGGGAGGTGGTAGTGGACGTCGTTGGTGGCGAGCAGCGGCAGGCGGAGCCTCGCGGCGAGGCTCGTGAGGCGGTCGATCCGCTCCTCCTCGCGGGGCATGAACAGCCGGTGGACGACGAGCCACAGGCGGCCGCGCCAGCGGCGGGCGAGTGCCGCGGCATGTTCCCGGAAGGTCGGAGCGGCGGGATCCTCGGGCGGGAGAAGCGCGAAGAGCTGGCCTTCCTCATGATCGAGCACGTCCGCGAGCCGGATCCGGCAGGATCCCTTGGAGGCCCGTCTGCGGCCGCGGGTGAGAAGGCGGCAGAGCCGGCCGTAGGCCGGACGGTCGGTGGGCCAGCAGAGAAGCGGCGGGGCATCCTCGGGATCGAGCCTGCAGCCGACGACGAAGCGGAGGCCGAGCTCCTCGGCCTTCACCTGGGCGCGGACGACGCCGGCGAGGGTGCCGCGGTCGGTGAGCGCGATGCCGGCGAGGCCGAGTTCATGCGCCCGCTCGACGTACTCTTCGGGATGGGATCCCCCGCGCAGGAACGAGAAGTTGGAGGTGATCTGGAGCTCGGCGTAGGCGGACATGGATTGCCGGTGGCCGCTTCGGACCGCGCACCGCGCCTGGCTCAGGATCCGTACCGCCGCTTTCCGCGGACGGCGAAGGCATCCCTGCCGCCTTCCGGGCGGGGTACGGGGGGAGGCGCCGCCATCGCGCGGGAAGAGCGCACCTCCGGCTCCGCTCCCGTTTCCGGTCGCACTCCGGCCTGCGGCAGGGCGCCGTCGAAGGCGCCGTGCAGCCGCCAGCGCGGCGGCGCGGCGTCGCCGTAGAGGCCTTCGCGGAAGAGCCAGAGTTCGTGGCCGTCGTCGGTCACCACCCGCCAGTAGTCGCGCGTCCGCACGGCCGCATCTTCGTCCCGCCACCATTCCGGCAGCAGCCGCTCGGGGCCCGCGGCGGCGAGAATGCGCAGGCTGCGGCCGTTCCAGAGGAGACGGTGCGGCGGACCGTCGGGAACGGTGGCCAGCACCTCGATATCCTGCGGCCGCACGAACAGGCGCAGCGGGCGCGGCCCGGGTGCGAACCAGCCTCCATGCTCTTGCCGCCCATCCCGCCAGGGCTGTGCCGTCGCGGCGCGCTCGGGGAAGAAGCGGGCTTCGGGGACGAGCCGCAGCACGCGATCCGGACCGAAGCGCTGACGCAGCCGCTCGATGAGCCGCCGTACAGCCCGCCGCCGTTCCTCCGCCGGCTCGGCGGCGAGACGGCCGGAGCGCGGGACGATCGGCGCCGTCCGCACGGCGCGCAGCAGGATCCGCTCGATGCCCTCCTCCGGCATGCGGTGCTCGAGGCTCTCGCAGCGCAACCGGAGAAGCTGCGCGAGGAAGGCCGGATCGCGCACGGGCTCGAGCAGATCGAGCCGGAATTCCCGCCCCCGACCGGCCGCATCCACGAGGCGCAGCTCGCAGCGCAGGACCCCCCGCCCGGCACGCTCGAGCGAACGGCAGAGCGCTTCGAGCGCGCGCCGCAGCATCCGCTCGATCACCGCGCGATCGCGGGTCGGCTCGGGAAGATGCGCGCCGGTTTCGAAGGATGGAGGTTCGGGGAGCGGCCGCGGCGGCCGCTCCGCATGTCCGAAGAGGGCCTCGATGCGGGAGGTGAGCGCTTCGCCGAAACGCTTGCGCAGCGCCGGGCGGGGAAACCGCCGCAGCTCCCCGATGCGGTGCAGGCCGAGCCGGCGCAACGCCGCAGCGAGCTCTTCCCCGAGGCCGAGGGCGGCGATCGGAAGCTCCTCGAGACGCGATCTTTCATCCTCGGGGAGAACGCCACCCCCGCCGAACCGGGCCCAGAGGGAGGCCGCGCGCGCCCCGGTGGCGATCGCCGCCGAGACCGTCCATCCCATGGTCTCGAAGGTTGCGACCGCCCGCGCGCGGAGCGCCTCCTCGCCGCCGAAGAGGGAAGCGCAGCCGGTGACATCCACGAGGATGCCGTCCTCTCCATCGAGAGCCACCACGGGGCCGAAGCGCCGACCGTGATGGGCGAGCCGTTCGAACGCGCGACGGTCGCGTTCGGGATCGGTGGCAAGCGCCCGCAGGCCGGGCAGGCGGGCGCGGGCATCGGCGAGCGACATGCCGATGCGGATGCCGCCCGCCCGCGCCTGCGCATCCGCGGCCACGACCCGAAACCCCCGCCGCCCGCGCGCGCAGATCACCAGCGGCGCTTCGCGATCCGGCTCCGTCCTATGAAATTGCCCGCTCCGACGCCGTCTCTGGACGGGAAAGTCCGGAAAGTGGAGCGAAAGCCAGCGCCTCATCGTCCCACACGATCTCCGCCTCGCAGGGGGTACCGCCCCGCACCCGCCACAGATCCACCCGCCAGCAGCGCCGTCCGTCCCGGATCCCGGGTTCGACCCGGAAGCGGCAGAAGGCGGGGTTCGGCCCGCGGATCCGCGCGACGAGGCAGAAGCCCACGCTGCCGCCCGCCTCGGCCGCGAGCTGGAGACGGCGGCCGGGCCCGAGATCGAGATGATCGAGCTCGGCAACGACCACGAGCCCCGCGGGGGCCCGCAGCGCTTCCTCGCAGGCCGCGAGCACCTCCTCCGCCCCCCGGCAGGCGACGAGCAGCAGCCGCTCGGGTCCGATTCCGAAACGGGCGAAGCCCGGGCCGTGAAGCGATCCGCACCGCTTCGCCCGTGCCTCGTCCGCACACCAGACGAGCAGCGGCGCGCCGCTGGCGATGATCCGGGAGGCGAAGGCCGCCGCGAAGCCGTCCGCCGCGGCCCCCGAAACTTCGTGCACGGCGGGTGCGGGCAGCCCACCCCGGGGCAGGCTCCCGTCGAGAACCGGATGGCCGGTGGGAATCCCCCCGCAGGTGGGTTCGAGACCTCCTCTTTCGATGGCGCGGATCGTCGCCCGCAGGGCGTGCAGCCGGCGCATGCGGTGTCCGTTCCCCGTGCGCATGAATGTTCATGTTTTGTTCTGGACAAGGGGACATTACCCCTCACGCAGGGGGCTCGTCAAGCGGATGTTCTATCTGTGTTCTCTGTACGGGCGCCCGCCCTCAGCTCACCACAGGACCACGAAGACCAGCAGACCGGCGGTCCAGAACAGGAGGCTGATCTGAACGCCCCGCACGATCCCCGCGATGGGGCCGCTCTCGGCCAGACCGGAAGACTGCCGAAGATTCTCACCCGCGCGCCTCATCGTCCCGTCTCCCCGGCTGCTGCGTACCGTCCGACTGAGGCGCCTTCTTGACATGCGGAGTTTCCTCTCGTTCACCTCCCGCGTCAATTCCCGTCCTCGCCTTTTCACGCCCGCGCGTCGTAGAGTCCGTGCAACAACGTCCGCGCGAGGATCTCGAGATCCCGGCACAGCGACCAGTTGTCGACATAGTCGAGGTCGTAGGCGATCCGCCGCCGCAGCTCCTCGAGCGAGCGGATCTCCCCGCGCAGCCCGTGCACCTGGGCCCAGCCCGTAATCCCGGGCTTCACCCGCAGGCGCGCGAAATACTCGGCCACGAAACGCGCATAGGCCTCGTCGTGGGCGATCGCATGCGGGCGCGGCCCCACGATCGACATCTCGCCGCGGAGCACGTTCCAGAACTGGGGAAGCTCGTCGAGGGACCAGCGGCGCAGCCAGCGGCCGAGCGGCGTGACCCGCAGGTCCCCGCGGCGTGCCTGCTCGACCCGTGAGCCGGTTCCATCGTCGCACGCCTCTGCATGCATGGTGCGGAACTTGAGAACCTCGATCACCTCGCCGGCGAAGCCGTACCGTTTCTGCCGGTAGAACACGGGCCCGGGAGAGGTGAGCCGGATCGCCGCGGCGATGGCGGCGAGCAGCGGCGCCGTCAGCACCAGGATGAAGAGCGCGAGCAGCCGGTCTTCGACCTCCTTGAGGCCGCGGTTCCAGCCCTGCAGCGGGCGGCGGCGCAGCCGCACGGTGGGAAGCCCGGCAAAGCGGGAATCGAACGCCCCGAGCCAGCCGAGGTCGGGATCGAGGCAGAGGCGGATCTCGACGGGAAGCGGAGCGAGACGCTCGAGAACGGTCTCGATGCGCCGGCGGGCGAAGGCGGGAAGCGCGATGAGCACCACCTCGATGCCGTGACGGCGCACGAACACGCCCATCTCCTCGGCGCTGCCGAGAACGGGAAAGCCCGCGACATAGTCGGGCACGCGATGGCGCCGGTCGTCGAAGAGACCCACGAGCCTGAGGCCGTCATCATCATCCCGAAGCCGTCGCACGACCCG
>CAZHHU010000016.1:11760-14427 GCA_964532215.1 uncultured Geminicoccaceae bacterium
TGCGATGGAGGTGCATGACCCAGGCGGCGAGCGCGATGAGGAAGGCTGGGGCGAGGCCCGTCGCGGACCCTCCGCCGCACAGGCGCAGGCGACCCCGCAGGGCCGCGGCGAAGAGCGGTGCCTTCGGGATGCGCGCCGTGCCGCCCCTCACCTCAGACTCCGTTCGCTCCCGGTGCCATTTCTACCGTAGAGCGAATGTCGCCCGTTGTCATCCCATATGACGCGGACCGGGTCGTGGGGGTGCCGGGGCGCGGCTAGCCTCCCGGCTTCGGCTCTCCGGTTGTCGGCGGCCCCTGGATCACGGGCTCGAGCAGCAGCCGGTAGAGCGTTTCCTGATCCGGCACGCCCGTGACCTTGAGACCCGCCTGTTTCTGAAAGGCCTCGAAGGCGGCGCGGGTCTTGGGACCGTAGAGGCCGTCGGCCTTGCCCTGCAGCAGTCCGCGGGCGATCAGCGCCTGCTGGGCCTGACGCAGCACCTCCCGATAGATGCGCCTCGGAGGCTCGCTGCCCTCGAGGGCAACGATCTCCGAGCGCCGCCGGAGCCGCTGCGTGCCGAGGAGGACCACGAGCTCGTGTGCCACGGCGTAGAGGGGCTGGTCGGGGTTGTTCTGGCAGTGTGCGAACACGAGCGTGAGCAGGAGGCTCGTCTTCTCCCAGGGTGCGACGTCGAAGGTGTCGGCGCGGTAGCGGTTGACGGCGGTGATGTATCCCTCGAGCCAGCTGCGAAACGCCGCCACCATGGCGCGGTCCTTTTCCGCGGCGGCGACGAAGCGGCTGCAGTCCGCACCCCCCACGCCACGGATCGCGAACTCGCCCGCCGCGCTCGCCGCGGCCACCGGCTCCACCCGGGCGAGCAGGATCACGGTCAGCAGGATGGCAAGACTTCTCATGTCTTTTCCCTCGGCGCCCATGAGGAAGCCGGAGCCTTCGCGCCGGCATCATGGCGGCAAGATGTGCATGACCTGCGGGGCTCAATCCACCTCTTCGATCACGACCTCGAGATCGTCGCGCGCCGCTGCGGCATCGAGAAGCGTTCGCCGAAGGCGCCGGTAATCGGGCCCGAGGCGCGCCCGCACGGACCGATCGATGCGCCAGAGGATGCACAGTGGCCCTTCGACCTCGGTCGTGAGCATGTCGTAGAGCGCATCGAGATTGTGCCCGAACCAGTCGGGAAGGGCGAGATCGCGCGCGAGCTGTGCGAGCACCTCATCCAGGCTGCGGTGACGCGCATCGATCCGCAGCGTGCGCCTCAGGGCTTCGGACATGCCACGCGCACGAAGCTCCGGTAGTGATCCACGGTCACGTAGATGAGGCCGTCGCTGGAGAACAGGAGGCGCCTGGGCCCGCGCCTGCCGCAGGCGAAATCGAGATCGGCCTCGTACCATACGCGCCCCGGCGCCTCCGGGAGGCGGCCTTCGCGATTGCCGAACCGATCGCCGCCGATCACCCGGCCCGGGGCGACGGTGCAGAGATCGCGGCCCGGACGCCAGCCGAGCCGCCGCGCCTGCGCCTTGGTGATGTAGCGCGCGGGCAGGACCCCGCGCGTGCACAGGCTCTGCACGGTCTCGACGAAGCCCTCGACATCCCGCAGACCCAGGGCCTCGGCCTGCTGCGCCAGTCCGCCGTCGCCGCAGCCGAAGAGAAAGAGGAGCAGGAAAAGCGCAGCCACAACCCGCAGCGGACGCATGCTCATGCCGCGGGCGCGGGAGCCCCGCTCAGCCGCGGCGGCGGACATGGCCCGGGCTCCGTGCGGATCGCATGAGCAGCCCGGCGGCGAGGAGATAGCCCAGCAGGGTCCCCGTCGCATTGGCGGCGAGATCCGCGGCTTCGAAGCTGCGTCCCGGTACGAAGCTCTGCCCGTATTCGAAAAGCGCGCTCAGCGCCAGGGTCAGGAGCGCGACCACGCCGAGCCCCCTCCGGGTACGGCAGAACCCATAGGCAGCGCTCGCCATCACGAGGTAGACCGCGAAGTGCACGAACTTGTCCATGCCCGAGGGGACCGCCACCTCGGGTCGCGGCGAGAGCATGAGCCAGCCGAGCAGGACCCAGCTCGCCGCCCAGGCGACGGCGATCCATCGGTTCGCATTGCGCTCACGCAGAAGACGCGCAGCCACTCGGTTTCTCCACGACGGGCCGGCGTCGGAATGACACGCGAGGCGCCGAGGGACAAGGGCCGGGGCCGGGCGTTCGGCCGCGAGGCTGGCAGGCAAGGGGATTTGTGCTAGGAAGGCTCCGTCCTGCGACAGCCGAGGGAGGCCGTAAGATGTCCTCAGTGACGAAGGTACGCGTCGTCGAGCGCGTGATCGAGAACGGCGACAGGGTCACCCGGCGACGGTTTCTCGGCCGGGCGGCGGCGACGACCGCGGCGGCCGGGGCGGCGACCATCGCCATGCCCGGCGTGAGCCGGGCCGAGACCGTGGTCCTCAAGATCCAGGGCGCATGGGGCGCCGCGGACATCTTCAACGATTTCGCCAAGGAGTACGTGGATCGCGTCAACGCCATGGCGGGCGGCAGGCTGCGCCTCGAATACCTGGTCGCGGGCTCGGTGGTGAAGCCCTTCTCGATCCATGACGCCGTCCACGAAGGGATCCTCGATGGCGGCCACACCGTTGCCGCCTACTGGTACGGCAAGCACCCGGCGGCTTCGCTGTTCGGCACGGGGCCCGT
>CAZHHU010000016.1:14527-35942 GCA_964532215.1 uncultured Geminicoccaceae bacterium
CTCGAGCGCGGGGTCATCGACGCCTTCGAGTACAACAACCCGACCTCGGACCTGCGCTTCGGCGCCCCCGACGTGCGCAAGGTCTACATGATGGGCTCCTACCATCAGGCGCAGGAGTACTTCGAGATCATCTTCAACCGCGACAAGTTCAACAGCCTCGCCGACGAGCACAAGGCGATCCTGCGTCATGCCGCCGAGGCCGCGAACACGGCCAACTACGCCACGGCCATGGATCAGTACTCGAAGGACTTCATCGCCCTTCAGGAAGAGCATGGCGTCAAGGTCTACCGCACGCCGAAGGACGTCTTCGAGGCCCAGCTCAAGGCATGGGACGAGGTGCTCGCGGAGCTCGAACAGGACGCCTTCTTCAAGAAGGTGGCCGACTCCCAGCGCGCCTGGGCAAAGCGGGTGATGGGCTATCTGTTCTACAACCAGGCCGATTATCGGCTCGCCTACGAGCACTATTTCGGCAAGCTGCCGTTCTGATCTGCCGAACGGCGCTGCGGGATGCGGGGCGGCCCCGGCCGCCCCGCTGTCGCGTCGGTTCTCCGGAGGAACGTGGTGGACCGGATCCTGAGCTTCATCAACACCCTCAGCACCTGGACGGGCAAGGCCTTCGGCTGGTCGATCCTGATCCTGACCTTCGGCGTCAGCTACGAGGTGTTCATGCGCTACGGCATGAACGCCCCCACGACCTGGTCCTACGACATCATGTACATGATGTACGGGGGGCTGTTCCTCATGGCCGGCCCGTATACGATAGCCAGGGACGCCATGGTCCGCGGCGATTTCATCTATCGTTTCTGGCGGCCGCGGGTGCAGGCCACGGTCGATCTCATTCTCTACCTCACCTTCTACTTCCCCGGCGTGCTCGCCCTCGCCTATTCCGGCTACCACTTCGCCTATCTTTCCTGGCGCTTCAAGGAGACGAGCATCTTCAGCCCCATCAGCATCCCCATCTATCCCATGAAGATGCTGATTCCCGCCGCCGGCGTGCTCCTCTTCCTGCAGGGGATCTATGAGGTCGTGCGCTGTCTGCGCTGCATCCGCGACGGGGTCTGGCCGCCGCGGCCGCATGACGTCGAGGAGATCGAGACCGCCATCCTCCACGAGAAGGAAGCGCGGGAGAAACTGCGCGCCAAGGGCGAAGCCGTGCTGGAGACCCGGGCATGACGAGCGGGGAACTCGCCATCCTCCAGCTCGGAATCTTCATCTTCCTCATTCTTCTCGGTTTTCCCGTCGCCTTCACCCTCGTCGCCATGGGTGTATTTTTCGGCTACTATGCCATGGGCGACCGCCTGTTCAATCTCCTCGTCCAGAATACCTACGACATCATGGCGAACGACGTGCTCGTCGCCGTGCCGCTGTTCCTGTTCATGGGCTACGTCGTCGAACGCGCGGACATCCTCGACCGCCTCTTCTATTCGGTGCAGCTCGCCGCGCGGCGGATCCCCGGCTCGATGGCCGTGGCGGCGCTTGTCACCTGCGCCCTGTTCGCCACCGCGACCGGCATCGTCGGCGCCGTGGTCACCCTCATGGGGCTGCTCGCCCTGCCGCCCATGCTCAAGGTCGGCTACGAACGGCGGCTCGCCTCGGGGGTCATCTGTGCGGGCGGCACGCTCGGCATCCTCATCCCCCCCTCCATCATGCTCATCGTCTATGCGGCAACGAGCGGCATCTCGGTCGTGCGGCTGTATGCGGCGGCGATGTTCCCGGGCTTTCTCCTCGCCGGCCTCTACATCGTCTACGTCGTCGGCCGGGCGATCCTCAATCCCGAGGTCGCCCCGCGTCTCAGCGACGCCGATCAGAAGGTGGGGGTGCTCGAGGTCTTCCGCCGCCTCGCGGTCTCCTTCTTCCCGCTCGCGATCCTCATCAGTTCGGTGCTGGGCGCGATCCTCTTCGGCCTCGCCACCCCTTCCGAGGCCGCCGCGGTGGGGGCGCTCGGCGCGCTCATCCTCGCCGCCGCCTATCGGGCGCTCACCTGGGACCGCCTCCGGGAATCCGTCTTTCTGACCGCGCGCACGACGGCCATGGTCTGTTACCTCTTCATCGGTTCCTGGACCTTCTCGAGCGTCTTTTCCTATCTCGGCGGCGACAAGCTCATCGAGAGCTGGGTGCTTTCGCTCGACCTCTCGCCGGTCACCTTCCTGCTCCTCGCCCAGGCCATCATCTTCCTCCTCGGCTGGCCGCTGGAATGGACGGAGATCATCATCATCTTCGTGCCCATCTTCCTGCCGCTGCTGCCCCATTTCGACATCGATCCGATCATCTTCGGGCTGCTCGTCGCCCTCAATCTCCAGACCTCCTTCCTCACCCCGCCCATGGCCATGTCCGCCTACTATCTGAAGGGGGTGGCCCCACCCCAGGTGGAGCTCGTCGACATCTTCCGCGGCTCGATGCCGTTTCTCATCATGGTCTTCATCGCCATGGCCGCGCTCTACATCTTCCCGGACATCGCGCTCTATCTTCCGACCCTCATCTACGGACGCTGAGCCATGGCCCGCGAAGAGCTCCTGGATGTCCCCGCGGTCACCCTCGCATCCTGGATCCGCGAGGGACGGCTCGGGATCGACGAGCTCCTCGAAGCGGCACTCGCCCGTATCGAGGCTCGCGAACCGGAGGTGGGGGCGTTTGCCTTTCTCGACCGCGCACTCCTCGCACGCAGGCTCGAGGAGCGCGAGTTCGAACGTCGTCTCGGCCGCCCCAAGCCGCCGCTGTTCGGTCTCCCGGTTGCGGTCAAGGACATCTTCGATACCTTCGACATGCCGACGGAGCACGGCTCGAAGATCTTCGCCGGAAACCGGCCGCAGCGGGATGCGGCGGTCGTCGAACGGCTGCGCGCGGCGGGCGCGATCGTCCTCGGCAAGACGGTGACCACCGAGTTCGCCGTCCTCACGCCGGCCGCAACGCGCAATCCCCTGGATCCGAGCCGCACCCCCGGGGGCTCCTCGAGCGGCTCGGCGGCGGCGGTGGCCGCGGGCATGGCCCCCCTCGCGATCGGCTCCCAGACCAACGGCTCGACCATACGACCGGCGAGCTTCTGCGGGATCTACGGGTTCAAGCCCAGCTTCGGCAGCATCCCGCGCCGCGGCATGCTCGCGCAGGCGCCGAGCCTCGATCATGTCGGCACCTTCGCGCGCAGCCTCGAGGATCTCGCGCTCCTCACCGAGGTTCTCTTCGGCTTCGATCCCGCCGATGAGGCGACGCGCATCGAAGCGCCGCCCGCCCTGCTGGAGCTTGCCCGCAGCGAGCCGCCGATGCCGCCCCGCTTCGCCTTCCATCCGGGACCCGGCTGGTCGCGCGCCGAGGAGGCGGTGCGGGGCGGCTTTCAGGAACTCGCGGATCTGCTCGGCGAACAGATGGTCCTCGTCGAGCTTCCGGAACCGGATGAAGAGGTGGTGCGGGCGCACCGCACCCTGTGGACGGCCGAACTCGCCCATCATCTCGGAGCGTACTGCGACCGCGCTCCCGAGGCGGTGAGCGCGGGGCTCAGGGCGATGATCGAGGAGGGGCGCCGCGTCGGCGCCGTCGACTATCAGCGGGCGCGTGCGTTCCGGCGGCGCTGGCAGCGCATCCTCGAGGAGCTGTTCCGCGATTTCGACGCCATCGTCACGCCTGCGGCGCTCGGCGAGGCCCCCGGCCTCGAGACCACCGGCGATCCCATCTGCTGCACCCTCTGGACCTTCGCCGGAACGCCGGCGGTGAGCCTGCCGCTGCTCGCGGGCGAACACGGGCTTCCCATCGGCGTTCAGCTCGTGGGTGCGCTCGGCGACGACGGGCGGCTTTTGCGCACCGCCCGCTGGCTCGAGCGGCGCGTTCGAACGGGAGTGGAGGACGATGGCGGGTAAGCTCGCAGGGATTCTGGCGACCGCGGGATGGCTGCTCTATGTCGGCTTTCTCGCCTTTTCCGTGTTCGCGTCGCCGCTGCTTGTCATCGTCGGTGCGACCGCGGCCCTCGCGCTGATCGATCTCTGGCAGACGGAATTCCAGCGCCGCGAAAGCAGCATCCGCCGCGGCTGAAGCGGTTGCGCCTTTGCCCCAGCGCAGGCGCACGCTAACTGGGGACGTGATGAGAACCCGGCCGAGCCCCTACGACAACATCGCCGAGTACACCGTCTCCGAACTCGCGAGCGCGCTCCGCCGCACCGTCGAGGACAGCTTCGGGCGGGTGCGCGTGCGGGGGGAGATCTCGGGCTTCAAGCGGGCCGCCTCGGGCCATGTCTACTTTTCCCTCAAGGACGAACAGGCGGTGCTCGACGCGGTGTGCTGGCGGGGGACGCTGCGCGGCCTTGCCATCGCACCCGAGGACGGGCTCGAGGTCGTATGCCTCGGCCGCCTGACCACCTATCCCCAGCGCTCGCGCTACCAGCTCGTGGTCGAGCAGATCGAGCCCGCCGGCATAGGCGCGCTCATGGCCCTGCTCGAGGAGCGCAAGCGACGTCTTGCCGCCGAGGGGCTGTTCGCCGCCGAGCGCAAGCGGCCGCTGCCCTTTCTGCCCGAGGTCATCGGCGTCGTCACCTCGCCGTCGGGGGCGGTGATCCGGGACATCCTCCACCGCATCGAGGAGCGCTTCCCGCGGCGGGTGCTGCTCTGGCCGGTGCTCGTGCAGGGTGATGGCGCGGCGGAGCAGATCGCGGCCGCGATCACGGGCTTCTCGAGCCTTTCACGCGGCGGGCGGATTCCGCGGCCGGACGTGCTCATCGTCGCCCGCGGCGGCGGGTCGATCGAAGACCTCTGGGCCTTCAACGAGGAGTGCGTCGTACGCGCGGCCGCGGCCTGCAGGATCCCGCTCGTCTCCGCCGTCGGCCACGAGACCGACACCACCCTCATCGATCTCGCCGCCGACCGCCGCGCTCCCACACCCACGGCGGCGGCGGAGATGGTCGTGCCCGTGCGGCACGAGCTTCTCCACCGCGTGCGGTCGCTGCACGAGCGCCTCGACCACGGGGTCATGCGCGAGCTGCGGCGCAAGGAGGAGGGACTTGCCGGGCTCGCGCGCGGCCTGCCCGATCCCGGGCTGCTGCTCGCGATGACCTCGAGGCGTCTGGACGACCTCGGCGAACGGCTCGCGCTGCGAAGCCCGCTCCTGCTCCTTCGCGAGAGGAGGGAGCGGCTCGCACGTCTCCTGGGCCGGATGGACGAGCTGCTCCGCGACGGTCTCGAGCGCCTCCATACCCTCCTCGGCGCCGCATCGAGCCGGCTTCGGCCCGCACCTCTGCACGAGCGCATACGGGCCGCATGGGAGCGGTGCCAGCGGGCGGGTGAGGCGCTCGAAGCGGCGATGGGAAGGCAGCTCGAGCATGGGGTGCGAAGGCTCGAGCTGCTCGAGCGGCAACTCGAGGCGCTCTCGCACCGCCGCGTGCTCGAGCGCGGCTACGCGGTCGTCCGCCGCCTGCGCGACGGGCGGCTCGTGCCCCGCCTCGCCGCCCTCGGCGGGGAACGCGCCCTGGAGATCGAGTTCGCCGACGGCCGCCTGCGGGTGCAGCGCAGCGGCGATGCGGCCACGCCCCGGGAGCGCCCGCGCGCGGACCGTGACCAGCCCGAACTGTTCTGAAAGCGGAGAAGCGAAGCGGATGAAGGAGCGCCCGATCGACCGTCTGCGCGAGGTCATGCGGCGGCTGCGCGATCCCGAGGGCGGCTGTCCCTGGGATCTCGCGCAGGACTTCGAAAGCATCGCGCCCTATACCATCGAGGAGGCCTACGAGGTGGCGGACGCCATCGCCCGGCGCGACTTCGCCGCCCTCGAAGACGAGCTCGGCGATCTCCTCCTTCAGGTCGTGTACCACAGCCAGATGGCCGAGGAGCGCGGCCTGTTCGATTTCGACCGGGTCGCCGAAAGGGAGACGGAGAAGCTCGTCCGCCGCCATCCGCATGTCTTCGGCGAAGGGCGGATCCGCACCGCCCGGGACCAGCTGCGCGCCTGGGAGGAGGTCAAGGCACAGGAGCGCGCGGAGGCCGGGGCGAAGAGCGCCCTCGACGGCATACCGCTCGCCCTGCCGGCACTGCTCCGCGCCCTCAAGCTGCAGGAGCGGGCGGCGCGGGTCGGCTTCGACTGGCCGCGCAGCGAAGAGGTCCTGGCCAAGATCGAGGAGGAGATCCGGGAGCTGCGCGCGGCGCTGCAGAAGGGGCGCGACCGCGCCGCGCTCGAGGAGGAGATGGGCGATCTCCTCTTCGCCGTCGTCAATTTCGCCCGGCATCTCGGGATCGATCCGGAAAGCGCGCTGCGCGCCGCCAACGCCAAGTTCGAGCACCGCTTTCGCGAGATCGAGCGGCGCGCCCGGGCCGGGGGCCGCAGCCTCGAGGAGATGGATCTCGCGGCCATGGATCGCCTGTGGGAGGAAGTCAAGGCGGAGCAACGCGCAGCGCCGGCTCAGCCCGGCCCGACGGCTGATTCCTGAGCTGCGACCACCGCATCCAGAAGCCCCATCGTCTCCGGATCGAGCACGCCGTCCACGCGCCCGGGCCGGAAGCGTCGCTGGAAGGCCCTGAGACAGGCCGCGACACCGCTTCCCGCAAGCTCCGGCACATAGCCGATACGGCGCAGAAGCTCCCGCGCCCGCAGCGGATCCACGCGCGCCGGCCGGACGCACCCGGGCCACAGCGCAGATCCCCGTCGCGCGAGCAGCCGCCAGGGGAAGAGTTCGCCCGGATCCCGCTTGCGGGCCGGCGCGACGTCGCTGTGGCCGACCACATCCGCCACGGCCACCGGATGACGCGACCGGATCTCGCGGAGGAGTGCGACGAGCGCCTCGATCTGCGGCGCCGGGAAGGGACGATAGCCCCAGTCGTGCCCGGGATTGGCGAGTTCGATGCCGATCGAGACGGCATTCACATCCCGCCAGCGGCGCCAGGCGGAGACGCCGGCATGCCAGGCGCGATGACGCTCCGGCACGAGGGCGAACAGCCGGCCCTGTTCGTCGATGAGATAATGGGCGCTCACCCGCGCCTGCGGATCGCACAGCCGCGCGAGCGCGGCTTCGGTTTCCGGCATGCCGGTGTAGTGGAGGACGACCATGCGCACCGCCGCCCCCCCGCGGCTGTCGAAATTGGGCGAGGGGCGCGTGTGGCTGGCCAAGGCGCTCAGAAGCGGTCGAGCAGACGGTTGTAGTAGTCGAGCTCGTAGGCGGGCCGGCGGCGCTCGCCGGAGCGGCGGTAGAGCTCTTCGAGCACGCCGCGTGCCCGGCCGAGATCATAGTCGCTCGGAATCTCGACCCCTTCCGTCTGCCAGCCCCCCTCGTTGCGGCGCGAACGTCCCAGGGGATCGCGCCCGCGACCCCGCATCATGCCGGGAAGCTGACCCGGCCCGGGCTGGTTGGCGAGCTGCTGGCGGAGCTGTTCGAGAAGCGCCTGTCCACCCTGACGCATGAGGTCGAGCGCCCGCGTCTGGGGATCGGTGGCCTCACCCGGACGCCCGCGCTGCAGGGCGTCCCGGGCCCCCCGCATCTCGAGCTCGGCGCGGCCGAGTTCGCGCGGGATGTTCATCTCGGCCTCGCCGAGGCGACGCATGAGTTCGCCGAGCGCGCGCCGCAGCGCTTCCTGCTCGCGGGCGAGCTGTTCGGCGCCCGGGGCCGCACCCTCGGGTCGCGTCGCCTGCGGGCGCTCGCCGGGGCGTGCGGGGTTGCGGCGCAGGTTCTGCTCCCCCGCGCCGGGGGCCGGGCGGAGCCTTCCGCCCTCGCGCTGCATGCGGAAGCTCTCATCGAGGAGCTGCTGCTGCAGTTCGATCATGCGCTGGAGATCGGACAGCGCCTTCTCGCCCGGCGCCGGCTCGAGGCGCGGCATCGCCGTCTCCATGTTCTCGAGCATCTGCTGGAGCTGCGAGAGGAGTCGCTCGGCCGCATCGCGCATGCCGCTCTCCATGAGCTCGCGGGCGCGCTCGAGCATCTGCATGAGGTCCTGCCTGCGCACCAGGTTCGGCTGCGTGAGGGGCGAGGGCTGCGGCGAATTCTCCTCTCCGGCCTGCTGCCGCATCTGTTCCCGCGCCCGGCGGGCGAGTTCGTCGAGGTAGCGCGAGAGCGCCTCCTGAAGCTGCTTCATGAGACGCTGCAGCTCCTCATCGGAGGCGCCCTCCCGCAGCGCCCGCCGCAGCGCTTCCTGCAGTTCGCGCAGCTCACGCTCGCTGAGCGCGATCGTGCCCTCTTCGATGAGCAGCGCGGTCTCCCACAGCAGATCGACGGTCGAGCGCCGGCCCTCCGGGGTGCGCTCGCGCTGCAGCCGGATCGCCGCCACGTCGAGCGCGAGCGGCACCGCTGCGCCGAGGGCGCGCGCATCTTCGCTCCCGGCAAGTTCGAGCAGCTGCAACGCGATCGTCGCCCAGCGCTCGGGGCGTTCCACGAGCTTCTTGCGCAGTTCGACCACCCGGCGCGCCAGCGGATGGGTGAAGACGCGCTCGGGCAGTACGATCGCCAGCGGGGCGCTGCGCCCCTTCTGGCCCCTGGCGTCGGTGGCTTCCAGCGTCAGCAGCACCGGCAGGCCCGCCCGCGGATGGCTCGTGAGATCGAGAAACGAGCGGCTCGCGACGCGGTCCGGCTGGCGGGCCGGCCGCAGAAGAACCCGCCGCTCGACGGCACCGCCGGGCTCCTCGCTCACCTCGGGTGGTGCGATCTCGAGCGCGAGCTCGACGATGCCGTAATCGTCCGTGGCTTCGTAGCGCAGATCGAGGCTGCGCCGGCGGGTGATCTCGGGTGCGCCCGCGAACCGCACCTCGGGGGCACGGTCGGGAACGATCTCGAGCTGCAGTGCGCCGAGCCTCCGTCCGTCGCCGAGCAGCACCTCGACGAGCCCGTCCACGAGCGCATCCGTGCGCAGCTCGACGCTGCCCCCGCCGAGCGGCTCGAAGGCCCGCTCCTCGCCCGCAAGGCGCAGCCGCGGCGGGGCCTGAAGCGGCTCCGGGAGGTGGTGGATCTGAACATGAAGCTCGCTTCCCTCCGGCGCCCTGACGGGGCTCCCGGGGGTGAACGCCGTGACCTGGAACGGCGCCATGCGGGTGTATGCGGGAGGCGCGAGCCAGACCTCGAGCGTCGGCTCAGGTGTTGCGGCCTGCGCCGGTGCCTGGGGCAGGAAGGCGCGTGCGAGGCGTTCGCCGAACTCTCCTCGCGCCTCCACGAGGGCCACGGTCAGTGCGAGAAGAAGCGCGGCCCGAAGCGCCCAGGGGTCGCGGCGGGGCAGCTCGGAGCGCGGCGGCCTGAGCCGCAGGCGCGCGAGCAGCGCTTCGAGGCGGCGCCTGTGGAGCTGCCACAGCCGCTGTGCCAGCGGGTCCCCGGCACCTGCGGCGAGCTCGTCGGTGAGCGTGCGCAGCGGCTGGTGCGCGAGCCCCGAATCCCGCTCGAGCCGGGCCATCGCCTCGTCGACCGTGGGCCAGTGAAGGCCGTCCCTGACCCTGCGCAGCGCCCACAGCAGGGCGAGGGCGAAGCCCGCGAGCCCGAAGGCGTGCAGCCACAGGGGAAGCAGACGCCAGAGATCGAACAGGGAGACGAGAAGGAACAGGCCGAGAACCGCGAGGGCCGGCCAGAGCCCGGGCCAGAGCCGCTCCCAGAGCAGTCCCAGGCGGGCGAGAAACAGACGCCCGCGAAGGCGGCGCTCGAGGATCCGTCCGCTTTCCCGCCCGGCCATGGCCCTTCTCCTTCAGGCTCCCGCCTGCAGAGGCACGGTCTCGAGCCAGTCCGGCACCCGTTCGTCGGCGAACTGCTCGCGTGCCTCCCGCCGCGGCTTGATGATGGCCCATCTGCGGCCGTCGACCAGAACCTCCGCCGCCCGCGGCCGCGAATTGTAGTCCGACGCCATGGTGGCACCATAGGCGCCCGCGCAGGTGATGGCCACCAGATCGTCGCGCTGCAGCCGCGGCAGCAACCGGTCGCGGCCGAGCACGTCGCCGCTCTCGCAGATCGGTCCCACCACCTCCACCCGCTCCCGCTCGGCCCGGGGATCGCACCGCACGGGCAGGATCTCGTGCCAGGCGTCGTAGAGGGCCGGACGGAGGAGCGTCTGCATGCCGGCATCGAGCACCAGAAAGCGTTTCTCCGGTGTCTCCTTGCGCCCGATGACCCGGGCAAGGAGGACCCCCGCTTCACCCACGAAAATCCGCCCCGGCTCGATGAGCAGCTCGACGTCGAGCTCCGCGGTCAGCTCTCCGAGCAGCGCGGCGAGCGGCACGGGGTCGAAGCGCTGCTCGCCCGGGCGGTAGGCGATCCCGAAGCCGCCTCCGAGATCGAGATGGCGGAGCGGATGGCCGCGCCGGCGGAGCTCGCGCAAGAGCTCGAGGGCGAAGCGGCAGGCGCGCGCGAAGGGCCCCATCGCGGTGATCTGGGAACCGAGATGGAGATGGAGACCGACCGCACGGATACCGGGAAGCCGGCTCGCCTCGTCATAGGCCTCGAAGGCCTCGCTGTAGGGAATGCCGAACTTGTCGCGCAGCCGGGCGGTGGTGATCTTGTCGTGGGTTTCGGCGTCGATGTCCGGATTGACGCGGATCGCGATCGCGGCGGTGCGGCCTGCGGCGGTCGCGAGTTCGGAAAGGCGGCGGAGCTCCTCGCGCGATTCGACGTTGATCTGGCGGATGCCGACTTCGAGCGCGAGCCGCAGTTCGGCATCGCTCTTGCCCACGCCCGAATAGACGATCCTGTTCGGGGCGATGCCGGCTTCGAGCGCGCGTTCGATTTCGCCGCCGGAGACGGTATCCGCGCCGGCGCCGAGGCCGGAGAGCAGCCGCAGCACGGCCAGGTTCGGATTCGCCTTGACCGCGTAGCAGAACAGCACCGGCAGATCGCGGAAGGCTTCGCGCCATTCGCGGTAGCGGGCGCGGATCGCGCCCGCGCTGTAGACGTAGAGCGGGGTCCCCACCCGCCGGGCGAGGTCGTCGAGGGGCACCTCCTCGGCGAACAGGCGCCCGTCGCGATAGTGGAAGGCGTTCACCGGTACGGTTCCGTCTCCTGCCGCTCCGTCTCGGGTTGGGAGCTGGACTTGTCCTCGGGAAGGCGCAGACGACCGCGCCGGCCGCAGGACCCCACCAGCGCCACCACCAGCAGCAGCCCGAGACCGCGCCGCCGCGTCAGCGACCGCTCTTTACGCGCCCGCACGCAATTCCTCCGGTCGCCGGTTCGTGACCCCCTGCGCGAGCGCCGCCTCGAGAAAGCGGTCGATGTCCCCGTTCAGGACGGCATCGGCGTTTCCCGTCTCGACCCCGGTGCGCAGATCCTTGACCATCCGGTAGGGATGCAGAACGTAGGAGCGGATCTGGTGTCCCCAGCCGATCTCCGTCTTCTGCTCCTCCATCTTCTGCTGCTCGGCACGCCGCTTCTGCAGCTCCAGCTCATAGAGACGCGCCCGCAGCATGGCCATCGCCTGCGCCCGGTTGCGGTGCTGGGAGCGGTCGTTCTGGCACTGGACGACGATGCCGGTGGGGATGTGGGTGATGCGCACCGCCGAATCCGTGCGGTTGACGTGCTGGCCGCCGGCCCCCGAGGCGCGGTAGGTGTCGATCTTGAGGTCCTTTTCGTCGATCGTCACCTCGATCGTGTCGTCGATGACGGGGTAGACCCAGACGCTCGCGAAACTCGTGTGCCGCCGGGCCTGACTGTCGAAGGGCGAGATGCGCACGAGACGGTGCACGCCCGATTCGCTCTTGAGCCAGCCGTAGGCGTTCTCTCCCTTGATCTTGATGGTGGCCGACTTGATCCCCGCCTCCTCGCCCGGCGTCTCCTCCACCCACTCGACCTCGTAGCCGTGGGACTCGGCCCAGCGGAGATACATGCGCAGCAGCATCTCCGCCCAGTCCTGGGACTCGGTCCCGCCCGCACCGGCGTTGACCTGGAGATAGCAGTCGTTGCGGTCCGCCTCGCCGGAGAGCAGGCTTTCGAGCTCGAGCCGCTCGACCTTTGCCGCCAGCTGTTCGAGCTCGCGGCCGACCTCCGCGAGCGTCGCCTCGTCCTCCTCCTCATCCGCGAGTTCGGCGAGCTCCCTCAGATCCTCGAGCTGCTTCTCGAGCGTCCTCTGCCGCTCGATCTGGCCGGCAAGCCGCGTCCGCTCGCGCATGAGCTGCTGGGCGCGGGCGGCGTCGTCCCAGAGATTGGGGTCCTCGATGAGACGATCGAGCTCCTCGAGACGGCGAAGCGCACGCTCCCAGTCAAAGATGCCTCCGCAGAAGGGAGAGGCCCCGTTCGATGCGATCGACGTGATGAGCATGCTCGGCGCGCATGGATGATCCTCGGTTCCCTTTCTCGGCTGTCGCGATCGCCCCTCAATATAGTCCGCCGGCGCGCGGAGTCGCCCCGGCGCCCGCACCCTCCCGGTCCGCGGCAGGCCGCGGCGCGGGCGTGCGCCGGGTCGGTTCGGTGCCGGGCAGGAAGGCTTCGGTGATCACGGTCTTGGTGGCGGGACCGGGAAGCAGTCCGGTGCGGGCGTCCACGCGCACGAGATTGACCCCGGGCGGGGTGCGGAAGGGTATGGGGGGCTGCCCTTCGAGGGCCTCCTTCATGAACGCCTTCCAGATCGGCAGCGCCACGCTCGCACCCGTCTCCCGCCGGCCGAGGCTCCGCGGCCGGTCGAAACCGACCCACACCCCGGCCACGAGGTCCGGCGAGAAGCCGATGAACCAGGCATCCCGGCTGTCGTTGGTGGTGCCGGTCTTGCCCGCGAGCGGTCGCCCCAGGTCCCGTGCCCGGCGTCCCGTGCCGCGCTGGATCACGCCCTCGAGCATGTGCACGATCTGGTAGGCGATGCGCGGGTCCGCGACCCGTTCCCGGATCTCGGGGAGCTGCGGCGGCGGGCCACCGTCCCAGCTCTCCGCCCGGCATCCCTCGCAGGGGCGCGGGTCGGCCTTGAGAAGGGTGCGGCCGAAGCGATCCTGGATGCGCTCGACGAAGATCGGCCTCACCCGCCGCCCGCCGTTGACGAGCATGGCGTAGGCGGTGGTGAGCTCGAGCAGGGTGACCTCCTGTGAGCCGAGCGCGGCCGACGGATAGGGGGTGAGCCCTTCGCCGATGCCGAAGCGCTTCGCGACCTCGATGATCGGCTCCATGCCGATCTCGAGGGCGAGCCGCACCGTCATGAGGTTGCGCGACTTCTCGAGGCCGAGCCGCAGCGTCGAGGGGCCGTAGAAGCGGTCCGAGTAATTGGCCGGCTTCCACTTCGGCAGCCCGGGTCCCTGGTCGACGACGACGGGGGCATCGAGCACGATCGACGCCGGCGTCTTGCCGTGTTCGAGCGCGGCCAGATAGACGAACGGCTTGAAGGCCGACCCCGGCTGACGTCGGGCCTGGGTGGCGCGATTGAACTTGCTCTGTCGGAAGCTGAACCCGCCCGAGAGCGCGAGCACGCGCCCGGTGTGGGGATCGAGGGCCACGAGCGCGCCCTCTACCTCCGGGCGCTGGCGCAGCGCCCAGCTCCCCTCCTCACCGGGCCGCGCTTCGACGACCACGACGTCGCCGCGATGCAGCACATCGCGCACGCTCTGCGGGCGCGGCCCGAGCCCCTCCTCGAGCCGCGGCCGCGCCCAGCTGAGGGCGCTGAAGGGGAGAACGCCCGTGCTGCCGTCCGCGAAGCCGAGCTCGGCCCGCGCGGGAGACACGTCGAGCACCAGGGCGAGGCGCCAGTGGTCGAGCTCGAAGCCCGGATCGAAGCGGGCGAGGGCGGGCGCCCAGCCGAGCGGGCGGTCGGGATCGATGTGGCCGAGAGGACCGCGCCATCCGCCGCGGCGGCGGTCGTAGGCGGCAAGACCGTCGCGCAGCGCCCGGTCGGCGATGGCCTGCAGCCGTGGCTGTACCGTGGCGCGGACGGAAAGCCCGCCCTCGTAGAAGCCCTTCTCGCCGAGCCGGGCGACGAGTCGACGTCGCACTTCCTCGACGAAGAAGTCCGCGCGGGCGAGTTCGGTCTCCGCCCGCCGGCGCAGCACGAGCGGTTCCGCGCGCGCCCTCTCCGCCTCCTCGGGGGTGATGTAGCCGTCCTCGAGCATGCGCCCGATGACATAGGCGCGGCGCGCATAGGCGGCCTCGAGATCGCGCTCGGGATCGTAGCGCGAGGGGGCCTTGGGAAGACCCGCGAGGAAGGCCGCTTCGCCCAGGGTGAGCTCGTCCAGGGACTTGTCGAAGTAGTTGAGTGCCGCTGCGGCGACACCGTAGGAGCGGCGGCCGAGGTAGATCTCGTTGAGGTAGAGTTCGAGAATCTTGTCCTTGGTGAAGGCGCGTTCGATGCGCAGCGCGAGGATTGCCTCCTTGATCTTGCGTTCGAGGGAGACCTCGTTCGAGAGCAGGAAGTTCTTCGCCACCTGCTGGGTGATCGTCGAAGCGCCCACGGGCCGGCGGTGCTCGCGCAGGCGCCGCAGGTTCTCGAACACCGCCCGCAGGATGCCGATCGGATCGAGACCGAAGTGGCGATAAAAATTCTTGTCCTCGGCGGCGATGAAGGCCTGCTTGACGCGTTCCGGAATCGCGGAGATGGGGACGAAGACCCGCTTTTCCTTGGCGTACTCGGCGAGCAGGCGACCGTCACCGGCATGGATCCGGGTGACGGTGGGCGGCTCGTAACGGGCGAGCTGACGGTAGTCCGGGAGGTCGCGTCCGTAGACATAGAACAGATAGGCGAGCGCGAGCCCCCCGACAAAGCCGAGGCCGAGGCCGAGGTAAACCGCGTACAGCAGCAGCCGGAGCAGGCGGCCCAGCATCGAAAGCCCTTCGTGTCGCCCGCACGTCGCCCGCTCAGAGCGGCGGCCGCAAGGTGTCGAAATAGCGGTCGACAGCCTCGCGGATCGCCCGGGCGAGCCGCCGCTGGTAGGCGGCGTCGACGAGCCGTGCGGCATCCGCGCGGTTCGAGAGATAGCCCAACTCGAGGAGAACGGAAGGGGTGTCCGGGGCCTTGAGGACGGCGAAGCCCGCGAAGCGGCGGTTGCGGCGGAGCAGCCGGCGCACCGGCGAGAGCGAGCGGATGAGGTTTTCGGCGAAGCGGATCGACTTGTTGTTCGTGTCGCGACGGGCGAGATCGATGAGGATTTCCGCCACCACCGCGTCCTGATCCGAGAGGTCGACCCCGGCCAGGATGTCGACCTTGTTCTCCTTGCGGGCGAGCCGCTCGGCCTCGGCATCCGAGGCCTTCTCCGAGAGCGTGTAGACGGAGGCGCCGCGCACCCCGGGATCGTCGATGCTGTCGGCGTGAAGGGAGATGAAGAGATCGGCGCGGTGGGCGCGGGCGATGGCGATGCGCTCGCGCAGCGGGATGAAGCGGTCGTCTTCGCGGGTGAGGTGAACCTCGTAGCGCCCCCCGCGCGCGAGCTCCTCGCGCAGCACGCGGGCGAAGGCGAGGGTCAGATCCTTCTCGCGCACGCCGCCGACGCCGATGGTGCCGGGATCGATGCCGCCGTGTCCGGGATCGAGCACGACGACCGGCCGCCGCACTACGGAGGGCGGCGCCTTGCCCGCAGGGGCGGGCTTGGGGCGCGGCGGTGGAACGAGGCGCGCGGATCGCTGCCGCGGCGCTGGGGTCGCGGCCTCCGCCACGGGACGCGCGCCCGCCGCGGTCTCCGGAGCCGGCTCGAGATCGAGCACGTAGCGCCAGTAGGGGTGCTCTTCGCCCGGCGGGATCGTGAAGCGGGCGGCGATGCGGGCGGCGCTGCGGAGATCGACGATGAGCCGCGAACGCCCGGGCTCGAGCAGGCCGAAGCGGTGTCCGCGGGCGAGACCGCGGGGCCGGCCCAGAGGGTCCCTGGCGACGCGCCAGCGAACTTCGGAGAGATCCACCACCGCGCGTGGCGGATGGGAGAGGAGCCTCGCCTTGAAATCGACCTTGTGGGTGATATCGATAACGATACGGGTCCGCGAACCGTGGACCCCGAAGCGAATCCCGCGCACTTCGGGAAGATTCGAAGCCGCGAACGCGGCGGGGGCTGCGAGGAGAACAACGATAATCGGGACGATCCACGGAAGTCGAACGACGGCGAAGGCGGCAGCGAACCGCTGCCGGATCGTCTCCGATCGCCCGCAGAGCCGCCCGGAATTCCGCATCGAGCCCGCACCTCGAACGCGACGCCGGCCGCACGGCATGGCAGCGCATGGCAAACACGCCAGCGAGCGGCCGGAGTTAGCCATGCCGGTTATAGTGATGCACGAAGGCGGACGAAAGGGCCGGCTTCGGGTGCGGTCTCGCTCCGGGCGCGTCCCGGGAGGTGCCGCAGCGGGCAGCACAGCGACCGCTCTCGCATCCCTTCTGCGACCGGCGCGCATGGCGGAGACCGGTCGCTCCGCTGACGCGGTCGAACCCGCGCTCGGGCGGGCACGAACCCCTTGCGGCGCGGTCGGTACGGTGGGCGGGCGCGGACGCTGCGTGGCCGACCGGCTGCGCGCCGGGCGCGAATGTCAACCACGGAATGTCGGTCGCGGTGAGCGCGCCGCATGCGGCAGGGCGCTCCCGCGATCGCCGGAGATCTGGAGCAATGACGAAACGCATGCTGATCGACGCCACCCATCCCGAAGAAACCCGGGTCGTGGTGGCCGACGACGGGCAGGTGATCGACTTCGACATCGAGATCGCCAGCCGGCGCCAGCTCAAGGGCAATGTCTACCTCGCCAAGGTCACCCGCGTCGAACCCTCGCTGCAGGCGGCCTTCGTCGACTACGGGGGTAACCGCCACGGGTTTCTGCCCTTCAGCGAAATCCATCCCGACTACTATCAGATCCCGCAGGCCGACCGCGAGCTGCTCGAGGAGCTCGAGCGCCAGCTCGAGGAGAAGGCGGCGGCCGCCGAGAGCGTCAACGGCGAGGAGGCGGATCCTTCCGCGGTGACCAACGACGCGGAGGAGGAGACCGCCGACGTGGTCGACGAGATCGCCCGCAGGCGGGCGCGCATCCTCCGCTCCTACAAGATTCAGGAAGTCATCAAGCGGCGTCAGATCCTTCTCGTCCAGGTCGTCAAGGAGGAACGGGGCAGCAAGGGCGCTGCGCTGACCACCTATCTCTCGCTCGCGGGCCGCTACTGCGTGCTCATGCCCAACACGCCGCGCGGCGGCGGCATCAGCCGCAAGATCACCAATCCCACGGACCGGCGCCGGCTCAAGAAGATCGCCCAGGAGCTCGACGTTCCCGCAGGCATGGGCCTCATCATCCGCACCGCCGGGCAGGAGCGCAGCAAGGCCGAGATCCGCCGCGACTACGACTACCTCCTCCGGCTCTGGAACGAGATCCGCGAAACCACGCTCAAGAGCATCGCCCCCTGCCTCATCTACGAGGAAGGCGATCTCGTCAAACGGGCCCTCAGGGATCTCTATACCCGCGACATCCAGGAGGTCCTGGTCGAGGGCGAGGACGCCTACCGCCGCGCGAAGAAGATCATGCAGCTCATGATCCCGAGCCGGGCGCGGCAGGTGAAGCTCTACCGCGACGAGATCCCGCTGTTCGTACGCTACGGGGTCGAGAACCAGCTCGACGCCATGATGAGCCCGGTGGTGCAGCTGCCTTCGGGCGGATCGATCATCATCCACACCACCGAGGCCCTCACCGCGATCGACGTCAATTCCGGCAAGTCCACGCGCGAGCGCCACATCGACGACACCGCGCTCAAGACCAACCTCGAAGCGGCCGACGAGATCGCCCGCCAGCTGCGGCTTCGCGATCTCGCGGGTCTCGTGGTCATCGACTTCATCGACATGACCGATCCCCGCCACCAGCGACAGGTGGAGCGGCGGCTGCGCGAGGCGCTCAAGGCCGATCGGGCGCGGATCCAGATGGGACGGATCTCGAACTTCGGCCTGCTCGAACTGTCCCGCCAGCGGCTGCGCCCGAGCCTCATCGAGCTTTCCTCGCGCATCTGCCCCACCTGCTCCGGCCAGGGGGTGGTGCGCTCGACGGAGAGCATCGCGCTGCAGGCGCTCCGGCGCATCCAGGAAGAGGGCATCAAGAACGAGGCGGTGGCGCTCCGGCTCGGAGTACCGGTCGAGGTCGCCCTCTACCTCCTCAACCACAAGCGGGAAACCCTCTCCCGCCTCGAACAGCGCTACGACATGCGGGTTGAGGTCGCGCTCGAAGACCATCTCGCGGCCCAGGCGATGACGCTCGAGGTGCTCGAGCGACGGGAAGCGCCGGCGGCCGAGGAGGCGGGTGAAGCGGAAGCCGCCGAGGTTGCCGCCGAAGCCGAAAAGGAGGGTGGGCGCCGCCGCCGTCGCCGCCGTCGCCGCCGCCGCACTGGTGAGGAAAGTGCGGCTGCGGCGGAGAGCACGGCCCGGGCGGAGGCTCCGGAAACCGGTGCCGAAGCCGCGGCTGTCGGCGAGACCCGGGCTGACGACGAAGGCGAGACCCAGGTGCCGGCGCAGCCGGCCGAGGAAGGGCGCCGCCGCCGTCGCCGCCGTCGCCGCCGCCGCACTGGTGAGGAGAGTGCGGCTGCGGCGGAGAGCACGGCCCAGGTGGAGGCCGCGGAAGCCGATGTGGAAGCCGCGGCAGCCGCCGCCGCAACGCCGGCTCCCGAAGCCGCGGCCGAGCCCGTGGTGGAGACGGAGCCTCTTCCCAATGGCGAGAAGAGTGAACCGGCGACCGAACGGCAGCCCTTGCCGGCCGGCCCGGCTTCCGCGGCCGAGGTCCCGCAGGAGCCGCAGCCGGCCGCGACCGCCGAGGTGGAGATGCCTTCCGAGGGTCCGCAGGAGGACCGCGGGGCGCCGGGTGCTGCGGACATCGCGATCGTGGGCGCGGGAGAGCAGCGCGAAGAACAGCCCCGCACGCGCCGCGCCGGCTGGTGGAGCCGCTGGCTTCGCTGAGCCGGGCCGCCGCGCTCAGCGCCAGGAGAGGAGGCGCCGCTCGAGGGCGCCGATGAGCGCGCTCACGAGCAGGCCGAGGATCGAGAGCATCGCCACCCCGGCGAGCAGCTGGTCGGTGCGCATGAGATTGCCGGCCTGCAGGACGAGCGCGCCGATGCCGTGTTCGGCGCCGATCATCTCCGCGGCCACGAGCAGCACCAGGGCGATCGAGGAGGAGATCCGGGCCCCTGCGAGAATTCCGGGCAGCGCTCCCGGCAGGAGAATCTTGCGCACGATCGCGAAGGTGCCGAGCTCGAAACTCTGCCCCATGCGCACGAGGCTCCGCGGGACCTGGTCGACGCCGGCGTAGGTGTTGATCACGGTGGGAAAGAAGGTGCCGAGGGCGATGGTCGCCACCTTGGAGGGTTCGCCGATCCCGAACCAGAGGATGAACAGCGGCAGCATGGCGATCTTGGGAATCGGAAAGAGCGCGGCGACCACGGGAATGCCGAGGGTGCGGAAGAGGTTCGAGGTGCCGATCAGGAGGCCGAGGAGGAGCCCCGCGGCGGTGCCCAGGATCCAGCCGAGAAGGAGCCGGTAGAGGCTCGCCTCGATGTGCAGCAGCAGCTCGCCGCTGGCTGCGAGGTCGAGACATGCCTTCACCACCGCCGAAGGCGGCGGCAGCAGCAGCGGCGAGGCGAGGCCGAGGCGGCTCGAGGCCTCCCAGGCGAGCAGCAGCAGCAAGAAGAAGGGAGGTGCCAGCCCGCGGATCCGCCGCGGCTCGAAGCCGCGGCCGCGAAAGGGCACGACACGTCGCTCAGCGCCCACCGGCCGCCCCCAGCTCGCGATCGGCCGCCCGCACCTGCTCCGCAAGAATCGCCCAGATGCGGCGGCGCAGCTCGAGGAGATGGGCGGCATGAGCCGGATCGGTGCGCGCCTCGAGCGGCAGCTCGACGGTGATCACATCCTGAATGCGCCCCGGTCGGCGCGAGAATACGCAGATGCGGTCGGCGAGGCGCAGGGCCTCGTCGAGATTGTGGGTCACATACACCGTCGTCGTGCGCTCCCGCCGCCAGAGGGCGACGAACTCCTCCATGAGCAGTTCGCGGGTCTGGGCATCCAGCGCCGAGAGCGGCTCGTCCATGAGCAGGATCGCGGGCCGCACGGCGAGCGCGCGGGCGATCCCCACGCGCTGCCGCATGCCGCCCGAGAGCTGGGCCGGGTAGGCGTGGCCGAAGGCGGCGAGCCCCATCTTCTCCACTACCGCGGCGACGCGCCGCCTTCGCTCCCGGCGCCCGAGCCTGCCCTCGAGAGCGAGCGCCACATTGCCCATCACCGTGCGCCAGGGGAGAAGGGCGAAATCCTGGAAGACGAAGGCGATGGGATTGAGACAGCCGGGCGGCGGCTCGCCCTCGAGCAGGACCCGTCCCGCGGAGGGGCGAAGGAGACCGCCGATGATCGCGAGCAGGGTCGATTTGCCGCAGCCCGAGGGGCCCACGAGAACGAGCCGCTCGCCCGCCGCCACCTCGAGGCTGATGTCCTCGAGCACGACGAGATCGCCGTAGCTGTGACGCAGGCCCTCGAGGATCAGCCGCACGACGGGGATCAGTTCCCGGGGATGTTGAAGTGCCCGTCGATGAAGCTGAGATCGAGGATTTCGGAGGCCTCGACCGAGGCATCGACGAGACCGTGCTTCTTGTACCAGTCGAGGATCTCGTACACCGAACCGACATCGAGCCGGCCCAGCGGATCGATGTAGGGGGCGCCGTTGAAGATCGCCTCGCGGCTGGCCTTGGTGTATTTCTGGATGATCGGCACGAGCGCTTCCGCCTTCGCGCCGAAGACGCGCCTGCCCTGCGCGTCGAGCTGATTGAAGGCCTCGTGATAGTCGGTGGCGGCCTTCTGGTAGGCGCGCACGAACTTCTCCACCGTCGCGCGCCGCTGTTCGATGTTCGCGGTGGAGGTGAAGAGGCCGCCCAGCTGGTAGGGCGTGTACTGGTGCACCCAGCCGATGATGTGGGCCTCGCCGCGCGCCGCCAGCGGCTTGGTGATGTGTGCCGGGAGGATGATCGAATCCACCTGGCCGCTCTTGATGGCGGCGATCATGTTCGGGACCTTCTGCAGCGGCACGAGCCGCACCTTTTCGAGGGGAAAACCGAGCCGGTCGGCGAGCAGCCCGATCATGAGGTGGAAGCTCGAGCCGTACTGCGTCATGCCGAGGCTGTGTCCCGGGAACTGTTCGGGGCTCTGGAAGCCCGCTTCCCAGGCGCGGTTGGAGACGAGGTAGGAGGAGAAGTCGAACCCCGGCTCCTCGCGGCTCTGGGCGCCGATCACCTTGAGCGCTCCCTGACCCGCGAGATTGAAGAAACCGGCCGTGAATGCGGTCACGCCGAAATCGGCATCACCCGAGGCGATGGCCACCGCCACCGGCTGCGCCGCGCGGAAGAAGGCGAACTCGACCTCGAGCCCCTCTTCGGCGTAGTATCCCTTCTCCTGGGCGATGAAGAGCGGCGAAGAGGAGACGAAGGTGAGGGCCGCGATCGTGATCTTCTCCGCCCGCGCGGCGGCCGCGGCGAGGAGAAGGGCGAGGGCGAGCGCGGCCCGATGGAGCATGGATCGCATCATGTGCTGCCTCCCTGCCTTGCGACGGCCCACCTCTTAGCAGGCGAGCGAAAGCGCCGAAAAGGGGTCCGTGCGCCGCGACCCCGGCAC
>CAZHHU010000017.1:0-3089 GCA_964532215.1 uncultured Geminicoccaceae bacterium
CGTCCCGGGACGGCGGCGCGGTCTCATGTTCGTGCTGTCCTCCCCTTCGGGAGCCGGCAAGACGACGATCGCACGCCGTCTTCTCGAGCTCGAGCCGGAGCTCGTCATGTCGGTTTCGGTGACGACCCGGCCCAAGCGCCCCGGCGAGGTCGACGGCGTCGACTATCACTTCGTCGACGCGGCGCGCTTCGAGGCCATGGTCGCCGGCGGCGAGCTGCTCGAACACGCCGAGGTCTACGGGCACCGCTACGGCACCCCGCGGATGCCCGTGGAGCGCGCCCTCGCCGAGGGCCGCGACGTGCTCTTCGACATCGACTGGCAGGGCGCGCAGCAGCTGCGCGAGGCGGCCGAAGATGACACCGTGGGCGTCTTTCTCCTCCCGCCCTCGATCGAGGAACTCGAGCGCCGGCTGCGCCGTCGCGCCCAGGACCCGGAGCAGGTGGTGCGCTACCGGCTCGCCCAGGTGGCCCTCGACGTCACCCACTGGCCCGAGTACGACTACGTGCTCATCAACCGCGATCTCGAGACGACGGTCGCGGCGGTGCGCGCGATCCTCACGGCGGAGCGTCTGAAACGCAAGCGTCTGCCCGGGCTCGGCGAGTTCGTCAGGCAGTTCCGGGCCGCGGGCTCTGCAGGGACATGAGAACCTCGACCAGACGGTCGAAGTCTTCGAGCGTGAGCTCTTCCGCGCGCCGCCCGGGGTCGATCCCGGCGCGGGCAAGCCATCTCTCGGGCGCCAGCTCGAACCCCGCGAGGCTCGCGCGCAGCATCTTGCGTCGCTTGCCGAAGGCGGCCGCGGTGATCCGCTCGAGCAGGGAAAGCCGCATGCCGTCGGGACGGTCACTGCGCGGCTGCAGGCGCAGCACCGTCGCCTCCACCCTGGGCGGCGGACGGAAGCTGCCGGGTGCGATATCGAACAGCTTCTCGATCCGGCAGAGCCTCTGGGCGAGAACCGACAGCCGGCCGTAGGCCCGCGTTCCCGGGCGGGCGACGATGCGCGCCGCGACCTCCTTCTGGAACATGAGCACCATCCGCTCGACCGGATCGAGCTCGTGCAGCCAGCGCACGAGGAGGCGGCTTGCGAGGTTGAAGGGCAGATTGCCCACGAGCACGAGCGGGCGCCCGCCGGCGAGCTCGGCGAGCCGCAGGCTCAGGGCATCCTTCTCGAGAATGCGCAGCCGGCCGCAGGCGGCGCGCTCGAGTTCCCGCAGCGCCCGCACGCAGCGCGGATCGATCTCGACCGCGATCACCTCCCCCGCGCCGAGATCCAGAAGCGCGCGCGTGAGGCCGCCAGGACCCGCGCCGATCTCCACCACCCGCCGCTGCGTGAAGGGTGCCGCGGCCGCCGCGATCTTCTCGAGGATCCGCGGGTCGAAGAGAAAATGCTGTCCGAGACGTCGATCGGCGGCAATCCCGTAACGGCGGGCGAGCTCGCTTGGCGCGGGAAGCGGGCCGCAGCCGCTCCCCCGGGCGGCGTCACAGCCGGACGTCAATGTAGGCGCTCTTGCGCAGCTCGCGCAGATACTGCGCCGCGAGCCGCTCGATCTGCTGGCGCTGCAGCCGCAGGCGCACGAGTTCCCGCTTCCCTTCCTCGCCGCCGCGCGCGCAGACGGCGAGGATGTGAAAACCGGTCGGTCCGCGCAGCGGCGCGGAGACTTCGCCCGGCGCCAGCCCGGCCACCACCCGGGCGAACCGTGGCGGCAGGTCCGCGGCCGTCATCCAGCCGAGGCGTCCCGATGCCGGGGCGCGCAGTTCGCGTGCGGTGCGCTCGATCGCCGCGCAGCCGTCCAGCGCCGCCCGGAACTTCTCGGCGCGCAGCCGGGCGCGCTCCACGGTGCCGGGATCGGCATCCGGCGGGAAGGGAATGACGAGCTGGGCGAGCTCGAAGATGTCATCAGCACCGTCGGCCGCCGCCGACAGCCGACGGTCGCGGACCATCAGAATCCGCACCCCCCGCTCGGTGCGCACCGGATCCGACACCTCGCCCGGGTCCAGCGATGCGACGACGCGGCGTATCGTCTCGACCAGTCCGGAGAGCGGCACCCAGCCGAGATCGCCCCCTGCTTCCGCGCTCGCAGCAGCCGAAACCTGGTGCGCGAGGGCCTCGAAATCGGCACCGTCCCGCAGGGCGGCGACGAGCTCGCGGGCCTGTGCGAGCACCCGCGGCTCGTCGGCGGGCCGGTATACGGGAAGCAGGATTTCGAACAGCCGGACCTCCACCTCCTGCTCCGGGGCCTCGGTCTGCAGGGCGAGTTCGATCTGTTCGCGGCTCACCACGACTCGGGGCTTGATCCGGCGTTCGATGACCTTCGCCCAGGCGAGCTGGGCGCGCAGCTGCCGCTCCAGCGTCGAGACGGGGATGCCACGGTCGCGGAGATAGCGTGCAAGCTCCGAGGGCTTGAGGCCGTTGCGGGCCGCAACGGTGGCAAATGCCGCGCGCAGTTCGCCGTCGCTCACCTCGATGCCGAGCCGCTCCGCCTCCTGAAGCTCGAGCGTTTCGTCGATATAGCTCCTGAGCACCTGGGGCGCGAGCCGCTGCCGCGTCTCGGCGTTGTCGGGAAGGCGACTCGCGGCGACCACCAGGGCGAGGCGATCGAGCAGGTCCTGATAGGTGATGACGTCGTCGTTGACGAGCGCCGCGATGCGCAGCGTGGTCTGGGCGGAAGCACAGAAGGGCGCGATCGCGGGCAACAGCAGCAGAGCCGCGAGCATGAGCCGCAGAGCCAGCTGGCCGATGCGATGGCTTCGGAGCATGATCCTACCCGCGCTTTCGCACCCTCCACGCTTCCCGGATCTCAGGGCAGCAGCGCGGAGGTCGCCTCGATGTCGCCGAGTCCCGCAAAGGCGATGCGGATCTTCAGCGTCGTCTCGTCCTCGAGCTCTCCCTTGGCGGTAAATCGTCGCTCGAGACCGAGCGTCAAGGTGAAGCACGGATTGCGATACAGCAGCCCGAAGCTGTTGGAGATCGCCTCGTCTTCGGAAAGATCGTAGCGAAGCTCCGCACCCACGGTCAGCTCGTCGGTGAGGCCGAGACGGACTCCGCCCACGACCTGCTCGCGCTCGCGCTCGAAGCCCGCCTCGGGCTCGTC
>CAZHHU010000017.1:3189-35019 GCA_964532215.1 uncultured Geminicoccaceae bacterium
ACGAGACGCTGTCCTCGTCGGGAATGTCGGCATCGTTGCCGCCGCGGGATGCCAGCATGACGGCAAGATTCGGCTCGACCATGTACTGCCAGTCCCCGCGCGTGCCAACGAGCGGCCAGCGCCAGTTCAGATAGAGGCCAGGCAAAAGCCTCGCCTCGAACCGGTTCGGGCCGCCACCCAGAGTCTCGGGATCGCCATCGATGGCGTAGAGGTCGGCACGCAGGCTCGCGCGCAGCCGCCACATGTCACCGATCGGACCCAGCATGGGCAGCTCGTAGCCGAGCTCGGCAGACACCCGCCTGCTGTCCAGACCTTGGCTGCGGGTGAGCGCCCGCAGACCGGCATCGATCGTCCAGTGGGAGCCCCAGAGGAGCGGAGCGCTGCGCATCCTGAGCTCGGCGAGCGGTGCCGCGACGGGGATCGTGCCCTGATCGTCGTCCTCGCGCAGCCCCTGGAAGGCGTATGCGGCGAGCAGTCCGTAATCGCGCCCCGAGAACCGCTCGAAGGTGAGCCGGTTCTCCAGAATGTCGGAATCGTCGATGTCGTAGGCCTCGAGATAGGTGTTGTCGCTCGCGAGATGGAGGCGCAGGCCGAGACGATCGGTTTCGTTCAGCACGTAGCGCCCCTCCGCCTCGACGTGGCCGCGCAGCGTGCGGTCGCGGTCGCGCCCGGGTTTGCGCTGATATTCCCGTGCATAGGCGGCGCTCGCGGTCACCTCGGTGCGGCCGAACGGCTCGAGGTCGCGGAATTCCACCTCGAGCTTGGGTCCGGAACGGGTGGCGACCATGGGTTTGAGGGTGAGGTCGCGGTTCTCCGCGAGGGCGATGTAGTAGGGTGCCTCGAAGGTGAAGCCCAGTTCGCTGTCCGTGCCGATGCTCGGGACGAGAAATCCCGTTCGGCGCTCGACCGTGGGGTCGGGGTGGGAGAAGTAGGGCAGCCAGAAGACGGGCACGCCCATGATCGCGAGCACGGCGTTCTCATAGGTGAGCGTGCGCGTCTCGGCGTCGTGCACGACGCGCGCCGCCCGCACCTGCCAGAACGGCTCGCCCGCCTCCGCCTCGCAGACCGGACAGGGAGAATAGACGGCCTTCTCGAATACCGTGTAGCGGCCCCGATAGCGCACCCCGAGATTGGCGGCGATGCGGGTCTCGTCATCGAGCCGCGCGGCGATGTGGCGGACGAAACCCCGCGCCAGGTCCTCGCTCACCTCGAGCTCCTCCGCAAAGATGCTCGAGCCTTCGGGAGAGACGAGCTCGACCGCACCCCGCGCGACGAGCTTGCCCGTGCGCTCCTCATAGCGGAGTTCGTCGGCGCGCAGGCGGTAGCCTCGGGTGGAAAGCTCGACCTCGCCGCGCGCGGTCACCGTGCGCGCCGCGAAGTCGTAGACGAGCTCCCGTGCCGTCAGCAGCAGCTCGCCGGCCGCGATCTCCCGCAGATCCCGCGCCTCCGACCCACCGGTCCAGAGGAGGGCGAGGAGCAGCGCGACGACGAGCCCCCGAAGGAGATGAGCGAGGCGAAGATCCCGCATCGTTTCCGGTCGAAGTCCGGCCCTGCCGACCGCCGGCGAACATCCGGCGGCAGACCGGCTCGCCAGCGGGGGCCGGCGGCACTATACTTGGCAGGACCGCGGGACACAGCCGGGTTATCATGCCGCAGCGAAGGGAGAAGTCGTGGCCGTGGAGCTGACGATCACCACGGGGCCTCTGCCGCGAACGGGAACGCTTGTCGTGTTTGCTGCCCCGGACGGAAGCCTCTCGGATGCGGCCCGCGAACTCGAGCGCACGAGCCCGGGCATCGTCGCAAGGGCCCTGCAGCTTCTCGGCGACCGACCGAAACATGGCGCCGTCGCCCACCTCCCCTTCCCGGCCGGGCTCGAGCTCGATCATCTCTTCGTCGCCGTCTGCGGCAAACCCGAAGGTGTGACGCGGCTGGACCTCGAGCGGCTCGGCGCCGAGCTCGTCAAGCAGCTCGAGGGCGCGCGTCTGCATGAGGCCCAGGTGGCGCCACCGGGCGGCCTCGCCTCGGGTGTCGCGGAAACCGAAGCGATCGCGGCCCTCGCCACCGGGGCGGGCCTGCGCGCCTACCGCTTCACCCGCTACCGCGAGCGGAGGGGGGAGGAGGAACCCCCAGCCGTCGAACGTCTCCGCTTCCTTGGCGGGTCGGACCCCGACCGCGGGGCGCTCGAGCGCGCCACCGCGCTCGTCGAGACCGTGAACTGGGTGCGCGATCTCGTGAGCGAGCCGGGAAACGTGCTGTATCCGGGGCGCTTTGCCGAGATCTGCCGCGAGCTCGAGCGCTTCGGCATCGAGGTCGAGGTCTTCGATGCGCAGGCGCTCGAGGAGCTCGGCATGCGGGCGCTGCTTGCGGTCGGCCAGGGCAGCAGCCATCCGCCCTTTCTGGTCGTCATGCGCTGGCGCGGGGCCGAGCAGGATGCGCCGCTCGCCCTCGTGGGCAAGGGGGTGTGCTTCGATTCGGGCGGCATCTCGATCAAGCCCGCCCAGGGCATGCAGGACATGAAATGGGACATGGCCGGCGCGGCCGTGGTGTGTGGCGCGATACGCGCGGCGGCGGTGAGACGGGCGCCGGTGGATCTCGTCGCGGCGGTGGGCCTTGCAGAAAACATGCCCTCCGGCACGGCGCAGCGCCCCGGGGACGTGATCAGGGCCTATACCGGCAAGACGATCGAGGTCGTGAACACCGATGCCGAGGGACGCCTCCTGCTCGCCGACGTGCTCGGCTACGTCTGCGAGCGCTTTCGCCCCCGTGCGGTGATCGATCTCGCGACCCTGACCGGTGCGGTGATCGTCGCCCTGGGCCACGAGCGGGCGGGACTGTTCGCGAACGACGAGGATCTCGCGCAGGCGATCGCCGCTGCCGCCGAGGCGGTGGGCGAGCCCGTGTGGCGGCTGCCGCTGGGCGAGGAATACGAAAAGCACATCCGCTCCGACATCGCCGACATCAAGAACGTGGGCCGGGGCCGCGAGGCCGGAAGCATCGCCGGTGCGGTGTTCCTGCAGCAGTTCGTGGGCGATCGGCCGTGGGCGCATCTCGACATCGCCGGCGTCGCCTGGAGCAGCCGTGATCTCCCGCTCAGCCGCAAGGGAGCCACCGGCTTCGGCGTGCGCCTGCTCGACCGGCTCCTCGCCGAGCGCTTCGAGCGCCACTGAGGCGCACTTCCCGCCTGTGGAGATCGGCTTCTATCACCTCACCCGCAGCAGCCTCGAGGAGGCCCTGCCGCGCCTGCTCGAGAAGATCCTCGCCGCCGGGCACCGGGTGGTGCTGCGGGCACGCAGCCGCGAGCGGCTCGAGCAGCTCGACCGGCATCTCTGGACCTACCGGCGCGATTCCTTCCTCCCCCACGGCACCCGGGCCGACGGCTTCGCCGAACGCCAGCCGGTCTATCTGACCACCGAGATCGAGAACCCGAACCGGGCGACCGTGCTCGTCCTCGTCGAGGGCGCACCGCACGAGGGCCTCGAGGGTTTCGAGCGGGTGCTGGATCTGTTCGACGGAAGCGAGCCCGAAGCGGTCGAGGGAGCGCGACGGCGCTGGCGCGAGGCCAGGGCCGCGGGACATCACGTCGTCTACTGGCAGCAGGACGAACGGGGCCGCTGGCGGCGGGGCGGATAGGCGGCCCCATGCGCCCTTCCTCCCACCCCTGCCGCGACCGCGGAGCAAGCGACGCGGTGCGCTGGACGGCCCGCGCCGATCTGCCCGCTTGGTCGCGGCCCGAGCGCCCCCTATAAGCGGGCGCGACCTCAACTGCCGCCATTCCCGGAGGACAGCAGCAGCATGGCCGTCGAGCGCACGCTTTCGATCATCAAGCCGGATGCGACCCGGCGCAATCTTACCGGAGCCATCAACGACCGCATCGAAAAGGCGGGGCTCCGCATCGTCGCCCAGAAGCGCATGTGGCTCACGCGCGCGCAGGCGGAGGCGTTCTACGCCGTCCACCGCGAGCGGCCGTTCTTCGACTCCCTCTGCCGGTTCATGAGCTCCGGCCCCGTGGTCGTGCAGGTGCTGGAGGGCGAGGAGGCGATCGCCCGCTACCGCGAGGTGATGGGCGCGACCGACCCGAAGGAGGCCGCGCCGGGCACGATCCGCGCCGATTTCGCCGAGAACATCGAGGCGAACTCGGTGCATGGCAGCGACGGTCCCGAGACCGCCGCCCGCGAGATCGCCTTCTTCTTCGCGGAGATCGAGATCGTCGGCTGAACGGCTGCCGCCCCGGCGTCAGCCGCGGTGCCCGCCGCCGCCCGTCCGCTCGCTCGCGGAATCTTCGAGCCACTTGCCGGGTACCGGGTCGCCCGCGGCAAAGCCCAGCCAGGCGAGACCGGCACGAAGATGGGCGGCCGGCTGCGCGCGCACCCGGACCGCGCGGCCGGTCCGAGGGTGCGGGAATTCGATCTCCACCGCCTGCAGCATGAGGCCCCCGGGTGCTTGCGGCGGCTTCGCCCGCTCGCCCCCGTATTTGACATCGCCGAGGATCGGCCATCCCATCGCCGCGCAGTGGGCGCGAAGCTGGTGGGTGCGGCCGGTGAGCGGCTCGAGGGCGAGCCAGGCGCCGACCTTCCCCGCCCGCGCGAGGACGCGGTAGCGGGTCACGGCCTTCCTGGCCCCGGGCGCCTCCGGTGTCATCCGCTCTTCGCCGCGGGGACCCGCCTTGCCGAGCGGGAGATCGATCGATCCCTCGAGGCCCCGCGGCGCCCCGAGCACGACCGCCCAGTAGAGCTTGCGCACCCGGTGTCGGCGGAAGGCATGCATGAGTTCGCGCGCCGCCCTGCGGTTGCGGGCGAGCAGCAGCAGGCCGGCGGTGTCGCGGTCCAGGCGGTGCACGAGGCGCGGCCGCTCGCCGCCCTCGGCGAGGGCATCGAGCATGGCATCGAGATGG
Source organism: uncultured Geminicoccaceae bacterium (assembly GCA_964532215.1). GTDB lineage: Bacteria > Pseudomonadota > Alphaproteobacteria > Geminicoccales > Geminicoccaceae > HRBIN39. The sequence continues at coordinate 8,081 of CAZHHU010000017.1, forward strand.
CGCGGCGTCTTCGGCCCGCCCTGCACGGCGAGGCCGGCGGGCTTGTCGAGCACGATCACGTCTTCATCGGCGTAGACGATGCGCCGGCGCAGGAAGCGGACGTCGCGCCCGCTGGGCGGCATCCGCCGCCTGCCCTCCTCTTCGGCGAGCAGCGGCGGCGGGATGCGCACCCGCTGCCCGGGTGCAAGGCGCGTTCCGGGCGTCGCCCGGCGTCCGTCGACGCGGATCTGGCCCGTGCGCAGGAGCTTCTGCAGCCGACCGAAGGAAAGCCGCGGGAAGCGCGACCGGAGCCAGCGGTCGAGCCGCAGGCCATCCTCCTCGGGCAGGACTTCGCGATGAGTGGCGTCGCTCACGGCAGCGGACATCCGGCGGCTCACCACGGCTCGATATAGCTGTGGGTCGCCGGATGCCGAGCCAGACGGGCCGCGCCCGGATCAGCGGATGAAGCCCATGGCCTCGAGCTTGAGGAGGATCTTCTGCGCGGCGAGATCCGGGGTGAGCCTGGTCGTGTCGATGCGCACCTCGGGATTCTCGGGCTCCTCGTAGGGATCCGAGATTCCGGTGAAGTTCTTGATGATGCCGGCCCGGGCCTTGGCATACAGGCCCTTGCGGTCGCGCGCCTCGCACACCTCGAGCGGCGTGGCCACATGGACCTCGATGAAGCCGCCATACTGCTCGATCATCTCACGCACCCGCTGCCGCGTCGCCGCATATGGGGCGATCGGGGCGCAGATGGCGATGCCACCGTTCTTGGTGATCTCCGAGGCGACGAAGCCGATGCGCTGGATGTTGAGATCGCGGTGCTCGCGCGAGAAGCCGAGTTCGCTCGAGAGATGCTTGCGCACGATGTCGCCGTCGAGCAGCGTCACCGGCCGGGTTCCGATCTCCAGAAGCTTGACCATGAGCGCGTTGGCGATCGTGGATTTGCCCGAGCCCGAAAGGCCCGTGAAGAAGACGGTGAAGCCCTGACGGTGGCGCGGCGGATAGCGGCGCTGCAGCTCCTCGATGATCTCCGGGAAGGAGAACCAGCTCGGGATCTCGAGACCTTCGCGCAGCCGGCGGCGCAGTTCGGTCCCGGAGAGGAAGAGGGGCGTCTCGCCGCTGCGGAGCTCGTCTTCGCCCACGTACTGCGCCCGCTCCTCGACATAGACCATGTTGCGGAAGGGCACCATGGTCACGCCGATCTCGCTCTCATGGGCCGCGAACAGCTCCTGGGCGTCATAGGGACCGTAGAAGGGCTCCCCGTTCTCGTCGCGTCCCGGACCGGCATGGTCGCGGCCGATGATGAGATGGGTGCAGCCGTAATTCTTGCGGATGATGCCGTGCCACACCGCCTCGCGCGGTCCGGCCATGCGCATGGCGAGCGGCAGCAGCGACAGCATCGTGGTCTGCTCCGGATAGTGCCGCAGGATCTTCTCGTAGCAGCGCACCCGGGTGAAATGGTCGATATCGCCGGGCTTGGTCATGCCCACCACGGGGTGGATGAGAAGATTGGCCTCGGCCTCCTGCGCGGCGCGGAAGGTGAGCTCGTAATGCGCGCGGTGCATCGGGTTGCGCGTCTGGAAGGCGATGACGCGGCGCCAGCCGAGCTTGCGGAACCGCGCCCGCAGCTCCGCGGGCGTATCCCGCAGCATCTTGAAATCGTAATGGGTCGGCGGCTCGACCGCATGGACGCGGCCGCCGAGATAGACCTCGCCCGCCTGTTCGAAGAGATAGCGCACGCCGGGATGGGCGAGGCTCCGGGTGCGGTAGACCTCGAGCGCCTCCTTCTGCTTGTCGGGCTCGAAGCGGTCTTCCACCTCGAGCACCGCGAGCATGACCCCCTCGGGATCGCGCAGGGCGATGCGCTCGCCGATCTCCACTTCATCCGCGAAGCTTCTCGAGACGTCGAGGACGATCGGGATCGGCCAGAGGATGCCGCTCGCGAGCCGCATCTCGGAGACGACGCGGTCGTAATCGGCACGCGTCATGAAACCCTCGAGCGGCGAGAAGGCGCCGTCCATGAGGAGCTCGAGATCGCACAGCTGGCGGGGCGTGAGATCCCAGGACCTGTATTCGCGCGAGCGTCGCTTCTCTTCCGCCGCCGCCTCTTCGGTCAGGAACAGATTGACGAGCTTGCCGCCGTGCGGCTCCTTGAACGCACCCATGCTCACCTCGCTGCGGGAGAAAAGGGAGGAATGCCGTGGACCCCGGCGCCGCCCTTATGCGCGAGCCGGGCATCCCAGGCAACCGCAAATCCGGTGCCGGAGCGCGCACATGCGCACGGGCTCGTACCGGCGGATGACGGCGTGGCCGGAGACCGCAGACCGCCCTCCTGTCGCGGCCGGAGCGCGGCCGCTCGAGATTGACAGCCTCGGGGGTGCCGATAGGTTGTGCCGCACTTCCACCGGGAGGAGAGGCGATGGAGCGCGCAGATCTCGAGCGCGTGATCGACGCGGCCTGGGAGCGCCGCGACGAACTCGGGCCGGAGGTGGGCGGCGAGATCCGCGAAGCCGTGGAGGCGGCGCTCGATGCCCTGGACCGGGGCGCGCTCCGGGTCGCGGAGAAGATCGACGGCAGCTGGGTCGTCCACGAATGGCTCAAGAAGGCGGTGCTGCTCTCCTTCCGCCTCGAGCCCATGCGTCTCATCGCCGGCGGTCCCGAGGGCGGCGGCTGGTGGGACAAGATCCCCTCCAAATTCGCGGGCTGGGACGAAGCGCGCTTCGCCGCCGCCGGCTTCCGGGCCGTTCCCGACTGCGTCGTGCGCCGCTCCGCCTACATCGCGCCCGGCGTCGTCCTCATGCCCTGCTTCGTCAACGTGGGCGCCTACGTGGATTCCGGCACCATGATCGACAGCTGGGCCACCGTGGGCTCCTGCGCGCAGATCGGCAGGAACTGCCACATCTCCGGCGGGGTGGGCATCGGCGGCGTGCTCGAGCCCCTGCAGGCCCGGCCGGTGATCGTCGAGGACGGCGTGTTCATCGGCGCGCGCAGCGAAATCGCCGAGGGGGTCGTGGTCGAGGAGGGCGCGGTGATCTCCATGGGCGTCTACATCGGCGCCTCGACCCGCATCGTCGATCGCGAGACGGGCGAGATCCACCGCGGCCGCGTGCCCGCCTATTCGGTCGTCGTGCCGGGGACGCTTCCCGGTCGCCCGCTGCCGGATGGAAGTCCGGGCCCCGACCTCTACTGCGCGGTGATCGTCAAACGCGTCGACGCGCGCACCCGCGCCAAGACCTCGATCAACGACCTCCTGCGCGACTGAGCCCGTGGCCGCGATCGATGTCGTCGAACTCGCCCGTGAACTCCTGCGCTGTCCGAGCATCACGCCCGAGGCGGCAGGCAGTTTCGAGCTGCTCGAGGAGCGGCTGAAGCCGCTCGGCTTCGACACCCACCGCCTCACCTTCAGCGAGCCCGGAACCGCCCCGGTCGAGAATCTCCATGCGCGGATCGGAGACCGGCCGCCCGTGCTCGCCTTCTGCGGGCATGTGGACGTGGTGCCGCCGGGCGATCCCGGGCGCTGGCGCCATCCTCCCTTCGCCGCCGCGATCGAGGACGGTGTGCTGTACGGCCGCGGCGCCTGCGACATGAAGGGGGCGATCGCCGCCTTCCTCGCCGCCACGGGTGACTTCCTCGCCCGTCACGGACGAAACCGGGGCAGTATCGTCCTGCTCCTTACCGCCGACGAGGAGGGGCCGGCGGTCAACGGAACGCGGAAGCTCCTCGCCTGGCTCGAGGAGCGCGGCGACCGTCTCGATGCCGCGCTCGTCGGCGAGCCCACCTGCGAAGCCCGTCTCGGCGACACCATCAAGATCGGCCGGCGCGGTTCGCTCACCGGGTTTCTGCGCGTACAGGGACGGGGCGGCCATGTCGCCTATCCGCGGCGCGCCGACAACGCCGCCCACCGACTGCTGCGCCTTCTCGCGCCGCTGCTCGAGCGCCCGCTCGATGCCGGCACGGAGTATTTCGAGCCCTCCTCGCTGCAGATCGTCCGCATCCACGCGGATGCAGGCGCCACCAATGTGGTGCCCGCCGAGGCGGAAGCGGTCTTCAACGTCCGTTTCAACGATCTCCACACCCCGGGCGGTCTCCGCCGGCTGCTGCGCCAGCGCCTCGAGCGTGGCGATGGCGAATTCCTTCTCGATACGAGCTGTCAGGCCGAGCCCTTCTTGACCCCGCCCGGTCCCCTGAGCGACAAGCTTGCGGATGCGATCCGGACCGTGCTCGGCCGGAGCCCCGAGCTCTCCACCGGGGGAGGTACCTCCGATGCCCGCTTTCTCCGCAACCACTGTCCGGTGGTCGAGTTCGGTCTCGTGAACGCGACCATCCACCAGATCGACGAGCGGGTGCCGCTGTCCGATCTGCACGCCCTGCGCGAGGTCTATCTCGCGTTCCTGGAGCGCTTCTTCGAGGCCCGCTGATGCCCAGCCGCGAGGAGATCGAACGCGCCCTGATCGCCGCCTGGCTGCTCGCGAAGCAGGACGCCCGGGCGATGTCGCTGTTCGATCTCACCGTCGAGGGCTTCTGGCGCTCCTTCTTCGCCGCCGTGCTGGCGGCACCCTTCTATGCCTTTCTGGCGGCGAACGAGTATGCGCTCACGGGGCTTCCCGCGAGCCTGTCCTGGGTGGTGATCGTCCACGCCTTCGGCTATCTGCTCGACTGGGCCTCCTTTCCTCTCGCCGCCATCCTGCTCACCAAGCTCGTCGGCCTCGAACAGCGCTACGTGCCCCTCATCATCGCCAACAACTGGGCCACGGTGCTCCAGCTCGCCCTGTTCACGGCGGTGGTGGTCGTGGCCCTCGTCCTCCCCCAGCCGCTGTCGGCGATCCTGGTCATGAGCGCACTGGCTGCGGTGCTGTTCTACCGCTGGCTGGTGGCGCGGCAGGCGCTGATGACCACGGGCGGCATCGCCCTCGGTTTCGTCGTCGTCGACCTCCTCCTCGGCCTCATGGTGGAGCGCATCACCCGGGCGATGCTGTGAACGCCAGGCCGGGATAGCGCACGCCGGCGAAGTAGAGTCCGGCGGCCGGCGCGGTCGGGCCGGCGCGGCGGCGATCACGCGCCGCCAGCACCTCCTCGATCCACGCCACGGGGCGCCGGCCGAGTCCGACGAGGACGAGGCTTCCCACCATGTTGCGGACCTGGCGGTGGAGGAAGGAGCGCGCCGCGGCGTGGACCTCGACGATCTCGCCGCGGCGTTCCACCCACAGCCGATCAAGGGTGCGAAGCGGTGAGCGGGCCTGGCATTCCGCGGCGCGAAAGCTCGAGAAGTCGTGCCTGCCGAGGAGACGGCTCGCGGCCTCCTGCATGTGCTCGACATCGAGCCTGCCGATCACGTGCCATACGCGGCCGCGGAGCAGCGCGGGCGGCGCCCGCCGGTTGAGAATGCGGTAGAGATAGCGCCGCTCGAGGGCCGAGAAGCGGGCGTGGAAGTCCTCCTCCACGCGCCGCGCGTCGAGCACGGCCACGGGGTGCGGCGCGAGATGGGCGTTGAGTGCCCCCATCACCCGCTCGGGCGGGAACTCCCGCGCAAGATCGAGGTGCACGACCTGGGCGAGCGCATGCACGCCGGCATCGGTGCGCCCCGCGGCCGTTGCCGTCGCCCGCTCGCCGCAGAAAGCGAATACCGCTTTCTCCAGCGCCTCCTGAACGGACAGGCCGCGCTGCTGCCGCTGCCAGCCGACGAAGGGCGCCCCGTCGTACTCGAGCACGAGGAGATAGCGCGGCATGGCGACATCCGCTCAGTCGAGGCGGGCGCCCGGCGGGATCGGAAAACCCCGCTGCAGTTCCTCGCTCGTTATCGCCCGCCTCCCCGCCCGCTGTACGCGCAGGAGGGCGAGCGCGCCGCGCCCGCAGGCGACCACGAGCGGCTCCGCGATCACCGTCCCCGGCGGGCCGCTCGCCCCCTCGACGACCTCGGCCTCGAGCACGCGGATGCGCACTCCGCGGTAGAAGAACCAGCATCCGGGCCAGGGATCGAAGGCGCGCACGCGGCGCTCGAGCAGGGCGGCATCGGCGGTGAAATCGAGGTGGCCCTCCTCCTTCTCGACCTTGCGCGCGTAGCACGCCCCCTGCTGCGGCTGGGGGCGGGGGTGGATGCGCCCTGAAACATAGCCCTCGAGCACCTCCACGACATGCGTGGCCGCGAGCGCCGCGAGCCGGTCGTGGAGTTCACCCGCCCGCTCGCGCGGCCGGATCGGGGTCTCGAAGGCCGCGAGCAGCGGGCCCGTATCGATGCCTTCGTCCATCACGAAGAAACTCACCCCCGTGCGCGCGTCGCCGGCCTCGATCGCACGCTGGATCGGCGCCGCACCCCGCCAGCGCGGCAGCAGCGAGGCGTGGATGTTCACGCAGCCGAGGCGGGGCGCCTCGAGAACCGCGCGAGGCAGAATCAGCCCGTAGGCGGCGACGAGGGCGAGGTCGGCGCCGAGCGCCGCAAGCGCCCGCACGCTGTCCTCGTCGTGGAAGTTTGCGGGAGTGCGGATGTCTGCGATGCCGAGGCGTTCGGCCGCCTCCTGGACCGCGGAAGGACGCGGCCTGTGACCTCTCCCGGCCGGCCGCGGCGGTTGGGTGTAGACGGCGAGGATGTCGAAACCCGCCGCCGCGAGGCGGCGGAGGGACGGCACGCCGAAGGCGCCCGTGCCGAGGAACACGAGCCCGGGCGGCATGGCGCTCAGGCGGTGGCCTTGAGACGCCGCTGCTTCTGATACCTGCGCAGGAGCATGTTGCGGCGCACCGTCGACACCCGGTCGATGAAGAGAACGCCGTCGAGGTGATCGATCTCGTGCTGGAGGCAGCGTGCCAGCGTCCCCTCGGCGCGAAGCCGCTGCTCCCTGCCATGCTCATCGAGATAGGCGACGGCGACCTCGGCCGGACGCCGCACTTCGGCGTAGAGGTCGGGGAGGCTCAGGCACCCCTCCTCCGCGGTCGCCGTCTCCTCCGACCGCCACAGGATGCGCGGATTGACGAGGCGGAGCGGCCGGTTCTTCTCCTCACTCACGTCGATGACGACGACCCGCCGCAGGACGCCCACCTGCGGCGCGGCGAGCCCGATTCCCGGTGCCGCGTACATGGTCTCGAGCATGTTCTCCATGAGCGCCCGGATCTCGTCATCGACGACGGCAACGGGCTCGGCCTTGCGACGCAGGACCGGGTCCGGATATTCGAGGATGCGCAGAATGGTCATCGGCTTCGTCGGCGCAATCGGTTCCGCTATTCGACCGGCTGTCGGGCCCGCAGCGCGGCGTCGAGCGTCCCTTCGTCGAGATAGTTGAGCTCGCCGCCGATCGGCACGCCGTGCGCGAGACGGGTGATCTTCACCCCGGTCGATTTCAGTCTCTCCGCGAGATAGTGCGCCGTCGTCTGACCTTCCACCGTGGCGCCGAGGGCGAGGATGACCTCGCACACACCGCGCGCGCGCACCCGGGAGACGAGCTCGGCGATGCCGAGATCCTCGGGACCGACGTCATCGAGGGCCGACAGCGTGCCGCCGAGCACATGATAGAGCCCGCGGTAGCTGCCTGCCCGCTCCATCGCCCAGAGATCCTCGACCTCCTCCACCACGCACAGCTGCTGCGCGTTGCGTTCCGGATCGCTGCACAGGGCGCAGGGATCGCGGCTGTCGAGATTGCGGCAGATGCTGCAGCGTCGCACGCTCCGGGCGCAGACCGCGAGCGCCTCGGCGAGCGGTTCCATGAGCAGTTCGGGGCGCTTGAGCATGGCGAGCACCGCCTTCTGCGCCGATCGCGGGCCGAGCCCGGGAAGACGTGCGAGCAGACGGACGAGGCGCTCGATTTCGACCGCGGCCATGCGCTCAGAACGGCAGCTTCATCCCGGGCGGAAGCGGAAGCCCGCCGGTGAGCCGCCCCATCTCCTCCTGCAGGCGCGCCTCGAGCTTCGACTTGGCGTCCTGGGCGGCTGCCACCACGAGATCCTCGAGCACCTCGACCTCCTCGGGATCGACGATCGACCGGTCGATGGAGACGCGTCGGATCTCCCCCTTGCCGTTCATCGTCACCACGACGAGCCCGCCGCCCGCGCGGCCCTCGATCTCGAGCTCCTCGAGCCTGGCCTGAAGCTCGGCCATCCGGGCCTGAAGCTTCTGGGCCTCCTTGAGCATGTTCGCGAGATTCTTCATCCTTCTCCCGTCCGTCGTCCCTCCTGCTCCTCCCCGAGATGGTCGGCATCCTCGCGGATGTCCACGAGGCGCGCACCCGGGAAGACCTCGAGCGCGCGTGCCACCAGAGGCACCTTCTCGAGCTCGCGCAGCCGCACCTCCCGCTCCCGCGCATCCTCCTCGGCCAGCGTCGGCGCCTCGCCCTCACCGCCGAGGGCGACGATCCACCGCCGGCCGGTGATGCGCTCGAGCGCGCCCGCGAGCTCGCCGGCGAAGCTCCGCGGCACTCCCGCCTCGAGGGCGAGCAGGAGCCGCCCCGGCTCGACGCGCAGAACCCGGGCACCGCGGTAGAACCAGGCCGCGAGCAGAGCCTCGCCGGCGCGGCGCAGGGCCTCATGGACGCTCCTCGCGCCATCGATGACGACCGCAGCTGTCTCCCGTCTGCGCTCTCCCTCGGCCCCGGCCAGCGGCGCCGCACCGGGCGCGGGCGGAGCCTTCTCCGTCGCTGCCGCGGCCGCAGAGGAGCCGGAGCTGCGCAGCAGGCGCACGAGTTCATGCGGCGGGGGGAGATCGGCAACGCAGCACAGGCGCACGAGCAGCATCTCGAGCGCGGCCTGCGCGTCCGGTGCGAGACGCACCTCCTCGAGACCGCGCAGCAGCATCTGCCACAGGCGCTGGAGATGCGGGTGGTCGCGCCGCATCGCGAGGGCCCGGGCCCGGGCCGCCAGCTCCTCGCCGAAACCGAGCTCCTGTGCCGCTTCGCGGTCGAGACGGATGCGCGTGAGCCAATGGACGAGATCGAGCAGATCGCGCACGGCCGCCACCGGGTCCGCGCCGCGGGCGTAGAGTTCGCCGAACCGTTCCACGGCCCGCGCGGCCTCGCCATCGAGTATCGCCTCGAAGAGATCGAACAGCTTCGCGCGGTCGGCGAGCCCGAGCATCGCCTCGACCTCCGCCGCGGTCACCGTGCCGCCGCCGGCGGTCACCGCCTGGTCGAGCAGCGAAAGGGCATCGCGCACCGAGCCCTCGGCGGCGCGGGCGATGAGCCCGAGCGCCCGCTCCTCGGCGCGGATGCCCTCGCGGCCACAGACGTCGGCGAGATGGGCGACGAGCCGGTCCGCCTCGACCCGCCGGAGATCGAAGCGCTGACAGCGCGAGAGCACCGTGAGCGGAACCTTGCGGACCTCGGTGGTCGCGAAGATGAACTTCACATGCGGGGGCGGCTCCTCGATGGTCTTGAGCAGGCTGTTCCAGGCCTTCTCGGAGAGCATGTGGACTTCGTCGAAGATGTAGACCTTGAAGCGCGAGGCCGCCGGCGCGTACTTCACCCCCTCGATGATCTCCTGGACGTCGTCCTTGCCCGTATGCGAGGCGGCGTCGGTCTCGATCACGTCGAGCGAGCGCTCTTCCGCGATCATGCGGCAGCTCGCGCACTGGCCGCAGGGCTCGGCCGTCGGCCCCCCGCGTCCGTCGGGGCCGGTGCAGTTGAGGCCGCGGGCGAGGATCCGCGCAGTCGTCGTCTTGCCCACGCCGCGGATGCCGGTGAGCAGGAACGCATGGGCGATGCGTCCGGTCTCGAAGGCGCGGGTGAGGGTGCGCACGAGCGCATCCTGACCCACGAGTTCCGACAGCCGGGTGGGACGGTAGCTGCGGGCGAGGACCCGGTAGGGAGCGTCGGTATCGGGACCCATGAGCTCGCGTGGCGGGAGCGGGGGAAGACTGGTCCGCGACCCGCCGGGACATCGCTTAGGGCTGCTCCCTTCCGGGCCTGACCCGGTTCACGCGCCCGACGTCCGCGGCCAGCCTTCCGAAGCCCAATATCGATCGCCGGACGGGCTTGCGCAAGAGGAGGCGGCGCGCGACAACAACCCGGCCGCATCTGCCAGAGCCCGCGGAGGATGACCTGCGAGGTCGCGAAGTCGCCGCCCCACGTCTACGACAGTGCGGGGTTCGACCGCGCGGTGGAACTGCGCCGCGACGAGGCGGCGCTCGAAGCCCTCAGGCGGACGCCCTCGGCACGGTTGCTGCTGCTTCACGGACTGCGGGTCCCGGTGCGCCCCGCGGCCGGAGGATGGCGCCTCTCCTTCCTTCCGCTGCGCGAGGTCGATGCCCGCTCCCTCGAGGCGCTCGTCTTTCTCGGGCGGGATCGGAGCGGGCCGATCTTTGCGGCCTCCACGCCCCACCCCCGCGCCGGCGCTGTCCATCTCGAACTGCGGGAGGTGGGCGCGACGCTCCCCCGCATCGAGGCCGGCATCGCGGCCCTCGCCCGGGCGCTCCTGCACTGGCACGCCCGGCACCGCCACTGCGGGGCCTGCGGCCACCCCACCGCGGTGCGCGAAGGGGGCCATCTGCGCCGCTGCCGCTCCTGCGGCCTCGACGTCTTTCCCCGCACCGATCCCGCCATCATCGTCCTCGTGGTGCGGGGCGCACACTGTCTGCTCGCCCGTGCGCCGCGCTTTCCTCCCGGCATGTATTCGACCCTCGCGGGCTTCGTGGAGCCGGCCGAAAGCCTCGAAGCCGCGGTGCGGCGGGAGGTGCGCGAGGAGGTCGGCCTCGAGCTCGACGGGCTCACCTATGTGTCCTCCCAGCCCTGGCCTTTTCCGCAGTCGCTGATGATCGGCTTCCGGGCGCGGGCGCGCGAAGGGCCCCTTCACATCGATCGCGAGGAGCTCGTTGATGCCCGCTGGTTCACGCGCGCCGAGCTCCTCGATGCGGAGCGGCGCCCGGTCCGTCTTCCGCCGCCGGACAGCATCGCCCGCTATCTCATCGATTCCTGGCTGTGCGCGGGGGCGTGAAGGGCGTCGGGAGGGGGATCGAGCCGTTCGCCGAGGCGGGCGGCGGCGGTGCGGGCGAAGCGCAGCAGCAGTGCGCGCCGGCGCGCGGCGGGAAGCGGCCGGGGGCATGGGGGACGCAGCAGCACCCCCTCATAGGCGTCGCAGAGCACGATGCCCTCCCCCTCGGGCAGGACCGCGAGGGGGAAATCCGGAGCCACCGCGAAATAGAAGAAGTCGGCGAACCCGAGATAGTCCCGCCATTTCCGGTCGGCCGCGAAATCGGCACGGCTCGATTTGATCTCGAGAAGATGGAAGCGTCCCGACCGATCCAGGCCCAGCAGGTCCGCCCGGCGGCCGTTCGCGAGCGGGAATTCGCACAGCGCGGGGATGCCGGCCGCCTCGAGGAAGCGGCGCGCGCCCCGCCGGATTCCGGCCGCACGCGGCATGTCCATCACCTCACTCCGCTTAAGCGATCCTTAACCGACAGCCCCTAGCCTCGCCCCGCGCGCCGGAATCGGGCGCGGCGCCGCCAGGCACAGGGAATTCCAGCACAGATGACGACTTCAAGCCAAGTCAAGCCGCGCAGCCGGCGCATGGCCCAGCTCCTGGAACAGGCCCAGGCGGGAGGGGGCCAGCCCCGGCTCACCCGGGAGGATGTGCGGGAGCTCGAGCGCAACCGTGCGCCCGCGGTGCGCGCCCGGATCGCGCGCAAGTTCGGCGGCCAGTACGACGAGCTTGCGGACGGCTCGACGGCGCAGCTCGCGCAGGCGGTGCTGGCGCTGCTCGTGGGCGACATCGAGAAGGAAGTGCGCAAGGCGCTCGCCGAGACGGTGGCGGCGAGCGCCAAGCTTCCTCCGACCATCGCCGAGAAGCTCGCCCGCGACGACATCGAGGTGGCGCGCCCGGTGCTCGAGAAGAGCCCGGTGCTCTCCGACGACAAGCTCGCCGAGATCGTGCGCACGAACAGCGTCCAGTACGCGCTCGCCGTGGCGGGTCGGGAACGGATCTCGGAACAGCTCGCCGACGCGCTCGTGGACACCGGACAGGAGCGGGTGGTGGCAAAGCTCGCGGGCAACCTCGGCGCCGAACTCACGAAGCGGACCCTCAAGCGCATCCTCGAGGATTTCCGCTCGAGCCGCAGGGTCCAGGACCGTCTCGTGCGGCGTCCCGCCCTGCCCCACGAGATCACCGAGGAACTCGTGAGCATCATCGGCGACCGCATCGAGTGGGAGCTCGTCAAGACGCGCCGCATCTCCCCGGAGGAGGCGCGGGCGATCGTAAGTGCGGTGCGCGAGCGGGTGACGCTCGGCATGACCGCGCGCGACAACGATCAGCAGAGCCTGCTGCGCTATTTCCGCGGGCGCCATCTTGCGGGCGAACTCGGCCCCGACGAGCTGCTCGGCTACCTCAGGGACGGGGACGTGGTCGCCCTCGAGGCGGCGCTCGCGGTCATGTCCGGCCTTGCCCCCAGGACGGTGCGGCAGGCGCTGTACTGCACCGATCGCCGCTATCTCGCCGCCGTCTGCGCACGGGCGGGCCTGCCGGCGAGCCATTACGTCGCGCTGCGCATGGCGCTCGAGCTCGCGGAAAGCTGCCTCGAGAACGGTGGCCGGCCGCGTGAGTACAGCAGCGATACCGTGCGCTTCGTGCAACAGCAGTACGAACGGCTGCTGCGGGAGCCCGAGAAGGTCGAGGAACTCCTCGGAAGCGAACCGCGCATGCCGTCCAACAGCCTTCTCCTCCACTGACGCGGCCGCTGCGCCGGGAACCGCTCCCGCCCGGCCCGCACTCCTGCGGATGGAAACGCGGCGCTGACGAAGCGGGGTGCGCGTGCTAGATCACGCGCCATGAGCACGGAAACCGTCCTCAGCCCGGCCCCGGCACAGGCGCAGGGCGCGGTGCTGCGCCGTCTGCCGCACAATCTGCGCGCGGAGCTTGCCGTTCTCGGTGCGATCCTCGTCAACAACGAGATCTTCCACCGGGTGAGCGACTTTCTGCGCGCGGAGGATTTCCACGAGCCGGTCCATCGCCGCATCTACGAAGTCTGCGCGGAACGCATCGCCAAGGGCCAGCTCGCCGACCACACGAGCCTCTACCACCTCTTCGAGCAGGACGAGGCGCTCCGCGAGCTGGACGGCGCCGAATATCTCGCCCGCATCGCCCGTGCCGCCGAGACCATCGTCAATGTGGTCGACTACGCCCGGGTCGTGCACGACCTCGCGCTCCGACGGCGCCTGATCGAGATCGGCGAGGAGATCGTCAACGAGGCCTTCGATCCGGAAAATCCCAGATCCGGCATCGAGCAGATCGAAAGCGCGGAGCAGCGCCTCTTCGAGCTCGCGCAGCGGGGGGAGACGCGGGGCGATTTCCGCGGCTTTCCGGAGGTGCTCGAGAGTGCGGTGCGCCTCATCCATTCCGCCTACCAGAAGGAGGGGCATGTCACCGGTGTCCCGACCGGGCTCGTCGGCCTCGATGAGAAGCTCAGCGGTCTCCAGCGGGCCGATCTGATCGTGCTCGCGGGGCGTCCGAGCATGGGCAAGACCGCGCTTGCGCTCACCATCGCCGCGAACGCCGCGGCGACGCGTGCGGCCGGACCGGATGCCGAAGGCCTCAGGCACGAGAACTACACGGTCGCCCTGTTCTCGCTCGAGATGTCGGCGGAGCAGCTCGCGATGCGGCTTCTCTCCGCCGAGGCCGAGGTGCCGAGCGACGAGCTGCGCAAGGGCCGCCTGTCGGAAGAGGACTTCCACCGCATCGTCCGGGCGACGCAGGACCTCGCCGCGCGGCCGCTGTTCATCGATGATACGCCGGCGCTCTCGATCGCCGCGCTCAGAAGCCGCGCCCGCCGCCTCAAGCGCACCCGCGGCCTGTCGCTCATCATCGTCGACTATCTCCAGCTTCTGCGTGGCACGGGCAGCTACGCGCAGGCGAACCGGGTGCAGGAGGTGAGCGAGATCACCCAGGGCCTCAAGGCCATCGCCAAGGAACTCGATGTGCCCGTGCTCGCGCTGTCGCAGCTCTCGCGGGCGGTCGAATCCCGCGAGGACAAGCGCCCGCAGCTCTCGGATCTGCGTGAGAGCGGCACCATCGAGCAGGACGCGGATGTGGTGATGTTCGTCTACCGCGAGGAATACTATCTCGCCCGGGCCGAGCCGCAGCCGCGCGACGGCGAAAGCCCCGACCGCTTCGACGAACGTCACCGCCGCTGGCGCGAGCGCCTCGAACAATGCCACAACAAGGCGGAGGTCATCGTCGCCAAGCAGCGCAACGGTCCGATCGGCCGCCTGCATCTGCAGTTCGATGCCAATTTCGGCCGCTTCCGGAACCTCGAGACCGCCGAATACCCCGATGTCCCCTGAGCCGCTCGAGCTCCGCGGCCCCGCCCGGGCAACGCTCGAGATCGATCTCGCCGCGCTCACCGCCAACTGGCGCATGCTCGCAGCCCGTGCGGCGCCTGCGGAGACGGCCGCGGTCGTCAAGGCGGATGCCTACGGCCTCGGCCTCGAACCCGTGGCACGGGCGCTCGCGCGGGCCGGCTGCCGGACGTTCTTCGTCGCCCGGCTCGAGGAGGGGGTGGCCCTGCGGGGCCTGCTGCCCGATGCCCGGATCTTCGTCCTCGACGGGATCGGCCGCGGCGAAGAGGAGGACTTCGTCGCACACCGGCTCGTTCCCGTGCTCAACCAGCAGGCGGAGCTCGAACACTGGCGCCGCTGCGCCCGCCACCGCTCGCGTCCGCTCCCCGCAGCTCTTCATCTCGATACGGGCATGACCCGGCTCGGGTTCCTCCCCCGCGCATGGGAGCAGCTCGAGGCCCGGGATCTCGAGGGGCTGCGGCTTCTTCTCGTCATGAGTCACCTCGCCTGCGCGGACGAGCCCGAGCATCCGCTCAACGCGCGTCAGCTCGCCCTCTTTCGATCGCGCGCGCGGCGCTTCGGCGAGGTGCCGCTGAGCCTCGCCGCCTCGAGCGGAATCTTTCTCGGCCGCGAATACCACTTCGACCTCTGTCGCCCCGGCGTCGCACTCTATGGCGTCAACCCGACCCCCGGCGCGCCCAATCCGATGCGGCCCGTCGTCCGGCTTGTCGCGCCCCTGCTCCAGGTCCACGACATCCTCGAGGAGCGCAGCGTCGGCTACGGGGCCACCTTCACGGCGCAACCGGGGATGCGCATCGCCACCGTGGCGGTGGGATATGCCGACGGCATCCCGCGCGCCGCGAGCGCGCGCGCCCGCGCGCGGATCGCCGGCCGCAGCGTCCCCTACGCGGGGCGGGTGTCGATGGACCTGCTCGCGCTCGATGTCAGCGCGCTGCCTCCCGAGCTCTGCCGGCCGGGGACGGAAGTCGAGCTCCTCGGGGGCGCCGATGGCATCGACGCCCTCGCGGCGGCCGCCGACACCATCGGCTACGAGATTCTCGTGCGGCTCGGACGCCGCTTCCGGCGCGTCTACCGGCGCGAGGGAGAAGCGTCATGAACGCGCTCGCCGGCATCGGCCGTCTCACCCTCGCCGCCTGCGCGACGACGGGCGGGGTGCTGATCTTCGGCCTCGAGGCCATCGCGCGGGGGCTGCGGGGCCCCTGGTATCCGCGCGAGCTCGCCCTCCAGATGGTGCGGATCGGCTACTTCTCGCTTCCGGTGGTGGGGCTCACGGCGGTGTTCACGGGCATGGTGCTCGCACTCCAGAGCTATGTCGGCTTCACGCGCTTCGAGGCACCGCAGGCGATTCCCACCATCGTCGTGCTGTCCATGACCCGCGAGCTCGGCCCCGTGCTTGCCGGGCTCATGGTGGCGGGCCGGGTGGGTGCGGCGATGGCGGCCGAGATCGGCACCATGCGCGTGACCGAGCAGATCGACGCGCTCACAACCCTGGCCACCGATCCGCTGCGTTACCTCGTTTTCCCCCGCCTGCTCGCGGGCGTGCTCATGCTGCCGCTGCTCGTGCTCGTGGCGGATGTCATCGGCGTTCTCGGCGGCTATCTCGTCTCCGTCTACAAGCTCGGCTTCGGCCCCATCGAATACCTCACCCGCACCCTGGATCATCTCGAGAGCCAGGACATCATCTCCGGGCTCGTCAAGGCCGCGGTGTTCGGCTTCGTGATCGCCCTCATGGGCTGCTATCAGGGCTACCGTTCCGAAGGCGGGGCCGAAGGGGTGGGTGCGGCGACGACGCGCGCCGTGGTCACGGCCTCGATCCTCGTCCTCACCCTCGACTATGGGCTCACCGAAGTGTTCTTCGCGCGATGAACCGGCCCCTGCCCAGGATCCGCATCCGGGGCCTCGAGAAGGCTTTCGCGGACCATCGCGTGCTCCAGGGGCTCGATCTCGAGGTGCCCGAAGGCTGCTCGCTCGTCGTCATCGGCGGTTCGGGCTCGGGCAAGTCGGTCCTTCTCAAATGCATCCTCGGCCTGCTCGAGGCGGATGCGGGCTCGATCCTCGTCGACGGCGAGGAGGTCGTCGGCGCCTCGGAACGCACGCTCGAGCGCCTGCGCCTCAAGTTCGGCATGCTCTTCCAGGGGGCGGCCCTGTTCGACAGCCTCACGGTGTGGGAGAACGTCGCCTTCGGCCTCCTCGCCCGCCGCCGGTTGCGGCGCAGCGAGGCGCGCGAACGGGCGATCGCGACGCTCGCGGAGGTCGGCCTCGGGGCCGAGGTCGCAGAGCTCTATCCGGCCGAGCTCTCGGGCGGCATGAAGAAGCGCGTCGGCCTCGCGCGGGCGATCGCCACCGAGCCGGAGATCCTGTTCTTCGACGAACCGACCACGGGTCTCGATCCCATCATGGCCGATCTCATCAACCGGCTCGTGCGGCACACGGTGAAACGGCGTGGGGCGACCGCCATCTCCATCACCCATGACATGACGAGCGTGCGCAGGATCGCGGACCGGGTGGCCATGCTCTACGGCGGAAGGATCATCTGGGAGGGACCCATCACCGAGATCGATCACAGCGGAAATCCCTACGTGGACCAGTTCATCCACGGGCGCGCCGAGGGCCCCATCGAGGTCCTGCAGCCGGCGTTCGCGGGCTGAAGCGGGGAGGAGAGCCGTGGCGCGCGAGCGTCGCCAGTACGTCTGTCAGGACTGCGGCGCCGTCTTCCCGAAATGGACGGGTCGGTGCGAGGCCTGCGGCGCCTGGAACACCCTCGCCGAGGAGGCCGCCCCCGCGAAAGGCGCGGGCAGGCGGATGCGGGCGGTGGAGCTTCGGCCGCTTTCCGCCGCGGCCGCGCCGCCGCCGCGCCTCGCGACTGGCATCGGCGAGCTCGACCGGGTGCTGGGCGGCGGTCTCGTGCGCGGGTCGGCGGTGCTGCTCGGCGGCGACCCGGGCATCGGCAAGTCCACCCTTCTCCTGCAGGCGCTCGCAGCCCTCGCCGCCCGCAATCACGCCACGGTCTACGTGAGCGGCGAGGAATCGCTGGAGCAGATCCAGCTTCGCGCGCGCAGGCTCGGCCTCGAGACGAGCGGCATCGCCGTCGCCTGTGCGACCGGCGTCGAGGAGGTGCTCGCCGCGCTCGAGCGCACGCCGCCGGCGGTGCTCGTGATCGACTCGATCCAGACCGCGCACACCGCGACCCTCGAGGCGGCGCCGGGCACGGTCTCGCAGATCCGCGCCTGCGCCGATCTCCTCATCCGCTTCGCAAAGCGCCATGACACCGCCCTCTTTCTCGTCGGGCACGTGACCAAGGAGGGGCTGATCGCGGGGCCGCGGGTGCTCGAGCACATGGTCGATACGGTGCTCTACTTCGAAGGTGAGCGCGGCCACCAGTTCCGCCTCCTGAGAGCGGTGAAGAACCGCTTCGGCCCGGCCAACGAGCTCGGCGTCTTCGAGATGCGCGACCGTGGACTTGCGGCGATCGAGAACCCCTCGGCGCTCTTCCTCGGCCAGCGGGGGCGCCGCGTCGTCGGCGCCGCCGTGTTCGCGGGCATCGAGGGCACGCGCCCGGTCCTCGTCGAGATCCAGGCGCTGGTGGCGCCGACAGCGCTCGCCACACCCAGGCGGACGGTGGTGGGCTGGGAGGCGGGGCGTCTCGCGATGGTGCTCGCCGTCCTGGAAGCGCGCTGCGGCCTTGTTCTCGCGGGACGCGACGTCTATCTCAACGTCGCGGGCGGTCTCAGGATCCAGGAGCCGGCGGCGGATCTGGCCGTGGCAGCAGCGATCGTCTCCTCCCTCGAAGGGCGCCCTCTTCCCGAAGACTGCGTCGTGTTCGGAGAGATCGGGCTCGCGGGCGAGGTGCGCCCGGTGGGACAGACCGAACTGCGCCTGCGCGAGGCCGGCAAGCTCGGATTCCGCCGTGCACTCCTGCCGCCCGGCGAGGTGACGGTACCGCCCGGCATGGAACGCGTCGAAATTCCCCGTCTCGCCCGCCTGCTCGCGCTGCTCGCGGGCGACGGCCAGCCGCCGCGGCATCCGGCCGCGCTCGTCGAATGACCCTCGAGAATTTCACCGCCTTCGATCTCATCGTCTTCCTCGTGCTGGGGCTTTCGGTGGTCGTCGCCCTCGTGCGGGGTGCGGTGCGGGAGATCCTCGGGCTCGCGAGCTGGATCGGTGCCGCGGTCGTGACCTGGTTCGGCTTCTCCCGCGTGCGGCCGCTCCTGCTCGAGGCCATCGGACACGATCTCCTCACCGATGCCGCCACCTTCGCCGTCGTCTTCGTCATCCCTCTCATCGTCTTCAAGCTCCTCGCCCATGCGATCGCCGCAGCGCTGACGCGGGGAAGTGCCGGGATCGTCGACCGCATCCTCGGCATCGCCTTCGGTCTGCTGCGCGGCGCCTTCATCGTCTCGGCCGGCTATCTCGCCGCGCTCATCGTGCTCGAGCGCGGCAACATGCCGGATTGGGTGCAGCGCGCGGCCACGCGGCCCTCCGTCGAGCGCGGGGCGGAATGGCTCGCGGGCTTCCTGCCACCGGATCTCACGGCGCAGAGCCGCGATGCCGCGAACCGGGCGATCGAGCGGGCGCGTGCGCTGCGCGCGAGCCCCGGCAGCTATCCCGAAGACGCGAACCGCGCGCTCGATCGGCTGCTCGAGCGCGTCGAGCCGGCGGAGAACCGTCCGTGAGCGGGATCGGGGAATCCTGTGAGACCGCGGCGCAGGAAGCGCCGCGCGAGGAATGCGCGGTGTTCGCGATCTACGGACACCGCGATGCGGCCGCCCACATCACGCTCGGCCTCCATGCCCTCCAGCATCGCGGCCAGGAAGCCGCGGGCATCGCGACCTTCGACGGCAGACATTTCCACGTCCACCGCGCCCTCGGACTGGTCGGCGACACCTTCAGCCGTCCCCAGGTGATCGCGGCGCTGCCGGGACATGCGGGCATCGGCCACACGCGCTATTCGACGACCGGCGCGAGCATGCTGCGCAACGTCCAGCCGCTGTTCGCGGAATTCGCCTTCGGCGGCCTCGCCCTCGCCCACAACGGCAACCTCACGAACGCGCGCGCCCTGCGCCAGCGGCTCGTCGCGGAGGGCTGCATCTTCCAGTCCACCACCGACACCGAGGTGCTCATCCACCTCATCGCCCGCGGCCGGGGACGCTCGCACCTCGACCGCCTCGTCGAGGCGCTCGGCGAGGTCGAGGGGGCCTGGTCCCTGGTCGCCCTGTACGACGACGCCATCGTCGGGGCGCGGGATCCTCTGGGCGTGCGGCCGCTCGTGCTCGGCCGCCTCGGCGAGGCCTGGATCCTCGCTTCCGAATCCTGCGCCCTCGACATTCTCGGGGCGGAGCGGATCCGCGATCTCGAACCCGGAGAGATCGTCGTCGCCGACCGCGAGGGCGTGCGCTCCTCCTTTCCCTTCCCGCGCCGCCCCTCGCGCTTCTGCATCTTCGAATACGTGTATTTCTCGCGGCCGGATTCGATCGTCGACGGCCGCGACGTGTACGAGGTGCGCAAGCGCATCGGCCGTGAACTCGCCCGCGAAGCCCCGGTGGATGCGGACATCGTCGTGCCGGTTCCGGATTCCGGAGTGCCGGCGGCGATCGGCTACGCGCAGGAATCGCAGCTCCCGTTCGAGCTCGGGATCATCCGCAACCACTATGTGGGGCGGACCTTCATCGAGCCCGCGGACCACATCCGCCACCTCGGCGTCCGTCTCAAGCACAACGCCAACCGCGGCCTGCTGTCGGGCAAGCGGGTCGTGCTCGTCGACGACTCGATCGTGCGCGGCACCACCTCGACCAAGATCGTGGCGATGGTGCGCGGGGCCGGGGCGCGCGAGGTCCACATGCGGATCGCGAGCCCGCCGACGACGCACAGCTGCTACTATGGCGTGGACACCCCCGAGCGCGAGAAGCTCATGGCCGCCCGGCATTCGGTCGAGGAGATGGCCGAGATCATCGGCGTCGACAGCCTCGCCTTCCTTTCCCTCGACGGGCTCTACCGGGCGGTGGGCATGCCCTATCGGGACACGGTGAGGCCTCAGTTCTGCGACGCCTGCTTCTCCGGCGACTATCCCACCCGCCTGTTCGACCGCGAGTCCGGCGAAGGCGATCCGCAGCTCTCCTTCCTGCTCGAGGAGGTGGGCTGAGGTGGGAGAGCTCGAGGGGCGCGTGGTTCTCGTCGTGGGCGCGAGCCGCGGTCTCGGCGCGGCTGCAGCGCGCAGGCTCGCCGCCTCCGGTGCCCATCTCGTGCTGGTGGCCCGCACCCGGGGCGCGCTCGAGGAACTCGACGACGACCTGCGGGCGACATGCGGCCGCGCGGCGACCCTTCTGCCGCTCGACATCACCGACTTCGACGCCGTCGAGCGGCTCGGCCCCTCCATCTACCGCCGCTTCGGCCGCCTCGACGGGCTGCTCGTGAGCGCCGCCCGGCTCGGGCAGCTCATGCCCGTGGCGCAGGCCGATGCGCAGTGGTTCCACGAGCTTCTCAAGCTTCATCTGCTCGCGGCGCAGCATCTCATCCGCACCACCGACCCGCTGCTTCGCGCCGCCGAGGCCGGCCGCGCCGTCTTCTGCACCTGCGGCTTCGCCCGCGCGCCTCGCGCCTATTTCGGCCACATCGCAGCCTGCAAGGCGGGGCTCGAAGCGCTGATCGCCGCCTATGCGGCCGAAGTCCGCAAGACGCGGCTGCGCGTCAATCTCTTTGATCCGGGACCGATGGCGACGCGCTTTCGCCGCGACGCCTTTCCCGGTGAAGCCCCCCAGGCACAGCCGACGCCCGATGCGGCCGCAGCGCGCGCCGTCGAGCTCCTCCATCCGGGCTGCAGCCGTCACGGTGAACGGGTCACGCTCTGACGGTCCGGGCAGCTCGCGCCGCTTCAGCGCCGAAGGCCGGAGACGAAGGAGAGGATCCGCGCACAGGCCTCGGCGAGCCGCTCCTCGGGCGCCGTGAGACTGAGCCGGACGTAAGCGCGAAAGCTCTCACCGAAGCTCGATCCGGGCATCACCGAGACCCCGCGCTCATCGAGCAGGCGGCGGGCGAAGGCATCCCCGTCGAGGCCGAGCGCGGCGACACCCACGACCACGAACATGCCCGCGCGGGGCGGGAGAACGGCGAGCGCGGGTTCGCCCGCGAGCGCGCGGCAGACGAGGGATGCCCGCCGTTCGTAGCGCTTCGCGATCTCCCCCTCGAGCGCCTCGAGATGCCCCATGGCCGTCACCGCGGCATCCTGGACGAAGGGCGGCAGCCCGTAGGTCGTGACCCCCGCGAGATGCTCGAGATGGACCGCGAGATCCGGGGGCGTCACCGTCCAGCCCACGCGCCAGCCGGTCATGGCGCAGCCCTTGGAGAGACTCTCCACCACTGCGATTCGGTCGTGACGAGCGCGGAAGGCGAGCGCGCTCGTATGGCCGCCGCCGTAGACCATGCCGGCATAGACCTCGTCCGAGATGAGCCACAGCCCGAGCCGGGCACAGAATGCCACGAGCGCCTCCATCTCCCCGCGACCGAGGACGGTGCCCGTCGGGTTGTGGGGGGTGTTGATGAGCAGCGCGCGCGTGCGCGCCGTGACGCGGGACTCGAGCAGCTCCGGCGTGAGCGCGAAGTCTCCCCCGGCCTCGAGCGGCACGGGCACGAGTCGGGCTCCGCTCGAGGCCACGGTCTCCGGATAGGTGACGTACATGGGCTCGGGAACGAGAACCTCGTCGCCCCGCTCGGTGAGACACTGGAAAAGGGCGTAGAGGCCGCCCTGGGCCCCGGGATGGACGACGATCTCCCCTTCCGCCGGCCGGGCGCCGGCGACGCGCGCGTAGAAGTCGGCGATCGCGCGGCGCAGCTCGGGGATGCCGGCGGCGGGCGTGTAGTGATGGCGACCGGCGCGCAGGGCGCGCACCGCCGCCTCGACGATGGGCTCGGGGGTCGGGAACTCGTGGTCGCCGATCGAGAGCAGGATGACGTCCTCGCCCCTGGCGACCCGCTCCACGGCCTCGAAATGGATCGCCCAGCCGCCGCCGGGACGGGCCGAGATCCTGCGGGTGCGCCCCGCAAAGCGCGCGCGATGCGGCACGGCTCTCCCCTCAGCGGCCATCGCTCCGCCCCCGGTCCCGCATCCTCCCCGGGCGCATGGCCTCACATCGCGGTGGCGCGCAGCCCGACACGGGGATCATAGCGGTGGCGCTCACGCCAGCGCCTCATGAAGGCTTCGAGTTCGGAATCGATCTCCTCGGGCAGGACGATTTCGAGCTCCACGTACTGATCGCCCCGCTGCCCGGTACGCGGATCGCGGATGCCCCGCCCCCTGAGGCGCAGCCTGCGGCCGCTGCTCGAGCCCCTCGGAATGGTGAGGCGTACCGGCCCGTCGATCGTCGGCACCTCGACCTTGGCACCGAGCACCGCCTCGTCGAGGGTGATCGGCAGGCGCAGGTGGATGTCGCGGCCCTCGCGGCGGAACAGGGGATGCGGCCGCACCGTGATCTCGACCAGTGCGTCTCCGGGCGGACCGCCCTCGGGCCCCGGCGCGCCCTGACCGCGAAGGCGCAGCACGTCTCCGGTCTCCGTACCGGGAGGGATGGCGACCTCGAGGCTGCGGCCGTCGGGGGTGGTCACCCGCCGCGTGGCGCCGCGCGCGGCATCGAGAAAGTCGACGACGAGGTGGTAGTGGATGTCGGGCCCCCGCCGCGGTCGCCGTTCGGCACGCGCGCCGCGCATGCGGCCGAAGAGATCGCCGAAGAGATCCTCGAGGTCGAAGAAATCGGCCGCGCCGAAGCCGGGCTCGTAGCGATGCGCACCGGCCTCCGCATACTCGCGGTAGAACCGCGCCTGCGGCCGCTCGGCGCCCGTCTCGTCGATTTCGCCGCGATCGTATTTCGCGCGTTTCTCGGGGTCGCCGAGGATCTCGTAGGCCTGCGAGATCTTCTTGAACCTCTCCTCGGCCGCCTTGTCTCCCGGGTTGAAATCCGGATGGTACTTCTTCGCGAGCGCCCGGTACGCCTTGCGGATCTCCTCCTGCGAGGCGCCGCGCGGCACTCCGAGTACGGCATAGAGATCCTCGGCCACGAAGCTCCCCCGTCGTCAGGACCCGCCTGCCGGCGAACTGGCGCTCATGCCGCCTCGGCGGCGGTGCCGCCGTGCGGCGCGCCGGGCTCTTCCAGTGCGTGCTCGAGCGCGTCGTCGACCGTCTCGAGCCAGATGAAGCGCAGCCGCTCCCGTGCACTTTCGGGGATGTCGGGCAGATCCTTGCGGTTGCGTGCCGGCAGCAGCACGGTGCGGATGCCCGCCCGCTCGGCCGCAAGCGCCTTCTCCTTGATGCCGCCCACGGGCAGCACCAGGCCGCGCAGTGAGATCTCGCCCGTCATCGCCACGTCGGGGCGCACGGTGCGGCCCGTGAGCAGCGAGGCGATGGCGACGAACATGGCGATGCCCGCACTCGGCCCGTCCTTGGGCACCGCGCCGGCCGGAACATGGAGATGGAGGTCGCTCTTGTCGAAGATGCCGGCATCGATACCGAGCTTCTCGGCACGGGCCTTGACGAGCGTGAGCGCTGCCTGAGCGCTCTCCTTCATGACATCGCCGAGGTGGCCGGTGAGGATGAGCTGCCCCTTGCCCGGCACGCGCGTGGCTTCGACGAAGAGGATCTCGCCGCCGTAGGGTGTCCAGGCGAGCCCGGTCGCCACCCCCGGGAGCGAGGTGCGCATGGCGATCTCGCTCTCGAACTTGGGCGGTCCCAGGATCTCGGCAATGTCCGTGGCCTCGACATGGACATGCTGCGCCCGGCCCTCGGCGATCTTCACCGCGGCATGGCGCACCACCGCACCGATCTGGCGCTCGAGATTGCGGCAGCCGGCCTCCCGCGTGTACTCGCGGATGATGCACATGAGGGCCTCATCCGTGATGCCGAACTGCTCGGGCTTGAGCCCGTTCTGCTCGAGCTGGCGCGGCAGGAGATAGCGCTTGGCGATCTCGAGCTTCTCCTCGTCCGTGTATCCCGGCAGCTCGATGATCTCCATGCGGTCGCGAAGCGGCCCCGGAATCGTGTCCGCGATGTTCGCGGTGCAGATGAACATGACCTTCGAGAGATCGAAGGGCACGCCCAGATAGTTGTCGCGGAAGCTGTGGTTCTGTTCGGGGTCGAGCACCTCGAGCAGCGCCGAGGCGGGGTCGCCGTGAATGCCCGTGCCGAGCTTGTCGACCTCGTCCAGCATGAGCACCGGGTTGCGCGTGCCCGCCTTGCGGATGGCCTGGATGATGTTGCCGGGCAACGCACCGATGTAGGTGCGCCGGTGGCCGCGGATCTCGGCCTCGTCGTGCACGCCGCCCAGGCTCAGGCGCACGAACTTGCGCCCGGTCGCGCGGGCGATGCTCTGCCCCAGCGAGGTCTTGCCGACACCGGGCGGGCCGACGAAGCAGAGGATCGGCCCCTTGCCCTCGGGGTTGAGCTTGCGCACCGCGAGATATTCGAGAATGCGCGTCTTGACCTTCTCGAGGTCGTAGTGATCGGCATCGAGGATCTCGCGCGCCCGGGCGATGTCGATGACCTCGTCGTCGAGCTTCGACCAGGGCAGCTCGGTGAGCCACTCGAGATAGGTGCGGAGCATGCTGTACTCCGCTGCCGCCTCGGGCATGCGCTCGAGGCGCCGCAGCTCCTTGCGGGCATGTTCCTCCACCTCGGCAGGCATGCCCGCCTCGGCGATCGCCTTCTCGAGCTCCTCGATCTCCGCCTCGCGCTCGCCCTCCTCGCCGAGCTGCCGACGGATCGTCCGCAGCTGCTCGCGCAGCAGCCGCTCGCGGTTCTCCCGCTCGATGGTCTGGCGCGTCTCCTCGGCGATCTCACGCGACAGCCGCAGCACGGCGATGCGGTGGGCGAGCAGACGCAGCACGAGATCGAGCCGGCTCTCGACGTCGAAGGTCTCGAGAACCTGCTGCTTCTCCCTCGGTTCGAGGTCCATGAAGGAAGCGACGAAATCCGCGAGCATGCCCGGCGCGGTGATGTTGCGCACCGCTTCGCTCACCTCCGCCGGCACCTGGGGGAGCATCTCGAGCGCTTCCGAGGCGAGGCGCTTGAGCTCGTGCATGCGCGCCTCGATCCCGGGGGTGAGCTCCTCCTCGAGTTCGATCTCCTCCACCCGGGCGGCGAGGAAGGGGTAGCCCTCGAGGTATTCGATCACCCGAAAGCGCTTCACGCCCTGACAGATGACGTGATGCGCCCCCTCGCCGCTGGTGACGAAGCGCAGCACGTTCGCGAGCGTGCCGATGGTATGCAGCGCTTCCGGTCCCGGCTTCTCGATCTCCGGATCCCGCTGCAGCACAACGCCGAGCGGCCGTTCCGCCTCGATGCTCGCCTGCACCGCGAGCACCGAACGCTTGCGCCCCACCGAAAGCGGCAGCACCACGCCCGGAAAAAGAACCGCATTCCTGAGCGGCAGGATCGCGACCACGCCCTCGGGAAGCCGCGGCAGCTCCTCCTCCCGGCTCCCCTCGGTCTCGACCGCCTCGGCGACGGCGACCTGCCCCTGTTCCTTCAACCGCTCTTCGGCCACGGCTTCACCTCACACACGCTCGAGCACGACGAACAGACAGCCGTGCCGCAGTTCACGTCCGACCAGCAGGTGGCGACCCCCCGGCAGCGCAATCCGCCGCTGGAAGCGGCCGTGGGGAATTTCGAGCCGCACGAGACGGGCGCGCGCCGCGATCTCCGGCAGGCTCCGCCGTCCGGTGATGACGAGCACATCGTCGTGGATGCCCACCTGGACGTCCTCGGGCCCGACGCCGGGAAGCGCCACCGTCACCCAGATCCGCCGCCCGCTTTCGAACACGTCCACGGGCGGCTCCCACTGCGAGGTCGCGCCCTGTTCCCCGGCCGGAAGGAAGAACCGCCGCTGCAGCCGCTCCGCCCGCGCGAGCATCTCGCACGCCTGCGCCCACATCCAGTAACGGGGGTCCAGGGCCATCGATCCTCCGAAGCAACTCGCCTTGCCGGGCCCCCGCATCTGCGCCGGAGCGGACCCGACCTGCCGAAAGCTCATATAGGCAGACATTCTGCGAGTTTGAGAGCACATCCGCCATCGCCGGTGCGCGAACCGGGACGTTCCGGCGGTGCATCGGAGTGGCAGCAAGAGAAGTTTCCATGGGGCCCGGATCGACCTGCTGCGGGCACGCGCGTTGTGTTGCGGGCGTCAGAGGCCATATCAGAGGAGGCAGAAGACTGGGGGCACCGATGCGCAGTCTCCGCAATATCGGACAGGCCCTCGCGCGCAAGCCGGGCACGCGCTTTCCGGCATTGCGGCCGCTTCCCACCGCCTGGATCCACCGCGCCGAGGTTCAGGCGGGACGCGGCGGACGCGCCTTCGAGGGGCGCTGGGTGCTCGAGTTCGAGCCGGTACAGCCGAGCCTGCCGGATCCTCTGATCGGGTGGAGCGGCGGCGGCGATGCCCTCGATCAGGGCCTCAGGCTCACCTTTCCGGATCTCGAGAGCGCGATCGAGTTCGCGGAAAGCCGCGGCTGGTCCTGGGCCGTGAGCGAACCGCCGGTGCGGCCGCTGCGGCCGAAGTCCTACGCCGAAACCCTCAAGAGCGCGGCCCGGGCGGGAAGCTCGCCGCTCGCCCTCAGATCCGGCGGGGGCTCCGCGTCCCTGCAGGATCCGGTCGAGGAGGCCGAGCTCGAATCCTTCCCCGCCAGCGATCCCCCGGCCTGGACGGGCGCCAGCATCCC
>CAZHHU010000018.1:0-7935 GCA_964532215.1 uncultured Geminicoccaceae bacterium
CATGCGCACTTATGCGCATATCACGGCGCAGCGCGACGAAAGATGCGCATACATGCGCGTAAGCACAGCACTCCCGCTCAGAGGGCGCGTTCGGCGATGCGTTTCTTGATCTCGGCGATCGCCTTCGCCGGGTTGAGGCCCTTGGGACAGGCGTTCGTGCAGTTGAAGATCGTGTGGCAGCGGTAGAGCCGGTACGGGTCCTCGAGATCGTCGAGGCGCTCGCCGGTGGCCTCGTCGCGGGAATCGGCGATCCAGCGGTAGGCCTGCAGCAACACGGCCGGGCCGAGATAGCGCTCGGCGTTCCACCAGTAGGAGGGACAGCTGGTGGAGCAGCAGGCGCAGAGGATGCACTCCCACAGCCCGTCAAGCCGCTCACGCTCGGCCGGCGTCTGCAGCCGTTCCCGCTCTGGAGGCGGGGTGCGCGTCTTGAGCCAGGGCTCGATGGACTCGTACTGCGTCCAGAACTGTCTGAAGTCCGTCACGAGATCCTTGATCACCCGCATGTGGGGGAGCGGATAGACGACCACGGCCTCCCCGGGCACGTCCTCGATCGCGCGGATGCAGGCAAGGCCGTTCTCCCCGCCCATGTTCATGGCGCAGGATCCGCACACACCCTCGCGGCAGGAACGGCGGAAGGTGAGGGTGCTGTCGATCTCGGTCTTGATCTTGATGAGGGCGTCGAGGACCATCGGCCCGCAGTCCGCGAGATCCACCGTGTAGGTGTCGAGCCGCGGGTTCTCGCCCGTATCGGGATCATAGCGGTAGATGCGGAACGTCTTCGGCTTCTTCGCCCCGGGCCTGGCGGGCCAGGTCCGGCCCGGCTGCACACGGCTGTTCCTCGGCAGCGCGAATTCGACCATCGATCGCTTCTCCCGGAGCTTCAGTAGACGCGCTTCTGCGGCGGGAAGGGCTCGACCTCGTTGGTGAGCGGACTCAGATGCACCGGCCGCTTCTCGAAGCGCACCCGGAAGGCCTCGTCCACCCACACCAGGGTGTGGACGAGCCAGTTCTCGTCGTCACGCTCGGGATAGTCCTCGCGCGCGTGCGCCCCCCGGCTCTCGGTGCGGAACAGCGCCGAATGCATCGTCGCCACCGCCTGGAGCATGAGGTTCTCGAGCTCGAGCGCCTCGATGAGATCGCTGTTCCACACCAGCGAGCGGTCTTCGAGGCGGATGTTCTCGAGGCTCCGTGCGACCTCGGCGAGCTTCCGGGTGCCTTCCTCGAGGCGCGGCCCATCGCGGAAGACGTTGGCATAGCTCTGCATCGTGCGCTGCATGGCGAGGCGGATCTCGCCGGTCCGCAGCTCGCCCCTGGCGTGCCGCAGCCGGTCGACGCGCGCGATCGCCTCCTCTCCCGCATCCTTCGGCAATTCGGGCTGTGGCGCGCCGGGGCGGACCGTCTCCGCGGCGTGGAGTGCGGCCGCGCGTCCGAAGACGACGAGGTCGATGAGCGAGTTGCCGCCGAGGCGGTTCGCGCCGTGGACCGAGGTGCAGGCGGCCTCGCCCGCCGCATACAGGCCCGGAACCGTGGCCTCGACGTCGCCGTTGCGCGGCCCGATGACTTCGGTGCGCCAGTTCGTCGGAATTCCGCCCATGTTGTAATGGCAGGTGGGAACGACGGGAATCGGTTCCCGGGTGACATCCACCCCGGCGAAGATGCGTGCCGTTTCCGCGATTCCGGGCAGCCGCTCGTGAATGACCTCGGGCGGCAGATGTTCGAGGTGAAGCTCGATGTAGTCGCGGTTCGGCCCGCAGCCGCGCCCCTCGTTGAGCTCGATGATCATCGCCCGCGAGACGACGTCGCGGGAGGCGAGATCCTTGGCCTTGGGGGCGTAGCGCTCCATGAAGCGCTCCCCGTCGCGGTTGGTGAGATAGCCGCCCTCGCCCCGCACCCCCTCGGTGATCAGACAGCCCGCACCGTAGATCCCGGTGGGATGGAACTGAACAAACTCCATGTCCTGCAACGGCAGACCCGCGCGCAGCACCATCGCGTTGCCGTCGCCGGTGCAGGTGTGGGCCGAGGTGCAGGCGAAGTAGACGCGCCCGTAGCCGCCGGTCGCGAGACAGGTGAGCTGGGCACGGAAGCGGTGGATGGTGCCGTCCTCGATGCACAGCGCGATGACGCCGCGGCAGGCGCCGTCGCCGTCCATGAGCAGGTCGAGGGCGAAATACTCGTGGAAGAAACGGACCCTGTGACGCAGCGCCTGCTGGAACAGCGTATGGAGCATGGCGTGACCGGTGCGGTCCGCCGCGGCACAGGTGCGATAGGCCTGGGCCTCGCCGAAGCGGATCGACTGGCCGCCGAAGGCCCGCTGATAGATGCGGCCGTCCTCGGTGCGCGAGAAGGGGACGCCGTAGTGCTCGAGCTCGTACACCGCCCGGGGCGCGTTCTTGGTCATGTATTCGATCGCATCCTGGTCGCCCAGCCAGTCCGAGCCCTTGACGGTGTCGAACATGTGATAGCGCCAGTCGTCCTCGACCATGTTGCCGAGCGCGGCGTTGATCCCTCCCTGGGCGGCGACGGTGTGGGAGCGGGTCGGATAGACCTTGGTGATGCAGGCGACATCGAGGCCGGCCTCGACCATCCCCACCGCGGCCCGGAGTCCGGCGCCGCCGGCGCCCACCACGACGCAGTCGCAGGTGTGGTCGATGACGGTGTAGCTTTTCGGCATGGCCTCACCCTCCCGCCGCGATCACGATCACGGCGACGATGCAGGAGGTGGCGAAGGCGAAGCTGAGAAGGTCGGTGAGCATGAGCGCCGCGACCTTGAGCCCGGGTGTGTGCACATAGTCCTCGATGATCACGCGCAGCCCCAGCCGGGCGTGCCAGAAGGCGGCGATGACGAGGAGGACCATCATCGTCGCGTTGAACAGCCCGGAGAGCCAGCCGCGGACGACCTCATACGGCTCGCCGGAGAGGGCCACCATCGAGGCCACGAACCAGAGGCCCAGCGGCACGAGCGCCACCGCCGTCAGGCGCTGGAGCAGCCAGTGGTCCACGCCAGCCCTGGCGGAACCCGGATCCCTCGAAGCAGAGGCGTGCATGATGCCCGTTCCCTCAGATCACGGCGAGTGCGAGCCAGGTGAACAGGGTGAGTGCCAGGCTCACCGCCAGGACCGCGACGCCGCTCTGCCGTGCCACCTCGCGGTCGAAGCCGTAGCCCGCATCCCATGCGAGATGCCGGATCCCGTTCGCCATGTGGTAGAACAGCACCCAGGTGAAGGCGAACAGCACGAGACCGCCCAGAAGGTTGTCCGTGAACAGCCGCACGGTGGCGAAGGCCTCGCGGCCGCGGGCGAGGGCCGTAAGCCACCAGGTCAGCAGCACGAGGCCCAGGACGAGCGCGACACCGGTAAACCGGTGCACGATCGAAAGCGCCATCGTGAGCGACCAGCGGTAGATCTGGAGGTGAGGGGACAGCGGCCGCACAACCTGTTTCGCCATCCTTGCTCCCCGACTGTCTTCCGGGCGGATCACGCTCCGCACCGTTCGCAACTGCGGGATACACCCGAGGCGGGGGCGCTTGTCAACGCGCCTCTGCCCGCTCCGCCCGTGCTGCCCTGCGGCAAGCGGTCCCCGCCGCGCTCAGAAATCGAGGTTCTCGTAATGCGGCGGGGGGCGGATGCCGACCACGCGATCGGCGAGCAGAGGGCGGAAGCTCGGCCGCGACTTCATGCGCGCGTACCACTCGCGCGCGGCTTCGAACTCCTGCCAGGGGACATCCCCGAGATAGTCGAGCACGGAGAGATGGGCGGCCGCGGCGATGTCCGCCATGCTCAGCTCGTCCCCCGCGAGCCAGCGTCGATCCTCGTAGAGTTTCGAGATGTAGGCGAGATGATCGCGGATCGCCCTGGCGCCCCGGCGCATGGCCTCGGAGTCGGGATGGCCGGCGCGCTTCATCCGCTTGCGGAGCTTCTCGCCCCAGAGCGGATCGGTGACCTCACGACGGAACTTGACATCGAACCAGAACAGCAGCCGCCGCGTCTCGGCGCGCTGCTCGAGGGTCGTGCCGTAGAGCGTGCGATCGGGATATGCCTCCTCGAGATATTCGGCGATGGCGTTGCTGTCGCAGACATGAAAGCCGCCATCCTCGAGCACGGGAACCTCGCGCGCCGGATTGATCGCCGCGAAGTCCTCCTCCGCCTGCCAGGGCTCGATCTCGATGAGCTCGAACGCGAGCCGCTTCTCGCGCAGGGCGATGCGGATCTTGCGGCTGAAGGGGCAAAGGGGCAAATGGTAGAGCCGGAGCACGGCGAACTCTCCCGGCAGCGCGCCGACGGTTCGGTCGCGGCAAGAAAAGCGCGATCGCGTCACCTTCGGCAAGCCCGGCAACGCGCCGCTCTCCACCACCCGAGCGAGGCCGGAGGTCCGGTGCCGCATCCGGTCGCCACGCGTGAGGAGGAAAGGGCCGTGCGCTTCGTCGATCGCTCCCACGCCGGCCGCGAGCTCGCAGCCCGCCTGCGTGGCCAGGTCGAACCACCGGCCGTCGTGCTCGCCCTGCCGCGGGGCGGCGTCCCGGTCGGGCTCGAGATCGCGAAGGCGCTCGGCTGTCCGCTCGATCTCGTCATGGTGCGCAAGATCGGCGCTCCCGGCCAGCCGGAACTGGCGCTTGCCGCCGTCGCCAATGGCGGGGAGCCGGAGCTCGTCGTCAACGAGGAGGTGCGGCGCATGACCGGTGCGGACGACGCCTACCTCGCCCGGGAGAAGCAGCGCGAGCTCGAGGTGATCGCCCGCAGGCGGGCGCGATATCTCGCGGACCGGCCGCCGGCCAGGGTCGAGGGGGCTGCGGCGATCGTCGTCGATGACGGCATCGCGACCGGCGCCACCATGCGCGCGGCCCTGCGCGCGGTGCGCCGCAAGCGGCCCCGGGAGGTCATCCTCGCCGTTCCCGTCGCCCCTCCGGATACCCTCGAGCGGCTGCGGGAGGAGGCGGATCGCATCGTCTGCCTGCACACGCCGAGCTGGTTCATGGCCGTGGGCCAGTTCTACGAGGACTTCCACCAGACCAGCGACGAGGAGGTGGTGGCGGCGCTGCGCGAGGCGCCGCCGGCTGCGGAGGAGCGGGGATGAGGGAGACGAAGAGCGGGTCCGAGGGCTCCTCGCTCTACGGCCTCGACATCACGACCACGCCGCTGCTCACCGATCTCTACGAGCTCAACATGTACGAGGCCTATCTCGAGGCCGGCATGACGCAGCCTGCGACCTTCGAGTTCTTCGTCCGCAGACTGCCCGACGCGCGCAACTTCCTCGTCGCCGCGGGCCTCGAGCAGGTCGTGGCCTATCTCCGGCGCGCCCGCTTCGGGCCCGAAGAGCTCGCCTGGCTGCGTGCAAGCGGCCGTTTCCCGGCCCGCACCATCGAGCGGCTTCAGGCCTTCCGCTTCCGCGGCGACGTCGATGCCCTGCCCGAGGGGACGATCTTCTTCGCCGGCGAGCCGGTGCTGCGAATCACGGCGCCGCTGCCGGAAGCCCAGTTCCTCGAGACGCGGATCATCAACCTCCTGCATTTCCAGATCCTGATCGCCTCCAAGGCGGTGCGCATGGCCCTCGCCGCCCGCGGGCGCACCCTCGTGGATTTCGGCCTGCGCCGCGCGCACGGAGCCGAAGCCGGGCTGCTCGCCGCCCGCGCCGCCTATATCGCGGGCTTCGCGGGAACGGCGACGATCCCGGCCGAGTGCGAGTTCGGCATTCCGATCTTCGGCACCATGGCCCATTCCTTCGTCCAGGCACATGAGGACGAATGCCGGGCCTTTCTCGACTTCGCGCGGGCGCGGCCGCAGGCGGTGGTGCTGCTCATCGACACCTACGACACGGAAGCCGCGGCGCGGAAGGTGGTGGAGCTTGCCCCGAGGCTCGAGGCCGAAGGGATCCCGCTTCGCGGCGTGCGCATCGATTCCGGTGATCTCGCCGAGCACGCCTTCCGGGTGCGCCGCATTCTCGATGCCGGCGGGCTCGGGAAGGTGCAGATCTTCGCGAGCGGCGGCATCGACGAGTGGCTCATCGCCGATCACGTGGCACGGGGTGTTCCCATCGACGGCTACGGCATCGGCACGAGCCTCACGACCTCGAGCGACTGTGCGGCCCTCGACTGCGCCTACAAGCTCATGGAATATGCGGGCAAGGCCCGGCGCAAGCGCTCGGAGGGCAAGGCCACGCTTCCCGGCCGCAAACAGCTGTACCGGCGCTTCGACGATGACGGCCGGATGCGGGAAGACATCATCGCCCTCGAGGAGGAGCCCATCGCCGGGGCGCGGCCGCTGCTCGAGCCGGTGATGCGCGGGGGCGAGCTGGTGGCGCCGCTGCCCTCCCTCGACGACATCCGCGCCCGCCTGGAGGCGGAGCTGCGCGCCCTGCCGCCGGGCCTTCGACGCCTGGAAACCGACCACTCCTTCCCCGTGCGTCTCTCTCCAGGCGTGCAGGCCCTGATCGCCGAGCTCAACAGCGTGGGCGGCGGCGCGGGCTGAGGTCGCGGTGTCGAGGACCGCCGACGAGCCGAGGGAAAGCGCGGAGCTCCTCGCCTTTCTCTCCGATCCCCAGAGCTATCCGGGGGAACCCGCGACGCGGGTGGAGATCCGCGAGACCCACATGTCGCGGGTCTTTCTCACCGACCGCTTCGCCTACAAGCTCAAGAAGCGGGTGCGGCTGCCCTTTCTCGACCTGACCCGGCTCGAGGCCCGCCGACGCAACTGCGAGAGCGAACTCCGGCTCAACCGCAGGCTTGCCGACTGGGTCTATCTCGCCGTGGTCGCCGTCACCCGGGAGTCCGACGGGAGGCTCGCGCTGGGCGGGGACGGCGAGCCCGTGGATTATCTCGTCAAGATGCGCCGCCTGGCCGAGGCGCTCATGCTCGATCACCGCCTCGCCGCGCTCGAGGGCCCATCCGAGATCGCACCCGTAGCCCGGCACCTCTCCCGCTTTCTCGCCCGAAGCCCGGCGGCCGAGCGGAACATCGAGCGTCATCTCACCGCGCTGGCCCGGGAGATCACCCTCGATGTGAGCACGCTCGCAAAGCCGGCGGATTCCCTGCCCCGCCCGCTGGTCTCCCGGGCGCTCGGCGCGCTGTTCGAGAACTTCGCACGCATGCGGCCGCAGCTCGCCCGGCGTGTCGCCGCGGGACACATCATCGACGCCCACGGTGATCTGCGCCCCGAACACGTCTATCTCGGCGCACCGCCCGCGATCATCGACTGTCTCGAGTTCTCGCGCCGGCTGCGGCTGCGCGACCGGATCGATGAGATCGCCTTCCTCGGCCTCGAATGCCGGCGACTCGGGCGCGGCGAGGTCGGCCTCTGGTTCCGGGAGGTCTACGAGAAGGAGGCGGGCGAGCGTCCCGACGATGCCCTTTACGCCTTCTATGCCGGCTTCCGTGCCGTGCAGCGGGCGCGGCTCGCGGTATGGCACGCAGCCGACCCCGAGCCCCGCGCCGCCGCGCACTGGTACGCGCGGGCGCGCCGGTACCTCGAGCTCGCCCTCGAGGAATTCGCGCGCTGCCGCTGAACGCGCTCAGCGGCTGGTGCGCCGGAGCATGGGGCCGAGATCGGCGCCGCCGAAGATATGCACGTGGAAATGCATGACCTCCTGGCGGGCGTCGCGGCCACAGTTCGCGAGCAGGCGATAGCCGGATTCCGTAAGGCCGAGGATTTCGGCGGTGCGGCCGACGGCGCGGAAGAAGCCCGCCATCTCGGCATCCGAGGCGTTGCGTGTGAAATCCACCATGTTCACGTACCGCCCCTTGGGAATGACGAGAACATGCACCGGCGCGAGCGGGTTGATGTCGTGAAAGGCGAGGGCGTACTCGTCCTCGTAGACCTTCTTGCACGGAATCTCGCCGCGCAGGATCTTGGCGAAGACGTTGTTCTCGTCGTAGCTCATGGCGGAACCTCCCGACACGCGTTCTGCCCGTCGCACAAAGGCGCTCCGGCAACCGCTGTCAAGCGA
>CAZHHU010000018.1:8035-16171 GCA_964532215.1 uncultured Geminicoccaceae bacterium
AGCGGCTCGGCTATCGGGCGCTGCCCCGCTCCAACGCCTTCATGCGCGAGCGGCACTGCATCCGCGACGATCCACCGGCCTGCGTCGACCTCCACTGGCACCTCATCGGTGCCCACATCGGCCTGCCCATCGACATCGGCGAGCTCATCGCGAGCCGGCAGCAGGTCCCGGTCCACGGCCATCCGGTTCCCCTGCCCTCGGATCCCTGGCTTCTGCTCATCACCTGTCTCTACTGCCTCCATGAGCCGCCGCTGGTCGAACCCCGCTATTTCGCGGATCTCGCAGCGCTTCTCCGCCTCGTCGGGGAGCGCGACCTCGAAATCTTTCGCGAGCTCGCCGCACGCAGCCGCACCCTGCGCCTGTGCGCGACCGCGCTCGCGGTGACCGCGGCGGTGGAGCGGACGAGGCTGCCCGGGCGCCTTCGCAGTCTGTTTCCGCTCGATGCCGTCGCCGAGGAGCGGATCGCCGAGCTGCGCGCCCTGCTCGCCGATCCCGCGAACTGGCGGAAACAGCGCTTCACGACCTACTTCCGCCACTTCCTCTGGCACGGCCGCTACCGTGAACATCTCCTCGACCGGCTGCGGCCCGTCGTCTGCCTGCCCTTCTTCATGCTGCTGCCGGAGGACGAGGACGTGCTGCGGGCGCAGCGGAGCGGGCGGCCGGCCATCCTGGAACGGGCCCTGCGCGTGATCGAGGTGGTGGGAATGCTGGCTGCGGAACGGACGCGCCGCCGCCGCACCGCGCGGAGCTTCGCCGCCCTCGAGTCGGGGGAGAAGCCGCTCCGCCCGCGGCCCGGCGTCACCCTCGAGCTGCTCGACGGCGAAGGCCTTCTGTTCGATCCCGAAAGCCGCAGCCTCCTGCGTCTGTCGACGGCGAGCGCCTGGATCTGGTGCGGCATCGAGGAAGGCCGATGCTTTCCCGATCTCGTGCGCGAGCTCGCGGACGCCTTCGAGCTCTCCGAGGAGCAGGCGAAGGCCATCGTGCGCGACACCCTGCGCGAAAGCTGGAAGCTCGGACTGCTCGAGGGCGCGGCCGTGCCGGCAGCCCCCGAGGTTCCGGAGGAGGAACCCGGACCCGTCTTCGAGGGCGCCATTCCCGAGCCCCATGCGCGGCTCCACTGTCGCATCCTCGACCACATCATCGAGATCGCCCTGCCCGACGAAGCGACCTTCGAACGCGTCGCACCGCTCTTCGCCGCCTATCCGCGGCCTGGGGACGAGGACGCCGCAGATCGCCTGCTCCATGTCGTCCCCGAGGGCGCGGGTTACGCGCTCGTCGCCGGGGGCCGGGTGGCGGCCGCCGCACCCTCGCTCGAGGCCCTGGCGCCGCAGGTCAAGGCCGCGGCGCTCACCCTCGCCCTCGACGGTGCCGCCTGTGCGCTGTTCCTCCACGCCGGCATGCTGCGGTGCGGCGGAAGGGCGCTGCTGCTTCCCGCGGCGCCGGGCTCGGGCAAGACGTCGCTCACCCTCGCGCTTGCCCGGCAGGGATTCGCCTACCACACGGACGAGTACGTGCTGCTCGTCGGGGAGGCACTCGAGGCCCGGGGCATTCCCGTCCCCGCTACCGTGAAGTCGACCGCCTGGGCCTATGTGAGCCGGGACTATCCCGTCATCTCCGCGCTCGATGCTCATGAGCGCGTCGACGGCAAGATCTGCAAGTATCTGCCGCCGCCGGTGTGCGTCGGCGATCCCGCGCTCGACCGCAGCTGGCCCGTGGGCTGGCTCGTCTTTCCGCGCTTCGTGGAAGGCGCTGGGACCGAGCTTGTGCCGCTGCCCCGTCTGCAGGCGCTCGAGCGCATCTTCGACCAGTGCCTGGCGCTTCCCGCGGCGCTCGATGCTCGCCTCGTGGCGCGTCTCGTCAGCTGGCTCGAGCGCCTCGAGGCCTTCGAACTCACCTTCGGTGACAGCCGCACGGCCGCCCGGCTTCTTCACGCACGGCTGCATTCGGAAGTATGTCCGGATGCCGCAAGCCGCGGTTGAACCCCGGCTTGAACCCTCGAACGAGGCTCTCCCGGGTACGCCGTGCCGCCCAACGTGCCCAGCACCAGCTTGACCAACAGGGCGGCGGCTGGATAGCCTCGTCACCGCAGCAGCCCGACAGGGAGGAGGGAAATGAAGGACAAGAAAGGTGAGACCAAGCGCAGTGCAGCCAAGCGTCGCGAGTTCTTGAAGAAGGCGGGCAAGGCGACCGTCGGCGGTGCGGGCATCGTCGCGCTCGCCACCCTGAAGCCGCGGAAGGCATCCGCGAATTACGTCCCGAAGTGATCGCCGTTCGGGGCAGCGAGGCGGAACCGGGCGGGGGCATGCCCGCCCGGTCCCTGCCGTCGCCAGCCCTCAGTCGTCGCTCTCACCCTCCTCATAGAGCGCCGCCCTGCCGAGGCGGTCGAGGCAGAGTTCCGCCGTCCACGGCAGCATGAGCGACCCGCAGCGGGAATCCCGGTAGATCCGCTCGAGCGCGTAGCGCCTGAGCATCGACTGGCCACCACAGGTGCGGATGGCGAGCCGGGCGAGTTCGTTCGCCGTCTCCATCACCACATGCTGCGCCGCCCAGGCACGCATCACCGCCTCCTTGGGAGGATCGATGCGCGCCTCGCCGATCGCCTGGAACCACAGCGCCTTGGCCTGCTCGAGCATGATCCGCATCTGGGCCACGGCGAGCTGCTTGGTGGGATACATGCGCCGCCGCACCGGCGGCATGCCCGGGAGTTCACCTCGCAGATAGGCGACGGTGAAGTCGTAGGCCGCCTGGGCGAGGCCCATGTAGGCCGGTGTCAGGGTGAGGAACATGTGCGGCCAGCGCATCGCCGCCTGGTAGTAGGTGCCGGGCGGCATGAGCTCGGCGTCCTCCGCCACGAACACATCCTCGAAGAGGAGATCGCGCGAGACCGTGGCGCGCATGCCGAGCGGGTCCCACTCGCCGGTGATCGAGAAGCCGGGCGCATCCGCGGGGACCGCGAGATACAGGGTGTCGCGACGGCGCAGGCTGCCGTCCTCCCGCACCTCGGTGCAGAGCACGCCGTAGTAGTCGGCGCTGCCGGCGAGCGAAGCGAAGATCTTGCGGCCGCGCAGGATCCAGCCGCCCTCCGTGCGCCGCGCCGTGGTCTGGAAGGGGGTCGTGCCGGCGGCGGCCGCTCCGCCCTCCGAGAAGGGCTGCGCGTAGATCGCGCCCTGCTCGAGAATGCGTGCGTAGTGGAGCTGCCGGCGCCGCTCGTGCCGGCGCCGCTGCTCCGGCGTCATCTCGAGGCTGTCGGCGAGCTCGCCGGTCCAGAGGCAGGAGCAGACATGCATGTTGAAGGTGAGCGCCGTCGAACCGCAGAAACGGCCGATCTCCGCAGCCGCGAGCATGTACGTCCGGTAGTCCGCACCGAGGCCGCCGTAGCGCTCGGGAATGCAGATGCCGAGCAGGCCCGCCTCGCGCAGATCAGCGTAGTTCTCGGCGGGGAAACGGGCATCGCGGTCATAGGCCGCAGCACGCGGAGCGAAGCGCGTCGCCCCGAGCTCGCGGCACAGGCGCGTGAGCTCGACCTGCCTCGAGGTGAGCTTCCAGAGATCGGGATCGAACATCGGCGCCGGCGGCTGCATCGTCATCTCCCGGAAAGGATCGCGGCGAGAAAGGACTCGACCGCCGCATTGAAGCGGGCGGGCTGTTCGAGATGCGCGAGATGGCCGGCGCCGCTCAGAAGCTCGAAGCGGGCGTGGGGGATGCGTCCGGCCATGCGGCGCATCGTGCGCGGTGGCGCATTGCGGTCGTGTTCGCCGGCGAGAAGCAGCACGGGCATGGGATAGGTTTCGAGCGCGTGGCGGAGATCGAAGCCCGAGAGCGCCCGCAGGGCATCGCGGTAGGCCGCCTCCGGCACGGCCGCGAGCGCGCGCAGGGCGAGCGCGACCCCTTGCGGATCCGGCTTCTCGCCCACGAGCTCGCGCAATATGTCCGGCGCGAGGGCGGCGAGGCTGCGGCCGGCATCGAGGGGGCCCAGCCTGCGCGCGAGGAATTCCCGCTCGAAGCGACCATCTTCGCTGCCGAAGGCCGCCGTCGTGGCGTGCAGGATCATCGCCGCGACGCGCTGCGGCCAGCGGTGCGCGAACTCCTGGGCGATCATGCCGCCGATGGAATGGCCGAGCAGGATCGCCCGCTCGATCCCCGCCCGGTCGAGCTCCGTCCGGAGCGCTTCGCCGTAGGCCTTGATCGAAGGCGGGGCGGCGAGCCGCGGGGTGCCGCCATAGCCCGGCAGATTCCAGGCGAGGAGCCGGAAACGGTCGGCGAAGTGGGCGATCTGAAAGGAGAAGCTCTCGGCGCCGCCGCCGATGCCGTGCAGCAGCACGAGCGGCGGCCCGAGGCCGCGAGCGCTTTCCCGGGTCTCGCCGCTCAACGCAGGGCCTCGACGAGCTCGCCCTCGACGACCACGGGCGTGCCGTCGAGCGCGATCGTGCAGCCGCGCACCGGCAGATCGAAATGGCCGAGGGTGTAGCGCCCGGCGAATTCGTTGGCGCCGGTCGAGAACAGGAAGTTGCCCGCGAAGGCGCGGATCTCGGTGCCGTTGGTGTCGCGCCGGTCGTACATGGCGAGCGCCTCGTAGCGGGCATGGGGGTTCATGCCGAAGCCGACATGGGAGACGGCGTAGGCCTCGCGCTCGCCCCAGGCGGCGAAATAGCGCCGCATGAGCTCCGCATCCGTGCCCTCGCCCTCGATGGCGACCACATAGTCGTTCTCGAGGCGCAGCCGCACCGGACGCTCGAGGTAGCGCTTGAAGGTGAGATTGACGTCGCCGGCATCGAGCACGAGCGTGCCGTTCACGCTCCCCGCCCGCGGAAAGCTCACCACCACGCCGCCCGGCCAGTGGGCCACCGTCTTCGGCCGGTCGCACCAGCCCCACACGCCGACGGTGACCGCATCCCGCATGTCGACGAGGAGATCGGTTCCCGCCCTGGATGTCACCGTCATGCGCGCGGCCTCGCGACAGCGCGCCACCGCGGCCCGGACCCTGGGCTCGAGGGCCGGATCGGGCAGCAGGCGCTCGAGCGCCTCAGGATGTTCGTTGGAGATCATGAGCAGGCGGGCGCCCGCATCGAGGATAGGCCCGAGCTCGGGGCTGTGCAGCAGCCCCTCGACGGTGAGGTCGACGACGAAGCTCGAGGCCCGCAGAGCCGCGAGCGCCGCGCCGTGGCCGCGAAGTGCGAAGGAGGCGCCGGTCGAGCGGATCGGGATCGGTACCGGCTGCGGCGGCGTCGGCACCACGATGTGGAAGGGGCGGGCACCGAGCCGCAGAAGCGCGAGCTCCGCGAGATCCCGGTTGAGCGCCCGCGACTGGGTCTCGGAAAGTATCGCGACGGATTCGCCGGCCTCGACGCGGCAGAGCTCGAACACGCGCACGAAGGCGTCGATCCACTTGGCTTCGATGCGATCGGCGAGCATCGCCTTCCCCTGCGGCCCCGGCCGCTTGTAGCACGACGCGAGGGCTGTACCACAGGCGGCGGCTGCCGACTCAGCCGGCAAGGCGCAGGAGCAGCGCGCCGGTGAACACGAGCGCCGCGGCGGCGAGCCTCGAGGCGGCGAAGGGCTCCCGCAGCCAGAAGATGCCGATCGCGGCGGCGATGAGCACGCTCGTCTCCCGCAGCGCCGAGACATAGGCCATCGGTGCGCGGCTCATGGCCCAGATGACGAGCGCATAGGCGATACCGGAAAGGACGCCGCCCACCGCCGCGAGCGCGAGCTCGCGGGGCGGCAGCGCGAAGCGGCCGCGGCTGAGGAAGACGAAGAGGCTGAAGGCGAAGGGCTCGAGCAGGAAGAGCCAGGCGATGTAGGAGGCGGGTTCCGGCGAAGCCCGCACGCCGAGCCCGTCGAACACGGAATAGAGGGCGATCGCGACACCGCAGAGAACTGCGCTCGAGACCGCCGGGAGTCGGCGCGGCCGGCGGCCCGTCCAGGCCAGGCTCGCGACACCGCCTGCGACCAGCAGCACGCCGACGAGTCCGAGCGCGCTCGGGGCCTCGCCCGCGACGGGGATCGCGAAAAGCGCGACCAGCGGCGGTGCGAGCCCGCGGGCCAAGGGGTAGACCTGCGACAGGTCGCCGTGGGCGTATCCCCGCGCGAGGGTGAGATAGTAAACCGAATGCGCGGCGATCGAGGCGAGGAGCCAGGGCCAGGCCTCCCCTGGTGGGGGCGGCCACAGAAGGGCGAAGGGAAGCGCGAGCAGGGAGATCGTGAGATTGACGATGCTGAGGCGGAGATAGGGGTCGACGCCGAGCTTGACGATGGTGTTCCAGCTCGCGTGCAGCAGCGAGGCGAGAAGAACGGCAGCGAAGACTTCGGGGGCCACGTGGATCTCCGGCGGATGGCGGCCGCGGTGCCAAGGCCTATGTCGGAGACGGGGGCGGGGGAAGTCCCGAACGCGACCTTGGGAAGCATGAACATGGCCGAAACCGCCACGGAACGGACGGAGATGACGGAGCGGCTCGGGGCGCTCGCGACGCGCGCCGCCGCGCTCTGGCAGCGGTTTGCGGCGGCACCGCCGGTGGAGGAGGAACTCCGCATCCCCGATCCCGACGACATCGCCCGCACCTTCGCACGGGCGACGGCGGCGGTGCTCGCGGATCCCGAGCGACTGCTGCGCGAACAGACGGCCTGGTTCGCGGACCTCGCCGCACTGCAACGTCATCTTCTCGCCCGGGCGAGCGACGAGGCCGTCGAAGCGCCGCTCCCGCCCGAGGCCGCGGACCGCCGCTTCCGCGACGAGGCCTGGCAGGAGCCGCCGTTCGACTTCCTGTTACGGGCCTATGCCGTCACCGTGCGCCGCATGCGGGCGCTCTACGATGGGCTGGACGAGCTCGACCGCAGCACGCGACGCAAGCTCGATTTCTACCTGCGCCTCTATCTCCATGCGATCGCGCCTTCGAACTTCGCCCAGACGAACCCGGTGGTGCTGCGGCGGGCGGTCGAGACCCGCGGGGAAAGCCTGCTGCGCGGCCTCGAGAAGCTGCTCGCGGACATCGAGCGCGGTCACGGCAGGCTCAGGATCCGCACCACGCGTCGCGAGGCCTTCGAGCTCGGACGCGACCTCGCCACCACGCCAGGCAAGGTCGTGTTCCGCAACGAGCTGTTCGAGCTCATCCAGTATGCGCCCTCGACCGAGCAGGTCCGCCGCGTGCCGCTGCTCATCGTGCCGCCCTGGATCAACAAGTACTACATCCTCGACATGAGACCGCGGAACAGCTTCGTGCGCTTCG
This sequence comes from uncultured Geminicoccaceae bacterium, assembly GCA_964532215.1. GTDB lineage: Bacteria > Pseudomonadota > Alphaproteobacteria > Geminicoccales > Geminicoccaceae > HRBIN39. The sequence goes on from CAZHHU010000018.1 coordinate 15,259, forward strand.
CGGTGGCCCAGGGACTCACCGTCTTCCTCATCTCCTGGGTCAATCCGGACGAAAAACTCCGCCATGTGAGCTTCGAGGACTATCTCGCGCGGGGCGTTCTCGCCGCGCTCGATGCGGTGCGGCGCCAGACCGGGGAAGAGCGCGCGAACATCGTCGGCTACTGCATCGGCGGCACGCTCACCGCCTGCCTCCTCGCCTGGCTCGCCGCCCGCGGCGACGATCGCATCCGCGCCGCGACTCTGTTCACCGCACTGACCGACTTTTCCGAGCCGGGCGATCTCGGCGTCTTCATCGACGAGGACCAGCTCGCGCGCATCGAACGCTACATGGAGCGGCGGGGCTATCTCGATGCCTCCTACATGCAGACGGTGTTCAGCCTGCTGCGCGACAACGACCTCATCTGGAGCTTCGTGATCGACAACTACCTCCTCGGCCGCGATCCCATGCCCTTCGATCTTCTCTACTGGAACGACGACAGCACCCACATGCCGGCGATGATGCACCGCTTCTACCTCCGCAAGTTCTACCTCGAGAACCGGCTGGTGGAGCCGGGCGGCATCACGCTCCTGGGCGAGCCCCTCGATCTCGGGCGCATCCGCACGCCCTGCTACTTCCTCGCCACCCGCGAGGATCACATCGCACCCTGGAAAAGCGTCTACAGCGGCGCGCGGCGCTTCGGCGCGCCGCTTCGCTTCGTGCTCGCGGGATCGGGCCATATCGCGGGCGTCATCAACCCCGCAGGATCGACCAAGTACGGCTACTGGACCAACCGCCGGCGCCCCGCCGATCCCGAACGCTTTTTCGCCACCGCCACGCGCCACGAGGGCTCCTGGTGGCCGGACTGGGCGGCCTGGATCGGGCGCCACAGCGGTGGCCGCCTGCCCGCCCGCAATCCCGCAGGGGGGCCCCTCGC
>CAZHHU010000018.1:16271-17981 GCA_964532215.1 uncultured Geminicoccaceae bacterium
CGACGGGTGAGCGACGGCATCTCGCTCACGAGCGATCCGCGGATCCTCGTCGACATCGCCGCGGGCCGCGGCCCGCGCGCCTACCTCGCGACCCTGGGCTACGCGGGCTGGGCGCCCGGTCAGCTGGACGCCGAGCTCGCCCGCGGCGACTGGTACGTGGTCGACGCCGATCCGGCCCTCCTGTTCGAGATTCCCCCGGAAAAGCGCTGGCAGGAAGCCCGCGACCGCTTCGGCCTCGAGCTCTGAGCCGCCACTCCGCGGCTCTCGCCCGGGAGCGGCCGGATCTCATGTGCCGACGGGCGTTCAGCGCGAGGCTTCCTCGGCAGCGGGCGCCCGCGACTCCTCCGCGGCCTCCTGCGGCGCCGCGGGCGGTGCAGCAGCTCCCGTCTCACCGGCAAGGAGTCGGGTCTCGCGCAGCTCCCCTGTTTCCTCAAGCAGGGGGTAGGCGATCGCCGTGAGATGACTGTTGATCCGCTTGAGGTCGCGGATGACGTCGAGATGCAGGCTCGTGGTCTGCACGCTGTCCGGGACGCCCTGGGCGAGACGCTTGAGGTGGTTCTCGTAGGCCCGGCGCTCGAGCTCGCGGATCGTCGCCTTGCCGACGACGAGCTGGCGCGCGAGGCGCGTATCCCGAGTCATGAAGATGCTGAGTGCGAGCTGGAGATGCTCCATGACCTTGTCGTGAATCGTGCGCAGCTCGGCAAAACCCTGGGACGAGAAACGGAGCCCCTCGCGCGCCTTCTTCTCGGCGATCTCCATGAGATTGAGATCCACGATGTCGCCGATGTGCTCCATGTTGGTCACGAAGGACAGAATTTCATGATATCTTCTGCTCTCGCCCTTGTCGAGTTCGTTTTTCGATATTTCCATGAGGTAGAACTTGATCGCTTCATGAAGACGATCGAGGATGTCATCCCGGGACTTGATCTCGTTCACGAGGTGAAGATCGTTGGTGCGCAGGGCATCGAGGCTCTGCCCGAGCATGGCCTGCACCACGTCGCCCATCCGCAGCGCCTCGCGCGCTGCCGCGGCCAGCGCCACCGGCGGCGTATCCAGCGCCTCGCGGTCGAGATAGCGCGGCGCCGCGGGGTCGGTATCCGGGGGCGGTGACGGCAGCAGCCGCTCGCACAGGGCGGCAACCAGTGGCAGGCCGGGAAGCATGGCGGCGGCAAGCGCGAGATTGAAGGCGGTGTGGAAGTCCACCACCTGGCGGGCGGTCGCCGCTTCGAGCAGGCCGAGATAGGGCGCGATCAGCGGAATGAACGGCAGCACGACGGCGGCGCCGAGGGTGCGCATGAGAAGATTGCCGAGGGGCGCCCGTCGCCCCGCGCTCTCACTTCCCGAGGTCATGACGACGGGTGCGATGCCGCCGCCGATATTGGCGCCAAGCACGAGCGCGAGCGCCATCTCGAGGTCCACCACGCCGTGCTCGGCGAGGGACATGACGAGGAGCACGGTGGCGAGACTGGAATGTGCGAGCCAGGTGAGGAGCGCAGCGACCGCGAGCGCGATGAGCGGGTCGCCGGCGAGGGTCGCGACCACGGTGGCGAGCGCCGGGCTTTCGCGCAGCGGTGCCGTGGTCTCGAGCAGCAGCCGCAGCGACAGCAGGATCAGGCCGAGACCCACGAGGACGCGGCCGAAGTGCCGCCGCGGCCCGCTTTCGTGGGAGAGGTAGAGGGCGACGCCGGCGAAGAGCAGCGCGGGCGCGAG
>CAZHHU010000018.1:18081-20379 GCA_964532215.1 uncultured Geminicoccaceae bacterium
GCCGAAGGCCCGGGTGATGCCCGTGCGCACGAGGCGAACCGCCCAGAGCAGGAGGGCGATCGCTCCCGCGAGCTGGATCAGCACCGCCGTCGCGGACATGGGACCGACCTGCCTCCTCCGAGCGTGTGCGAGCTTCTTCCGCCCCGTCTAGGACATTTGGGGGCTGAAATCCACTCCCCGGCACCGGCCTTCGAGGGGGATATTCTCTGTTTACGCGATATGATCTTGAAGTGACACAACTTTCGGTTAATCTCGCCTTCGGACCCGGTCCCGGCGCGGAACCTCTCGTGGCCCGCCAACTCCCCACCCCACCGGCGGATGCGGAGCCGGACATCGACCTCGTTGAACTCGTCTGGCTGCTCTGGCGCCGCCGCTGGCTGCTGTTCGGCTTCCTGCTCCTCGGAGCGAGCCTGAGTGGCCTCGCCGCCGCGCTGCTGCCGCCCGTCTACGTCGCCGAAGCGCTCGTCCTCATCGAGCCGCGGCCTGCGCCGACGGCCCGGGAGGTCGTGGACACGAGCGGACTCGACCGCGACAGCACCACCGTCGACAGCCAGGTCCAGGTGCTGCGCTCGCGCTCCCTGGCCGAGCGGGTGATCGCGCGGCTCGACCTTGCGGATGATCCGGAACTCGTGCCGGCTGCGGCCGCCGCGGTCACCTCCGATGCCATGGCGGCGGTGGTCGAAGCCTTCCTCGCGCGTCTGCGGGTGGTGCGGCGGGGCAAGAGCCGGGTGATCGCCGTCGCGTATCGCAGCGGCGATGCCGAGAAGGCGGCCCGGGTCGCCAATGCCGTCGCCGAGACCTACGTCGCGGAGCAGCTTGCGGCCAAGTTCGAGCTCAGCCAGCGCGCCACGAACTGGCTCAACGAACGGCTCGAGCGCGCCGAACGCCAGCTGATCGAGGCCGAGCGCCGCCTCGCCGACTTCCGCAAGCGCAGTGGTGAAAAGAATTCGGACTTTCTCGCCGAGGCGCCCGCCCAGCTCGCGGCCCTCGAGCGCGCCCACATCGTCGCCAAGGCGGAGCGTGCGGCGCTCGAGGCCAAGCTCGCGCGTCTGCGACGCGCCATCGAGCGCGGCGACGCAATGGACGGCGCGTTCCCGGAAGGAGGCGGCCGGCTTCTCGGCGAACTGCGGGCGATGCGCGCACAGCTCGCCCGTCGCGAGGCGGAACTGCGGGGTCTCTACGGTCGGCGCCACCCGGAGATCGTCAGGCTGCGGCGCGAAAAGGCGGAGCTCGAGCGGCAGATCGCGCGCGAGCAGGGCAATCTGCTTGCGGGGCTCGAGGCCGAGGTCGAAGAGGCGCGGGTGCGGCAGCGAAGCCTCGCCCGCGAGCTCGAGCGGCTGCGTCGCGCCGTGCACGACGCCGCGCGGGCGCGGCAGCGCGAGCGGGAGCTCGAGCGCGGGGTGGAGCGGGCGCGCAGGCTCTATGAGGCCTTTCTCGCCCGTGTCGAAAGCGCTTCGGGCCGCGAGGAGATCGAGCTTTCCGATGCCCGGGTGATCTCGGCCGCGGTCCCTCCCCTCGCTCCCGTCTTTCCCGACCCGCGCGTCTTCCTCTCGATCGGCATCGCGGCATCCCTCGCGCTCGGACTCGCTTCGGTCTATCTCCTCGAGCGCCGCGATCGGGGCTTCCGTTCGACCGCCTCGCTCGCGCGCCAGCTCGGCGGCGTCGAGACGATCGCGGTTCCCCGCCTGCGGCCGCGCGATCTGCGCGAGCTCGATCCCGTCGACTATGTCCTCGAGCGTCCCCGCTCGCGCTACGCGGAATCGCTGCGGGAACTGCTCGCGGTGCTCATCAGTCGCGCCAGGGAACGCCCCGCACGGCTCGTGCTCGTGACCTCGGCGCTGCCCGGCGAGGGCAAGAGCACCGTCACCCTCGCGCTCGGGCGCCTCGCCGCGAGCGAGGGGCTGCGCGTGCTCGTGGTCGATGCCGACCTGCGCCGGCCCGGTCTGCACGCCCGGATGGGCCTCGAGCCCGGCCCGGGGCTCGGCGAGCTGCTCGAAGGGGAAGTCCGGCTCGAGGAGATCCTGCAGCAGGACCCGCGAAGCGGCGCCGCGCTGCTTCCGGCTGCACCGCGTCTCGTCCGGCCGACGCGCCTGTTCGCCTCCGAAGCGCTCGACGCGCTGCTCGCGGAGCTTGGCGCGCGCTACGATCTCGTGCTGTTCGACAGCGCGCCGCTGGTGGCCGTCGCCGACACCCGCATTCTCGCCGCCTCCCTCGACGGGATCCTGCTCGTGGCGCAGTGGCGCAAGACGGGCCGCGCCCTCGTCGCCCAGGCGCTCGAGCTCCTCGGGCCGGCGAGCG
>CAZHHU010000018.1:20479-33647 GCA_964532215.1 uncultured Geminicoccaceae bacterium
AAGACGGGCCGCGCCCTCGTCGCCCAGGCGCTCGAGCTCCTCGGGCCGGCGAGCGGGCGCCTCCTCGCCGCCACGCTCAATTTCGTCGATGAGCTCGAATACGCCCGCTATGGCTACGGCGACGCCGAGCTCGCAAGGCGTCGACTCGCTGCCTACTACGCGGAGTAGGCGCCCGCTTCAGTGTTCCGCGACGTCGGGAAGCCGTCTCCGGCCTGCCTGCTCCAGCAGCTCGAAGCCGACGCCGAAGTCCGCGCACCCTTCGAAGCTCGCCTGGGGTGTTGGCCAGGTGGCATGGAGCTCGTAGTAGACGACCCTGGGCAGGCCCTGCCGTTCATCCTCGTAGAGAAACAGGTCGAGCGTGCAGCGGGTGAAACTGTAGCGCCAGTATTCGGCCGGTGGCTCGCGGCGCCGCAGACTCGGGGGGCCGAAGACCTGCTCCACATGCGGCCCCGGCATGCCGACGAGCTTGATCCGTTCAGGCAGTGGAGGCGGGTCGCGAAGGGGTGCCCCGGCGATCCGAGGTGGCTCAGGTGGAGCCCGGTAGGCCGCGAGCCGGTCGGACCCGGCGCTGCAGCCCGCGAGGAGAAGCACGGCGCTCACGAGCCAAACGGGCGCCAGACTCCCGAGCCCGCTCACCTTCTCGATCCCTCTGCGACCGGGACCGGACCCTCCGGCCCCCTCCTCCACGTCCTTCTCGTTCGCGACCGTTAAGATCGCGTCAACTGCGCCCGGACCCGCCGCCCAGCATCGAGACCGTACCGGACAGCTGACCGCCGCGCTCGATTTCGAGTTCCCCGTAGCGCACGGTCCCCGTCACCCGGCCGGTGCTGCGGATGAGCAGACGGTGGCGGACCGTGAGCTCGCCCTCGTAGACGCCGCTGATCTCCGCCTCGTCCACTTCCGCCTTGCCGTTCGTGAATTTGCCCGTCTCGGCGATTTCGATGGCGCGCGTCTCGTTGAGCGTCACCTGGACGTTGCCCTCGACGACGAGCCGGTCGCAGGCCGTGATCTCTCCCGACAGGCTGATGCCCTGGCCGACGATGAGACGCTTGCCCTCCCCGGGAACCATGGCCGGCCGCTCCACCGCCTTGGGGCGCTCCGGCTGCCGGCGGGGGAGTTCCGCCTCGATCTTGGATTCAGTGCCCGCAGGCTTGTTCTCGATCGGATCCACCGGTCTCAGCGGCTCGCTTTCCTTGCGACGAAACATGGACGTCCCTCGCTCGCTCTGGGTTCCACGGGATGACGGACGCGCGATCTGGCCCCCGGGGCCGGGATCGAGAGCGGGACCGATGCGAACCCTAAACACGGGGATACGCATCGTCAAACCCGTTTTGTGCACGGTTCCCGGTCTCACGCACCACAGCTCCGGCGGCCTTGGCAGCCGGCCATGCCCGTCCTATGTTGCAGGCGGTGCCGCTGGAAGATCCATTCGCGATACAGCTTTCGGGCGGCCGAACGATGGGGGCGCGCGATGCAGGGCTATCTCGCCGAGTACCTGCCGGTGCTCGTGTTTCTTGTCATCGCGATCGGGCTTTCCGGCATCATTCTCCTCGCCTCCTGGCTCGTCGCCCCCCAGCATCCCGAGCGTGAGAAGCTCTCCGCCTACGAATGCGGCTTCGAGCCGTTCGAGGACACGCGTGGCCGTTTCGATGCCCGCTTCTACCTCGTGGCGATCCTCCTCATCATCTTCGATCTCGAGGTCGCCTTCCTCTTTCCCTGGGCGGTCGCGCTCGGGAACATCGGACTGTTCGGCTTCTGGTCGATGATGCTGTTCCTGGCCGTACTCACCATCGGCTTCATCTACGAGTGGAAGAAGGGGGCGCTCGAGTGGGAATGAGCACGCAGACGCTCGCGCGGCGGGGGGACGAGGGCCTGTTCGAGAAGGTCGGGCGCAGCCTCGGCGAAAAGGGGTTCTTCGTCACCACCCTCAACGATCTCGTCGCCTGGGCGCGCTCGGGCAGCCTCTGGCCGATGACCTTCGGCCTCGCCTGCTGTGCGGTGGAGATGATGCACGCGGCCGCGAGCCGCTACGATCTCGACCGCTTCGGCCTCGTCTTCCGGCCGAGCCCGCGCCAGAGCGACGTCATGATCGTCGCCGGCACGCTGTGCAACAAGATGGCGCCGGCGCTCCGCAAGGTCTACGATCAGATGGCCGAGCCGCGCTATGTGATCTCCATGGGAAGCTGCGCCAACGGCGGCGGCTACTACCACTTCTCCTACTCGGTCGTGCGCGGCTGCGATCGCATCATCCCCGTGGACATCTACGTGCCCGGCTGTCCGCCCACCGCGGAGGCGCTCGTCTACGGCATTCTGCAACTGCAGAAGAAGATCCGCCGCAACGCCACGCTGGAGCGATGAGGACGCGGCCATGACCGTCGAGACCGGTCCCGAGATCGAAGCGGCGCTCGAGGAGGTTCTCGAGACCGTGGCCGCGGCGCTCGGCGACTATCTCCTCGAGAGCGAGATCCGCCGCGGCGAACTGACGATCGTGGTTCCGGCAGCGAACATCGTGCGGGTGCTCACCTATCTGCGCGATGAACCGAGCCTGCTCTTCAAGGAGCTCGTCGATCTCTGCGGTGTCGACTATCCCGAGCGGGAGCTGCGCTTCGAGGTCGTCTATCACCTCCTCTCCCTGCACCATAACCAGCGCATCCGGGTGAAGCTGCGCACCGACGAGGCGACGCCGGTGCCCTCGGTGGTCTCCGTCTATCCGGCGGCGGGCTGGTTCGAGCGCGAGGCCTGGGACATGTACGGCATCATGTTCGCCGACCATCCCGATCTCAGGCGGCTGCTCACCGACTACGGCTTCGACGGCCATCCGCTGCGCAAGGACTTTCCCCTCACGGGCTATGTGGAGCTGCGCTACGACGAGGAAGAGAAGCGCGTCGTCTACGAGCCCGTGAAGCTGAGACAGGATTTCCGCAATTTCGACTTCCTGTCGCCCTGGGAGGGCATGGGCGAGCTCCTGCCGGGTGACGAAAAGGCGCAGAGCTGAGCCCTTGCGCTCAGGGCCTTCGGGTGCTTGCAGCGGGGCGAGATCGGCGACGCCGAGCGCCGTGCGGAGCGCGTGTCATGGCCGAGACGGACATCGTCACCTACAGCGTGAACTTCGGACCGCAGCACCCCGCCGCCCACGGCGTGCTCCGCCTCGTGCTGGAGATGGACGGCGAGGTCGTGGAGCGCGCCGATCCCCACATCGGCCTTCTGCACCGGGGCACGGAAAAGCTCATCGAGTACCGCCCGTATCTGCAGAACATCCCCTATTTCGACCGCCTCGACTACGTCTCGATGATGTGTCAGGAGCACAGCTTCGTGCTCGCGGTCGAGAAGCTCCTCGGCGTCGAGGTCCCCGCCCGCGCCCAGTACATCCGGGTGCTGTTCTGCGAGATCACCCGCATTCTCAATCACCTCCTCAATCTCACCACCTTCGCCCTCGACTGCGGCGCCATGACCCCGCTGCTCTGGGGCTTCGAGCAGCGGGAGCTGCTCATGGAGTTCTACGAGGCCGTCTCCGGCGCCCGCATGCATGCGAACTACTTCCGCTTCGGCGGTGTCGCCAAGGACATGCCGGCGGGGCTCGACGAGCGCATCGCCGCCTGGTGCGACCAGTTCGAGCCCTTCATGGACGATCTCGAAACCCTGCTCACCGAGAACCGGATCTTCAAGCAGCGCACCGTGGACATCGGCGTGGTCTCGGCCGAGGACGCGCTCGCCTGGGGGTTCTCGGGACCGATGCTGCGCGCCTCGGGCGTCGCCTGGGATCTCCGCAAGGCCCAGCCCTACGAGGTCTACGACCGCATGGACTTCGACATTCCGGTGGGCCGGCACGGCGACTGCTGGGACCGCTATCTCGTGCGCATGCAGGAGATGCGGGAATCGCTCAAGATCATCCGCCAGTGCCTCGAGCAGATGCCCGAGGGGCCGGTGCGCACCCCGAACCACAAGGTCACGCCGCCCTCGCGGCAGGAGATGAAGCGCTCGATGGAGGCGCTCATCCACCACTTCAAGCTCTACACCGAGGGCATCCACGTGCCCGCGGGGGAAGTCTACGTGGCGACCGAGAACCCGAAGGGGGAGTTCGGGGTCTATCTCGTCTCCGACGGCACGAACCGCCCGTACCGCTGCAAGATCCGCTCGCCGGGCTACGTGCATCTCCAGGCCCTCGAACTCATGGCGAAGGGGCATCAGCTCGCCGACATCCCGGCGATCATCGGATCGCTCGACATCGTGTTCGGAGAGATCGACCGATGAGCGGCAGCCCGAAGCGGACGCCCAGAGGCGCGATGGCCCCCGATGTCGCGGAATTCGCGTTCACGCCGGAAAACCTCGAGAAGGCCCGGATGTACGTGGCGCGCTATCCGGCGGGGCGACAGGCGAGCGCGGTGCTGCCGCTTCTCCATCTCGCCCAGGACCAGCACGGCGGCTGGCTGCCGCGGGCCGCGCTCGACTATGTGGCGGACCTGCTCGCCATGCCGCGGATGCGGGTGTACGAGATCGCCACCTTCTACGACATGTTCAACGTCGAGCCCGTGGGCCGGGTGCAGGTGCGGGTGTGCACCACCACGCCCTGCTGGCTGTGCGGCTCCGACGAGGTGCTGCGCGCCTGCCGCGAGGTGCTCGGCTGCGAGGTGGGCGAGAGCACCGAGGACGGACGCTTCTATCTGCGCGAGTTCGAATGCCTCGGGGCCTGTGCCAACGCGCCGGTGATGTGGATCGACGACGACTATTACGAGGATCTCGATTACGAGCGGGCGCGGGCGGTGCTCGAAGCGCTGCGGCGAGGGGAGCGGCCGCAGCCCGGCCCGCAGTCCGGCCGCAGGGGATCGATGCCCGCGGGCGGCAAGACGACCCTCCTGTTCGAGGAGGAGTGAGGCGGTGCTCCACGACCGTGACCGCATCTTCACCAATCTCTACGGCGAGCAGCCGTGGAACCTCGCGGCGGCGCGCCGCCGCGGCGACTGGGACGGCACCAGGGATCTCATTCTCAAGGGCCGCGAGTGGCTGATCCAGCAGGTCAAGGACTCCGGCCTGCGGGGCCGCGGCGGGGCGGGCTTTCCCACCGGCCTCAAATGGTCCTTCATGCCGAAGAAACCGGACGGCGGTCCGGTCTATCTCGTGGTCAACGCCGACGAATCCGAACCCGGCACCTGCAAGGACCGGGAGATCCTGCGCCACGAACCGCACAAGCTGCTCGAGGGCATCGTCCTCGCCGGCGCGGCGATGGGCTGCACCCACTGCTACATCTACATCCGCGGCGAGTTCGTGCGCGAGGCGCAGGTGCTCGAAGCGGCGGTGCAGGAAGCCTACGAGGCCGGGCTCGTGGGCCGCAACGCCTGCAAGTCCGGCTACGACATCGAGGTCGTCGTCCACCGCGGGGCGGGCGCCTACATCTGCGGCGAGGAGACGGGCCTCCTCGAGAGCCTGGAAGGCAAGAAGGGCCAGCCGCGGCTCAAGCCCCCCTTCCCCGCCGCGGTCGGGCTCTACGGCCGTCCCACCACGGTCAACAATGTCGAGACCATCGCCGTGGTGCCCGCCATCCTCCGGCGCGGCTCCTCCTGGTTCGCCTCGCTCGGCCGTCCCAACAACACCGGCACCAAGATCTTCTGCATCTCGGGGCATGTGAACCAGCCCTGCACCGTCGAGGAGGAGATGGGCATTCCGCTGCGCGAACTGCTCGAGAAACACGCGGGCGGGGTGCGCGGCGGCTGGGACAATCTCCTCGCGGTCATTCCCGGCGGCTCCTCGGTGCCGCTCATTCCCCGGTCCGTGTGCGACACGGTGCTCATGGATTTCGACAGTCTGCGCGAGGCGCAGAGCGGACTGGGCACCGCCGGGGTGATCGTGATGGACCGCTCCACCGACATCGTTCGCGCGATCGCCCGGCTGTCGAAGTTCTACATGCATGAGTCCTGCGGCCAGTGTACGCCCTGCCGCGAAGGCACGGGCTGGCTCTACCGGGTGCTCAGCCGTCTCGCCGAGGGCCGCGGCGAGATCGAGGAAATCGATCTCCTGTGGGAGGTCACCAAGCAGATCGAGGGGCATACGATCTGCGCGCTCGGCGATGCCGCCGCCTGGCCGGTGCAGGGACTGATCCGGCACTTCCGGGACGAGCTCGAGCGCCGGATCGTGGCGCACAAGACACGGGCCGCGGCCTGAGCGGAGAAGCGAGGGCGATGCCGAAGGTCACCATCGACGGGCGCGAATACGAGGTGCCGGCGGGAATCACCGTGTTCCAGGCCTGCGAGCTCGCCGGCATCGAGATTCCCCATTTCTGCTACCACCCGCGGCTGAATATCGCCGGCAACTGCCGCATGTGCCTCGTGGAGATCGAGAAGTCGCCGAAGCCCGTGGCCTCCTGCGCGATGCCGGTCGCCGACGGCATGGTGATCCACACGAACACGCCGATGGTGCACCGGGCGCGCAAGGGGGTGCTCGAGTTCCTGCTCATCAACCATCCCCTCGACTGCCCCATCTGCGATCAGGGCGGGGAGTGCGATCTGCAGGACCTGACCCTGTTCTACGGCCCCGATCACTCGCGCTTTCGCGAGAACAAGCGGGCGGTCGCGGACAAGTATCTGGGGCCGCTCGTCTCCACCCACATGACCCGCTGCATCCACTGCACGCGCTGCATCCGCTTTCTCGAGGAGGTGGCGGGCGTTCCCGAGCTCGGCGGCATCCATCGCGGCGAGCACATGGAGATCACGAACTACCTCGAGCGCGCGCTCACCTCCGAGCTCCAGGGCAATGTCGTCGACCTCTGTCCCGTCGGCGCCCTCAACTCCAGGCCCTATGAGTACCGGGCACGCACCTGGGAGCTGCGCAAGACCGAATCCGTCGACGTGATGGATGCGGTGGGCTCGAACATCCGGGTCGATGTGCGCGGCAACGAGGTCATGCGCATCCTGCCCCGCCTCAACGAGCAGGTGAACGAGGAGTGGATCTCGGATCGCACGCGCTATGCCTGCGACGGGCTGAGATACCGGCGCCTCGACGTGCCGATGGTGCGCCGCGCGGGGCGCCTCGAGCCCACGGACTGGAAGACCGCCTTCCGCGCCATCCGTGACCGCCTCGAAGGCGTGCCGGGCGCGCGTATCGGCTTCATCGCCGGCGATCTCGCCTGCTGCGAATCGATGCTGCTTCTGCGCGAGCTCGCGGCGCGGCTCGAATCCCCCCATATCGACTGCCGCCAGGACGGCGCGAAACTTCCGGCGGCACCGCGCGCCGCCTATCTCTTCAACACCACGATCGCCGGCATCGAGCAGGCGGACTTCTGCCTTCTCGTGGGCACGAACCCGCGCTGGGAGGCGCCGCTCGTCAACGCCCGCCTGCGCAAGCGCTGGCGCATGGGCGGCTTCGAGGTGGCCCGCATCGGGGCGGCCTTCGACCTCACCTATCCGGTCGACCATCTCGGCGATTCGCCGAAGATCCTCGAGCGCATCGCAGCCGGCCGGCATCCGCTCGCGAAAAGGCTGCGCAGCGCCGAGCGGGCGATGATCGTGCTCGGCATGGGTGCGCTCGCCCGCCGCGACGGCGCCGCGATCCTCGCGCGCGCGCGGCAGATCGCCGAGAAGTTCGACATGGTGCGCGAGGACTGGAACGGCTTCAACGTCCTCCACACCGCCGCCGCCCGCGTGGGCGGTCTCGACCTCGGTCTCCTTCCCCGCGAAGGGGGGTACGACGTCGCAGGCATGCTCGATGCCGCCGCGCGCGGGGAGATCGAGGTCGTCTTCCTGCTCGGCGCGGACGAGATCGACACCTCGCGCCTCGAGAAGGCCTTCGTCATCTACCAGGGCACCCACGGCGACCGCGCCGCACCGATCGCGGACGTGATCCTGCCCGCGGCCGCCTACACCGAGAAGAACGCGACCTGGGTCAACACCGAGGGCCGCGTGCAGCGGGGCCGACTCGCCGCCTTCCCGCCGGGCGAGGCGCGCGAGGACTGGAAGATTCTGAGGGCGCTTTCGGAAGCGCTGGGACGCACCGTTCCCCTCGACAGCCTGAGCGAGGTGCGCGATCGCATGGCGGAGGTGGCGCCCCAGCTCGGCCTCGTCGATGTCGTCGCGCCCGCCGAGTGGGGCACGTTCGGGGAAGCGGGGGAGATCGAGGACCACCCCCTCAGCTCGCCGATCGAGGATTTCTACCTCACCAATCCCATCTGTCGCGCCTCACCGACGATGCGGCGCTGTTCCGCGGAAATCCTCCACGGACGGGCGCCGCAGGAGGCGGAAATGGCTGAAGCTGTGAGCGCGGGCCATGGCTGAGATCTTCTGGGGCACGATCTGGCCGCTCATCGTTCTCGCGGTGCTCACGCTTGTCATCGTCGTGCCGCTGCTTTTGGCGGTGGCCTATCTCACCTATGCCGAGCGCAAGATCATCGCCGGCATGCAGCTCCGCCAGGGGCCGATGTTCGTGGGTCCCTACGGGCTGCTGCAGCCGATCGCCGACGGCCTCAAGCTGTTCTTCAAGGAGACCGTGATTCCGACGGGCGCGAACAAGGGCGTCTTCATCGCCGCCCCGGCGGTGACCTTCATCCTCGCGCTCATCGGCTGGGCCGTCATTCCCTTCGGCCCCGGACTCGTGCTCGCCGACATCAACGTCGGCGTCCTCTACCTGTTCGCGGTGAGCTCGCTCGGGGTCTACGGGGTGATCATGGCCGGCTGGGCGTCGAACTCCCGCTACGCCTTTCTCGGCGCGCTGCGCTCCTCGGCGCAGATGGTCTCCTACGAGATCGCCATCGGCCTCATCATCGTCAACGTCCTGATCACCGCCGGATCGCTCAATCTCTCGGACATCGTCGCGGCCCAGGCCCGGCATGGCTGGTACGCGATCTGGCATTTTCCGATGTTCGTGATCTTCATCGTCTCCATCCTCGCGGAGACGAACCGCCATCCCTTCGATCTGCCCGAGGACGAGGCGAGCCTCGTGACGGGGTACAACGTCGAATACTCCTCGATGACCTTCGCCCTGTTCTTCCTGGGCGAATACGCGAACATGATCCTCATGAGCGCGATCTGCTCGATCCTCTTCCTCGGCGGCTGGCTGCCGCCGCTGGAGGTGGCGCCCTTTACCTGGGTGCCGGGGCCGATCTGGTTCATCCTCAAGATCTGCGCGGTGCTGTTCATCTACATCTGGGCCCGTGCGACCCTGCCCCGCTACCGCTACGATCAGCTCATGCGCCTGGGGTGGAAGGTCTTTCTGCCTCTTGCGCTGTTCTGGATCGTCGTGACCTCGGGCGTGATGGTCGCCTTCGACCTGTTCCCGAAGTGAGGAGCACCGGAAGACCGGAGAAGGGAGATGCTGCAGCTCGACCGCGTCGCGAGAACGGTGCTCTGGGAGGAACTCGTCAAGGGCTTCGCCCTGACGCTGAAGTACCTGTTCAAGCCCAAGGTGACCCTCAACTACCCCTATGAGAAGGGGCCCTTGTCGCCCCGCTTTCGCGGCGAGCACGCGCTCAGGCGCTATCCGAGCGGCGAGGAGCGCTGCATCGCCTGCAAGCTCTGCGAGGCCATCTGCCCCGCCCAGGCGATCACCATCGAGAGCGCGCCGCGCCCGGATGGCAGCCGGCGCACGACCCGCTACGACATCGACATGACCAAATGCATCTACTGCGGCTTCTGCGAGGAAGCCTGCCCGGTGGATGCGATCGTCGAGGGCCCGAACATGGAGTTCGCGGCCGAGACCCGCGAGGAACTCTTCTACACCAAGGAAAAGCTGCTCGAGAACGGCGAGCGCTGGGAACGCGAGATCGCCCTGCGGCTCGAGATGGACGCGCCCTACCGCTGAAAGGGGGCGGGCGCGGAGGTTCGGAAGGGATCATGACTGCTGCGCTGTTCGTCTTCTATGTGCTCGCGATCGTCACCGTCGCCGCCGCGGTGATGGTCATCGCCGCCCGCAATCCGGTCCATTCGGTACTGTTCCTGATCCTCGCCTTCTTCAACTCGGCCGGCCTCTTCCTCCTCACCGGCGCCGAATTCCTCGCCATGGCCCTCGTCGTCGTCTATGTGGGCGCCGTCGCGGTGCTGTTCCTGTTCGTGGTGATGATGCTCGACATCAACTTCGTGCAGCTGCGCGAGGGCTTCCTGCAGTATCTGCCCGTGGGCGTGCTCGTGGGCGTGATCCTCCTCGCCGAACTCGTGCTCGTGCTCGGAACGCAGGCGTTCGCCCCCGGGGAGACGGCCGCGACCGCCGCCGCCGTTCCCGCGCAGCTCACCAATACCGAGGCCCTCGGTCGGCTCCTCTACACCGAATACTTCTACCTCTTCCAGGCGGCGGGAATGGTGCTCCTGATCGCGATGATCGGCGCCATCACCCTCACCCTCCGTCACCGGCCGGACGCCAGGCGTCAGGACATCGCCGCGCAGGTCCACCGGCGCCGCGAGGAGACGCTGGAAGTGCGCAAGGTCCGGCCGCGAACCGGCATCTGAGGGGAGGCGCACCGTGGCCCTTTCGATCCCGCTCTCCCACTACCTCACCCTCGCCGCGATCCTGTTCACGCTCGGCGTCTTCGGCATCTTCCTCAACCGCAAGAACGTCATCGTCATCCTCATGTCGATCGAGCTCCTGCTGCTCGCGGTGAACATCAACTTCGTCGCCTTCTCGGCCCAGCTCGCCGACCTCGCGGGCCAGATCTTCGCCATGTTCGTGCTCACCGTGGCCGCCGCCGAGGCGGCGATCGGCCTCGCCATCGTGGTCGTCTACTTCCGCAACCGCGGCAGCATCGAGGTCGAGGACATCAACGTCATGAAGGGCTGATGATGCTCTACCTCATCCTGGTTCTCTCGCCGCTCGCGGGCTTCCTGATCGTGGGCCTGTTCGGCCGCCTGCTCGGGGATCGGGCATCGCAGCTCATCGCCTGCGGCTTCATGGCGATCTCCGCCCTCTGCGCCATCATCGGCCTCAAGGACCTCGGCAGCGAGCCCCACGTCGTGCCGCTGTTCACCTGGGCGGTGGTGGACAGCTTCGTCGCCGAATGGGCGATCCGGGTGGACACGCTGTCCGTGGTCATGATGTTCGTGGTCAGCACGGTGAGCTTTCTCATCCACGTCTATTCCATCGGCTACATGGCGCACGACCCCGGCATTCCGCGCTTCTTCGCCTATCTCTCCCTGTTCACCTTCGCCATGCTGGCGCTCGTGACCTCGGACAATCTCATCCAGCTCTACTTCGGCTGGGAAGGGGTCGGTGTCGCCTCCTATCTCCTCATCGGCTACTGGTACACGCGGCCATCCGCCTGTGCGGCGGCGATCAAGGCCTTCATCGTCAACCGCGTCGGCGATTTCGGCCTCGCCCTCGGACTCGCCGCCACCTGGTTCGTGTTCGACAGCATCCGCTTCGACGACATCTTCCGGGCCGCGCCCGAGTTCGCGCAGACCCAGCTCGTCGTCTTCGGCAGCAGCTTCGACACCCTGACGCTGATCGCCGTGCTCCTGTTCATCGGCGCGGTCGGCAAATCGGCGCAGCTGCCGCTGCACACCTGGCTGCCCGACGCCATGGAAGGCCCGACCCCGGTCTCGGCGCTCATCCACGCCGCCACCATGGTGACCGCCGGGGTGTTCCTGGTGGCCCGCTTCTCGCCCCTGTTCGAGCATGCGCCGGATGCGCTCGCGCTCGTGACCTTCATCGGCGCCAGCACGGCCCTGTTCGCCGCGAGCGTCGGCCTGACCCAGAACGACATCAAACGGGTCATCGCCTATTCCACCTGCTCGCAGCTCGGCTACATGTTCGCGGCCGCGGGCGTGGGCGCCTACGCCGCCGGCATCTTCCACCTCTATACCCATGCCTTCTTCAAGGCGCTTCTCTTCCTCGGCGCGGGCTCCGTCATCCATGCGCTGCACGATGAACAGGACATGCGCCGCATGGGCGGGATCTGGCGCAAGCTGCCGCTCACCTACGCCGTGATGTGGATCGGAAGCCTCGCGCTCATGGGCTTTCCCGGCACCGCCGGCTACTTTTCCAAGGATGCGATCATCGAGGCCACCTGGGCCTCGCATAACGCCTTCGCGGGCTATGCCTTCCTTCTGCTGCTCCTCGCCGCGGTGCTCACCGCCTTCTATTCGGGCCGCCTCATGTTCATGACCTTTCATGGCGAACCCCGTGATCCCGAGCTCGCCGCCCATGCGCATGAGAGCCCGCCGGTGATGACCGTGCCCCTCCTGCTCCTCGCCCTCGGCGCACTGCTCGCGGGATGGTTCGGGAGCGCGATGCTCGATCCCGAGGGCGCCTTCTGGGCGGGCGCGATCTTCACCCTGTCCGAGAACCGGGTGCTCGAGGAGATCCATGCGGTGCCCCTGCTCGTCAAGGCGGCGCCCTTCCTCGCCATGCTGCTGGGGCTGGGGCTCTCCTGGCTCTATTATGTCCGCATGCCCGATCTTCCCGCGCGCACCGCGGCGGCGCTGCGCCCCGTCTACGTTTTTCTCTTCAACAAGTGGTACTTCGACGAACTCTACGACGCGCTGTTCGTGCGGCCGGCTCTGCGCATCGCACGCATCTTCTGGCAGGGCGTCGATCTCGGGGTGATCGACCGCTTCGGCCCCGACGGCGTGGCGCTCGCTACGATCGCCGCGGCGCGACGGGCGGTCCGCCTCCAGACCGGCTATCTCTACCACTACGCCTTCGCGATGCTCATCGGCATCGTCGTGCTGCTGTCCTGGTATCTGTTCATGGTCCGGGGGTGACGCGCCGTGAGCGACTGGCCTCTGCTCTCCCTGGTCACCTTTCTGCCGCTCGTCGGGGTGGCCTTCATCCTCTTCATCCGTGGCGAGCCGGAGATCGTGGCGCAGAACAGCCGCGCGGTCGCCCTCTGGACGTCGCTCGTGACCTTCCTGCTGTCGCTGCTCGTGTGGGCCCAGTTCGATCCCGCGCAACCGGGATTCCAGCTCGTCGAGCGCAGCCCCTGGCTGCTGGGTCTCGGCGTCGAGTACTACATGGGGGTGGACGGCATCTCGCTCTGGTTCATCCTGCTCTCGACGCTGCTCACGCTCGTCTGCGTCGTCGGCTCCTGGTACTCGGTGGGGACCCGGGTCAAGGAGTACATGATCGCCTTTCTCGTGATGTGCACGATGATGGTCGGGGTGTTCAGCGCCCTCGACCTCGTGCTCTTCTACGTCTTCTTCGAGGGCATCCTGATCCCGATGTACCTGATCATCGGCATCTGGGGCGGTCCCCGGCG
>CAZHHU010000019.1:0-12985 GCA_964532215.1 uncultured Geminicoccaceae bacterium
CCCGCACCCCCGCCTCCCAGGCGCCCCGCGCGATCGCCTCGTTGCCCAGGAGATTTTCGACGGTGCCCAAGGCTCGGCCCCCCTTCCCCCGCCGCGCACGGCTCCGCGGCTGCCGACGCAGCCGTCCCGCAGTTCCTGTGTGCAGCGAAGCCTAGGCGCAAGAGCGGCCGCGAATCAACGCTACACAGCGGCGCACCCCGAGCGGGCGCGGGACTGGCGCCCGGGGGGTGATCGCGCCTAATCTCCGCGCGGCTGCCGACTGCCGGAGCAGGGGGGTGTGGGACCGGCTGTATGTCCATGCACGCATCGCGACCATGGTGCCGGGCGAAAGGCCCTATGGGACCATCGAGCCCGCGGCGCTGGCCACGCGTGAAGGGCGCATCGCCTGGATCGGATCGATGGACGAGCTGCCGCGGCAGCCTGCGCGGGAGGTCTGCGATGCCGAGGGGCGCTGGATCACCCCCGGGCTCATCGACTGTCACACCCACCTCATCTTCGCGGGCGATCGCGGCCGGGAATTCGAACTCCGCCTCGAGGGCCGCAGCTACGCCGAGATCGCCGCGGCGGGAGGAGGCATTCTCAGCACCGTGCGGGCGACGCGCGCCGCTTCGGAAGAGGAGCTCTTCGCGGGCGCGCTCGGGCGTCTGCGGCGGCTTTGCGCAGAAGGCGTGACGACGATCGAGATCAAGTCCGGCTACGGGCTCGAGCTCGAGAGCGAGCTGCGCATGCTCCGGGTCGCCCGCCGTCTCGGCGCGGCGACCGGCGTGCGCGTGGTGACGACCCTCCTTGCGGCCCATGCGGTGCCACCGGAGTATGCCGGTCGCGCCGACGACTACATCGACCATCTGGTCCGGCACATCCTGCCGCGCGCCCGCGAGGAGGGCCTCGCCGACGCCGTGGACGCCTTCCTCGAGGAGATCGCGTTTTCGCCCCGGCAGTGCGCGCGGCTGTTCGAGGCGGCGCAGCGCCTCGGCATTCCGGTGAGGCTCCACGCCGATCAGCTCTCGGACGGGGGCGGGGCCGCGCTCGCAGCGAGCTTCCGGGCGCTTTCCGCCGATCACCTCGAATTCGCGAGCGAGGCCGGCATCGCCGCCATGGCGGAGGCCGGCACGATCGCCGTTCTCCTGCCCGGCGCCTGGCTCGACCTCGGCGGAGGGCGAAAGCCGCCGGTCGCACTCTTCCGCCGCCATCGCGTGCCCATGGCGCTCGCCAGCGACTGCAATCCCGGCTCCTCGCCCGTCCTGTCGCTGCTCGCGATGCTCCATCTCGGCTGCGTCGCCTTCGGGCTCACCCCGGAGGAAGCGCTCGCCGGCGTGACGCGCCATGCCGCAGCGGCGCTCGGCCTGGGGGCGGAGATCGGCACGCTCGAGGTCGGCAAGGTGGCGGATCTTCTGCTGTGGGAGATCGGCCATCCGCGCGATCTCTGCTACTGGCTCGGGGCGGCGCAACCGGTGGCCGTGCTGCAGGGCGGCGTGCCGGTGGCGACGGCGGCGGCAGCTCACTCCCGCTGCCACAGCCGGCGGCGCAGCTCGAGCGAGGCCCGATAGCGGGGGTCGTGATAGAGCTCGAAGAGGTGGTCGAGGCACTGGACCAGACGCCGGACGCCGACCCGCCCGGCCCAGGCGAGGGGACCTTCGGGATAGTTGAGGCCGAGGCGCATGGCGCAATCGATCGCCTCCGGCTGTGCCACGCCCTCGCGCACCGCTTCCGCCGCCTCGTTGGCGAGCATCGCGAGCGTGCGCATGACGATCAGGCCGGGAACATCGCCGATGCGCGTGACCGTCTTGCCGAGCGCCTGGAAGAAGCCCACCGCCTCGCGCAGCGCCGGCTCGGGACAGTTCGCGCAGGCGGCGAGCGCGATCCGGGGTGCGCGCGCATAATCGAGGCAGAGATCGAAGGCGAGCACGGGTCGATGCTGGCGCGCCGCATGTTCGCTCGCCGGCAGCCCGTCCGCGAGCATGAGCGTCGCATTCTCGAGATGGAGAAGACCCGGGCCGTGAGGCACCCGCGCGACCCGGAGCCCCGCCCGCTCCGCGAGCGCGATCAGCGAAGTCGCGGGGCCGAGGTCCCCTTCCACCGCGAGTTCGCGTGGCGGCGGCGCCGGAGCTTCCGCCGCGGGATCCGGGCGCAGCGGCCTGCCGTTCGCATCGTAGTCGTAGAAGCCGCGCCCGCATTTGCGCCCGAGCCTGCCCGCCTCCACGAGTTCGAGCTGGACCCGGGGCGGCAGATAGCGGCGGTCGAAATGGTAGGCCTCGAAGAGCGAGCGGGTCACGGCCGCGTTGACGTCCTGGCCGATGAGATCGGTGAGCTCGCAGGGCCCCATGGGAAAGCCGCCGCAGTCGCGCAGGACGGCATCGAGCGTGGCCGGGTCCGCCGCGCCTTCGGCGAGCAGGAGGAGGCCCTCACCGTAGAAGGGGCGGGCTACGCGGTTGACGACGAAGCCCGGGGTGTTGCGCACCCGGATCGGGGTCTTGCCCCAGCTCTCCGCGAGCCGGCAGGCGGCCTCGGCGACCGCGGCCCCGGTCTCGAGGCCGCTTACGATCTCCACGAGCCGCATGACCGGGGCCGGGTTGAAGAAGTGCATGCCGAGGAAGCGCGAGGGCTTCTGCAGCACGGCACCGATGGCGGTGATCGACAGGGAGGAGGTGTTGGTGGCGAGGATGCAGGCCTCGCCGACGATCGGCTCGACGGCGGCAAAGAGCTCCCGCTTGGTCGCGAGTTCCTCGCTCACCGCCTCGATGACGAGGCCGCAGCCCGCCATCGCCTGGAGGTCCGCCGCGACCTCGATCCTCGCGAGGATCGCCTGCGCCTCCTCGGCACGCCGCCGCCCCTTCTCGACCGAGGCCCTAAGGCGGGCCTCGATGCGCCGCACCGCAGCCGCCGCTGCGCCCTCCTCGCGGTCGAAGAGGCGCACCGGGTGGCCGGCGGTCGCCGCCACCTGGGCGATTCCCGTACCCATGGTGCCGGCACCGAGAACGCCGATCACGCTTTCGCGGCCGAGCATCGGCTCAATCGCCCCGGAATTCGGGTTTCCGCTTTTCGAGAAACGCCCGCACGCCCTCGCGGTAGTCGCGGGTGCGGCCGGCTTCGCGCTGGAGATCGCGCTCGAGATCGAGCTGGGCGTCGAGCCCGTTCTGCCAGGAGGCGGCAAACGCCTTCTTGATCAGCGCATAGCCGCGCGTCGGGCCGCGGGCGAGTTCGCGGGCGAGGCCGCGCGCCTCCTCGAGCAGCCGTTCGTCGTCGACGACCTTCCAGACGAGCCCCCAGGCCTCGGCGCGTTCGGCATCGAGCGGCTCGCCCAGAAGCGCGAGCGCGCGCGCCCGCGCCTCCCCGACGAGGCGGGGCAGAAACCAGCTGCCGCCCGAGTCCGGAACCAGTCCGAGGCGGCAGAAAGCCTGAATGAAGCGCGCCGAGCGGGCAGCGAGGACGATGTCGCAGGCGAGCGCGATGTTGCAGCCGGCACCGGCGGCCACTCCGTTGACGGCGCACACCACCGGCTTCTCGAGCGTCCGCAGCCTGCGCACGAGCGGATTGTAGAAGCGCTCGAGGGTGGCGCCGAGATCCGGCTCCTCCGTCTCGGCGAAGTTGCGCGCGCCGAGGTCCTGCCCGGCGCAGAAGCCGCGGCCGGCCCCCGTGAGCAGCACGGCGCGCAGACCGGCATCGGCGGCGATGCGCGCGAGATGGCCGGCGAGAAGGTGAAACATCTCCTCGTTGAGCGCGTTGAGCTTGTCCGGACGGTTGAGGGTGAGCTCCGCCACCCCGTCCGCCTCGCTGCACAGTACCGGCGCCTCGCTCACGGCCCTCCTTCCCTCGCCGAACCGCCGCCCGAGCATAGACCGCCCCCGCCTTCTTTGGTAGAGCGGCGGCGCGGTGCGCGGATGAGGAGGGGAGAGGCATCGTGAGCGAGCGCCCGGAGGAGGTGTCCCTGATCGAACGTGCGATCGCCGCCATTCGCACGCGCGGGCATTTCAGCGGCTTTCCCGAGCTGCCGAGCGGCAGGATCTACGGCGAGGACGCGGCCGAGCGGGGAAGGGAGGCGTTCGAGGCCCGGCTCAACCGGCCCTTCGCGCTCGACCAGCCGGCATCGCCCGCAAGCCTGGGCGAGGAGGAGAGCCCCTACGGCTTCGCCCTCGGCATCACCTACCCGGCACCCGATCTCGATGCCATGCTGCGCGCCGCGCGCGCCGCACTCCCGGCCTGGCGCGATGCGGGAATCGCGCGGCGGGCCGAGGTCTGCCTCGAGATCCTCCAGCGTCTCAACCGGCAGAGCTTCGAGCTTGCCCAGGCGGTCATGCACACCACCGGACAGGGCTTCATGATGGCCTTCCAGGCCGGCGGTCCGCATGCCCAGGACCGCGGGCTCGAGGCGCTCGCCTATGCCGTCGACCTCATGCGGCGCACCCCCGAGCGCGCGATCTGGGAAAAGCGCGTGGGCCGGGAGGAGGTCGCCCGCTTCGAGAAGACCTTCAGGATCGTGCCGCGGGGCGTGGGCGCGGTCATCGCCTGCTCCACCTTTCCCACCTGGAACGCCTATCCGGGCATCTTCGCCAGTCTCGCGACCGGCAATCCCGTGCTCATCAAGCCGCATCCGCGGGCCGTACTCCCGCTCGCGATCACCGTCGAGACGGCGCGTGCGGTGTTGCGCGAGGCGGGATTCGACGCCGATCTCGTCCAGCTCGTGGTGGACAGCGAGGAGGCGCCTGTTGCCCGCGACCTCGCCACCCGCCCCGAGATCCGGCTCGTCGATTTCACCGGCTCGAGCGCCTTCGGCAGCTGGCTCGAGACGCACTGCCACCAGGCCGTCGTCTTCACCGAGAAATCGGGCGTCAATCCGGTGGTCGTGGACTCCACCGCGGATTTCCGGGGCATGGTGCGCAACCTCGCCTTCTCCCTCTCGCTCTATTCCGGCCAGATGTGCACGACGCCCCAGAACATCTTCGTCCCTTCCGCCGGCATTGCGACCGACGAGGGGCACAAGAGCTTCGATGAGGTGGCCGCCGCGATCGTGCAGGCGATCGACCGTCTCCTCGGCGCGCCCGAGCGCGCGGTCGAGATCCTGGGCTGCATCCAGAGCCCGGCCACGCTCGAGCGCATCGAGCGCGTCCAGCAGGCGGCGGGGGGCTCGGTTCTGAGACGCGCGCAGGCCCTCGAGCATCCGAAGTTTCCCGGCGCGCGCATCCGCACCCCGCTGCTCGTCCACGCCGAAAGCGGCGAGGAGTCCCTCTACATGCAGGAACTCTTCGGCCCCATCGCCTTCATCGTCGAGGCGGACAGCACGGCCGAAGCCATCGAGCGGGCGGCGCGGGGGGCGCGCGAGAAGGGCGCGATCACGGCCGCCGTCTACAGTACCGACGACGAGGTGCTCGCGGCCATGGAGCGGGCGATGCTGGATGCCGGCGTCGCGCTTTCGGAGAACCTCACGGGTGGGGTCTATGTGAACCAGTCGGCCGCGTTCAGCGATTTCCACGCGAGCGGCCTCAATCCTGCGGGGAGCGCGTCGCTCACCGACGAGGCCTTCGTCGCGCCGCGCTATCACGTCGTCCAGTGCCGGCGGCCGCTGGGGGAGTGAGTCATGGGGCGGACCTACGCCTTCTGCGGCCTGCGGCCGGTGGTGCATCCCACCGCCTTCGTACATCCCGAGGCGGTGCTCATCGGCGATGTCATCGTCGGCCCCGGGGTCTACATCGGTCCGGGCGCGAGCCTGCGCGGCGACATGGGCCGGCTGATCGTCGAGGCCGGCGCCAACGTCCAGGACAACTGCGTGATGCACGGATTCCCGGGAAGCGACTGCGTGGTCGAGCCGGAAGGCCACATCGGCCACGGCGCCGTCCTTCACGGCTGCCGGGTTCGCCGCGGTGCGCTCGTGGGCATGAACAGCGTGATCATGGACGGGGCGGTGATCGGCGAGGAGGCCTTCGTCGCCGCCATGAGTTTCGTGCGCGCCGGCTTCGAGGTCCCGCCCCGCACTCTGGTGGCCGGCATTCCGGCGAAGGTGGTGCGCGAACTGGGTGCCGAGGAGCGCGCGTGGAAGAGGCAGGGGACGCGGGAATATCAGGCCCTCGCACGCCGCTGCCGGGAAGCGCTCGTTCCCTGCGCGCCGCTCGAGGAAGCCGAACCGGAGCGGCCGCGGCTCGAGAGCGCGACCGGCATCCGGCCCCTGCATGTGACCCGCGATCGGGAGAGGAGCGATGAGTGAGGCCGTTCTCCTGCGCGAGGATCGGACCGACGGCGTGGTCCTGCTCACGCTCAACCGGCCGCGCGCCTACAATTCGCTTTCGCGCGAGCTGCTCCGCCGCCTCGAGGAGGAGCTCGCCGCCCTCGCGGAGGATCCGCGCGCACGGGTGATCGTGGTCCGCGGGGCGGGCGAGCGCGCCTTCTGTTCGGGACACGATCTCAAGGAGATGGGGGCCGAGCGCCGCTACGAGGCGCTGCGCTCGCTGTTCGCGCTGTGCTCGCGGGTGATGACGGCGATCACCCGCCATCCGCTGCCGGTCATCGCCCGCGTGCAGGGGATCGCGACCGCCGCCGGCTGTCAGCTCGTCGCCGCCTGCGATCTCGCCGTAGCCAGCGAGGATGCGCGCTTTGCCACTTCGGGCGTGAAATACGGCCTCTTCTGCTCCACCCCGATGGTCGCCCTGTCGCGCAACATCCCGCGCAAGGCGGCGATGGAGATGCTGCTCAGCGGCGACTTCATCGATGCGCGCGAGGCGCACCGGCTCGGTCTCGTGAACCGGGTCGTACCCGCGGCCGAACTCGACCGCGCCGTGGAGGAGCTCTGCGCGCGGCTCCTCGACAAGCCCAGGGATGTGCTCGCGCTGGGCAAGAGGGCCTTCTACCGCCAGCTCGAGATGCCGCTCGAGGAGGCCTACGCCTTCACCACCGAGGTCATCGTCGAGAACGCCCTCGGCGCGAGCTTCGAGGAGGGGCTTCGGGCCTTCCTCGAAAAGCGCAGCCCCCGCTGGCCGCAGGCGGCGGAATGAGGCCGCTCATGCGCCGGCGGTGCGCGGCTCACCCGCCGGCGTGCCGGCCGGCTGCGGGCGGATGCCCTTGAGCGCGGCATAGAGCACCGGCAGGAGCACCATCGTCAGGACGGTGCCCACCGTGAGGCCCGCCATGAGCACGACGGCGAGGCCGATCCAGAACACGTCCTGAAGCAGCGGAAGCACGCCGAGGACCGTCGTCGCGGCGGCGAGCATGACCGGGCGCAGACGGGAGACGGCGGCTTCGACCACGGCCTCGAAGGCCGACAGGCCGCGCGCGCGGTTGAGGGTGATCTCGTCGACGAGGACGATGCCGTTCTTGAGCATCATGCCCGACAGACTCATGGCGCCGAGCAGGGCCACGAAGCCGAAGGGGACGCCGGTCGCGAGCAGCCCGCCGATCACCCCGATGAGCGCGAAGGGGACGATGAGGATGAGCGCGAGCACGCTGCGCGTGTCGTTGAACAGGGCGAAGAGCACGAGCAGCATGATCGCCACCGCCGGGATGGCTCCGGGAATGAGCGACTTCTGAGCCTTGGCGCTGCTCTCGGTCTCGCCGCCCCACTCCCATCGGAAGCCCGGCGCGAGCTCGAGCGCGGCGAGCTCGTCGGCGATGTCCGCCTGCAGCGCCGCCAGCGTCTGGCCGAGGGCGGGATTGGCCCGCACGGTGATGGTGCGGTAGCGGTTGTAGCGATAGATGATGGGGTCGATGAGGTCGGTCTCGATGCCGTCGATGAGCTGGGCCATCGGCACCTTGCGGCTGCCGGCGCGCGGCGCCACGGGCAGCAGATCGAGGGCGCCGACCCGATCCCGGCTTCCACCTGCGTAGCGCAGCACGATCGGGATGAGGTCGTCGTTCTCCCGGTAGAGGCCGATCACGCTGCCGTCGAAGGCGCGCTTGACGGCGGCCGCGAGATCCTCGCGGGTGGCCCCGCTCCAGCGGGCGCGGACGGCGTCGAACTCGGGCACGATGCGGAGCGTGCGCTGGCGCCAGTTGGTCTCCGCCGCACCCACGATCGGGCTCGCGCGCAGGATCCTGAGGACCTTTTCCGCCTCGGCCCGAAGCGCGTCGCCGCTCGCCCGTGCGGGTCCGGTGATGCGCATCTCGAAGCGCCAGGTGTTCCCGGGCCCCGAGGTGTACTTGCGCACCGAGACGACGGCATCCGGCAGGGCCTGCGGGAACCAGGCATCGAGCTCGCGGGCGATGTCGTCGATGTCGCGGAAGTCGCGCACATTGACGATGACCTGGGCATAGGCGGGGTTCGGCGATTCCGGCGTCACCGGGAGGTAGAAGCGCGGCGGACCGGCGCCGATGAAGGAGGCCACCGCCTCCACCCGCTCGTCGGCGAGCAGCCGCTCCTCGATGCGCCGCGCCTTGGCGCTCGTGTCCTCGATGCGCGTGCCCTGCGGCGACCAGATGTCGATCATGAACTTGGGCATCGAGGAATCGGGGAAGAACAGCTGCTCCACGCTCCCTGCGCCGATGGCGCTCGCAACGAGGAGGCCGAGCGCGAGCGCGATGGTCGGCAGCCGGAACCGCAGCGCCTGCATCACCAGCCCCCGGAAGGCGCGGAGCAGGCGGCCCTCGCTGCCACCCGGTTGCGCGGCGGTGGCCTGCACGCGCAGGAGCTGCAGGCACTGGATGGGGGTCAGGGTGATCGAGACCGCCCAGCTCGCGAGGAGGGCGATGGCGACGACCGAGAACAGCGTCTGGGTGTATTCGCCCGCGCTCTCCTCGGAGGCGAAGATGGGGTAGAATGCCATCACCGCGATCACGGTGGCGCCGAGAAGCGGTAGCGCCGGCTGGTCGGCGGCCTCCACCGCCGCCTTCTCGGCGCTCATGCCCCGCTGCCTGCGGGTCACATAGCCGTCGGCGACGACGATGGCGTTGTCCACCATCATGCCGAGGGCGATGATGAGGGCGCCCAGCGACATGCGCTGGAGATCGATGCCGGCGATCGCCATGACCAGAAAGGTCACGGCCACCGTGGCCACGAGGGCGCTCGCGATGATGAGCCCCATGCGCCATCCCATGGCGAGGGTGAGCACGGCGATGACGATCGCGAGCGCCTCGACGAAGTTGATGAGAAAGCTGGAGACGGCCTCGTCGATGATCCGCGACTGCCAGTGGAAGCGATGGAGCTCGATGCCGATCGGCAGATCGCGCTCGATCGCCTGCAGACGCTCCTCCAGCCGCCGCCCCATCTCCACCACGTTGACGCCCGAGCGGTTGCTCACCGCGATGGCGATCGCCGGCATGCCGTTATATCGCATGAGCGTGAGCGGGGGCTCGAGGTAGCCCTCGCGCACCTCGCCCACATCGCCGACGGTCAGCACCGGCGCCTCCGCCTCTGGAGCCCTCTCGAGACGCCCCAGCAGGTCGGCCGCACTCGGGCGCAGCGGCAGCCGGGCGATGTCGGTCGGCGCGCGGAACACGCCGCTCGGCAGGATCGGAACGCGGCGGTCGACGAAGTCGACCCAGCCGGCATCGACGACCGCGTTCTGGGCGCGCATCGCCTGCGCGATGGTGGTCTCGGAAATGCCGAGCTGCTCGAGCCGGCTCGGCAGCGTGTCGATGAAGATGCGCCGCGCACGGACGCCCCAGAGCTCGACCCGGGCCACCCCCTCGACGAGCGAAAGCTCCCTGCGTACGCGCTTGGCGTAGCGCTCCATCTGCGCGGGCGTGAAGCCATCGCCGGTCAGGGCGATGAGATGACCGAAGACGTCGCCGAAGGTGTCGTTGACCGCCGGCCGCCCGGCGCCCGGCGGCAGCCTGTCCTCCACGTCCCGGATCCGCGCCCGCAGCTTGTCCCAGATCTGCGGCAGCTCGTCGGAGCGATGCTCGGGACGGATGTACACCTTGACCTGGCTCAGCCCCGGCATGCTGAAGGACTCGAGGTGATCGATCTCCTCGAGCTGCTGCAGCGCGAGCTCGATGCGATCGGTCACCTGCTCCTCGACCTCCTCGGGCGAGGCGAGCGGATAGGGGGTGGTGATCACCGCCGTCTTGATGGTGAACTCGGGATCCTCGAGCTGCCCGAGGGTGAAGAAGCTGAACAGACCGGCGAAGGTGAAGAGAAGGACGGCGAAATAGGTGAAGACCCGCCGCCGGACGGCGAAGGCTGCGAGCGCCATCAGCCCTCTCCGGCGACGTCGAGAATGCGCACCCGGCGTCCCGGCTCGAGGCTGTGCACGCCCGCCACGACCACCCACTCGCCGTTCTCGAGCCCATCGAGCACCGTAACGCCCGCGGCGGTCGGACGGCCGAGCCTGATCTCACGCGTCTTCACGGTGCCCGTGGCCTCGTCCACGACCCAGACGAGCGTGCGCCTGCGGTCGGCCGGGTCGGCGAAGATGGCCGAGGGCGGGAGAATGATGCGCGGCGTGAGATCGAACTCGCGCATGCGCGTGGCCCGGATCGTGCCCGACATGCCGGGCAGGATCTCGACGTCTGCGGGCTGATCCATGATGAAGGTGACGGGATAGGTGCCGGTGGTGGGCGAGGCCTCGGTGCCGATCTCCTTGACCGTCGCCTTGAGCTCGACCTCCGGATAGGGATCGAACACCACCGCCGCTTCCTCGACGTAGGGCACATAGGCGATCAGCGTATCCGGCACGTCGACCACGAATTCGATGCGGCGGTTGTCGAGGACGCGCAGCACCGGCTGCTGCGGGCGGACGTCCTCGAAACGCTCGACGTAGACGGCGACCACCCGGCCGGGAAAGGGGGCCTTGAGCTGGGTGTAGGACAGCTCGAGCTCGGCCTTCTGCAGCGTCGCCTCGAGCGCCTGCACCTCGGCCCGCGCGATGTCCCGCTCGGCCAGGGCCTGGTCGCCCTTGGCCTTGGCGTAATGGCCCTTCTCGACCAGGGTCATGACCCGCTGATACTGCTCTTCGGCGTTGACGAGCTTCGCTCGGGCCCGCTCGAGTTCGGCCCGCAGCCGCTCGACCTCGGCGCGGTAGGGCGCCGGGTCGAGGAGGGCGAGGACGTCGCCGGCCGCGACCGTATCGCCCACATCGACCCGACGCTCGACGACCTTGCCACCGACGCGGAAGGCGAGGGTGACCTCGTTGGCGGCCTTGGCGTGACCGCTCAGCGTACGCCCCTCGAGCGCATCCACGGGTCCGACGCGGAGGGCGAGCACGGGCCGCACGATCTCCACCTTTTCGGGCGGCGGTCGGTCACAGCCCGAGAGCAGCAGCGCGGCTGCGATGGGCAACAGGAACAGGAGGCGCCATGCCACGGCGGACTTGAGCGCGAATCGGGTCATGATCGAATTCCGGCAGGCAATGGGCGGGGTTCGCAATGTCACAGTCGCAAACGGGCAGTCGTCGCAGGCGATCTCTAGATGCGGTACGGTGGTGCGCGCAAGCTTCCCCGTCTGCGGGCCGCGGCACCCGGTCGCGGGATCACGCACGCCGGGCGGTGACGAGATCGCCATCGGCGAGCGGCTCATGAGCCTTCTCGAGCGCCGCCATCGCCCGTCGCAGTGCCGGGTCGACCCGGGGCGAATCGTAGATCCCGCCGTGGGTGGTGTCGGGGATCGTCTCGACGAGCACGGGACGCCGGACGACGGCGAGCAGCGCTTCCGTGCGCTCTCGGGGCACGACCTGATCGTCGCTCGCCATGAGCACGGCGACCGGAACCTCGAGTCCCGCGAGATGGCGGTCGCTGCGGAAGGGATGCTTGAGCAGCCACTTCACGGGCGCGAAGAAGTAGCGTGCGCGGGCGATCGCCTCCACGGAATCGAAGGGGGTCACGAGCAGCAGTCCGTGAAGCGGCCGGGCGCGTGCGAGCCAGCTCGCGACGCCGGAGCCCAGGCTCGCGCCGAAGGCGTAGACGCGCTCGGGGCGGATGCCCTCCACGACGACGTCGTAGATGAGCTCGGCGTCGGCGAAGAGGGCCTTCTCGCTGGGCTCCCCCTCGCTCGGCGCATAGCCGCGGTAGTGGAATACCACGATGTCGAAATCGGGCAGCCGCTGGGCGAGCCACACCGTGCAGTCGTCGGCGTTCCAGGCGTTGCCCGGGAAGCCGAGAACGAGCCCGCGGCTCCTGCGGCTCGCCCGCACGAGATTGCCGACGATGCGGTCGCCGTCTGGGGTGTAGAGGCGGATGCGCTCGCTGTGCGGCGGCAGCGGATAGTTCGGCTGACGCGCCGCCGCACGGGCGAAGAGAAGCCCCTCCTGCATGAGGTAGAGGCCGCCGACCACGAGGCCGTATGCCGCCGCGCCGCCGATGAGAAGGGGGACCATGCTCGCCGCCTGCCCACAGCTTCCATCTTCCCGTTGTAGGGCACAGGCGCTAGGCGTCAAACGGTCCGCGCACGCAACGGCGAGACGACCGCCATGCCGGAGCTCCCCCGCGCCGCCCTGGTGACCGGCGCCGCCCGCCGCATCGGCCGCGGCATCGCGCTCGCCCTGGCTGCGCTCGGCTTCGACCTGGCCGTGCATCACCACCGCTCGCGGCGCGAAGCGCAGGCGCTCGTCGAGGAGATCCGGGCGCGGGGGCGCCGCGCCGTCGCGGTCGAGGGCGATCTGGAGCGGGAGGAGGCCCCGGGCGCGATCCTCGAGCGGGCTCAGGAGGCGCTCGGCCCGATCGGCCTGCTCGTCAACAATGCCGCGCTGTTCCTCGACGATCCGCCGCAGGAGCTGTCGGGCGCAGTGTGGGCGCGGCAGATGGCCGTCAACCTGCGTGCGCCCATCGCATTGAGCCTCGCCTTCGCAGGCCGTCTGCCGCCCAAGAGCGAAGGCCTCATCGTCAATGTTCTGGACAGCCGGATTCTCGATCCGACGCCGAACTACCTCTCCTATACCGTTTCCAAGGCCGGCCTGTGGGCGGCAACGCAGGTCCTCGCACGGCGGTTCGCACCGCGCGTGCGTGTCGTCGCGCTGGCGCTGGGGCTCGTCCTTCCGGGCCCGCGCGAGCGGCGGGAGACCTTCGACCGCCTGGTGGCACGCACGCCGCTCGGACGGCCGGTTGCCCTCGGGGAGATCGAGGCGGCGCT
>CAZHHU010000019.1:13085-31126 GCA_964532215.1 uncultured Geminicoccaceae bacterium
GGTCCTCCGGACCTGCCGTCGCTTCGGCCTGTCGCTGACGCCGGAGAACTACCGCCTCCTGTTCGAGCACTTCAGCGGTGAAAACCCCGAGTTGTCAAAGGAGCTCGAACCGCTTCTGCGGGAAGCGCGCATCGACGATGCCCGCTGTCTCCAGCTCTATGTGCAGTTCGGCCTCGAGGGCGGCGGCGCGCGGCGGGTGGAGAAGGCCGGCCGCGAGCTCGCGCGGGTCACGAGCGAACTCGACGTCGAAGTCGCCCGCGCGGGTGAGGGCGCACGACGATTTGCGGGCGAGATGCGGAGCCTGGCCGAGGTGGCGCGACGCAGCAGCTCGGTGCCGGAGCTGCGCAAGATCGTCGCCGGCGCGGTCGCGCGTGCCGAGGGGGTGGTCGCCCATGTGGCCCGTCTCGAATCCAAGCTCGTCGAGGCCCGAAGGCGCATGGCCGCGCTTCAGGGCGAGCTCGCACGCGCGCGCGCCGAGGCGCTCACCGACAGCCTGACCGGCATCGCCAACCGCAAGGCCCTCGACGTCGCCCTGCAGGAAGCCGCCGATCGCGCCATGAAATCACGGGCGAGGCCGCAGCTCCTGCTCGCCGACGTCGACCATTTCAAGCGCTTCAACGATGAGTACGGCCATCTCACCGGCGATCAGGTCCTGCGGGTGGTGGCGCAGATCCTGCGCGCAGCGGTGAAGAAGGAGGACGTGGTGGCGCGGGCCGGCGGCGAGGAGTTCGCCATCCTCATTCAGGATGCGAGCCTCGCCCAGGCGGTGGCGATCGCCGATCGGCTGCGCGATGCGGTCGGCCGACGCGTGATCCGGATCCGGCAGAGCGGCAGCACGCTCGGGCGCATCACCATTTCGGTGGGCGTCACCCCCTATGCTCCGGGCGAGCGGGTGCGCGACTGGCTGAGCCGTGCCGACCGCGCCCTCTATGCGGCCAAGAGGCAGGGGCGCAATCGGGTCGTGGGGCTGCCGCCGGATCCCCCTCCCTCGGTCGGCGTCAGCCGGGAGCTTTCCGCCGCCGGGCCTGACGCAGCCAGCACCTCGCCGCCCCTGCCGGCAATGGAGGACAGCTCATGAGCGCCTGGACGGCATCGCATCCCGCCCGCCTGAGCATCTGCAGCTGTTCCGCCGTCTCGGCGCCGTCGGCCACGAGGCGCAGGCCGAGGGTCTTCGCCAGCGCGATCACCGCATCCACGAACAGTCGCCGGCGCTCATCGCGGGGTGTGCCCGCGAGCAGCCTGCGGGAGAGCTTGACCGTATGAAGGGGAACGTCCCGCAGCAGGCGGAGCGACGCGACGCCGCCGCCGAAGTCCTCGACCGCGAGACGGATGCCGCTCGCGGCCAGGCCCTCGAAGGCGCGACCCCCGGCGGCGAGTTCCTCGAGCAGCAACGGCTCCGGCACCTCGAACTCCAGCCGCTGCGGCGCAAGGGCCAGGTCTTCGCAGCACCGGCGCGCGAATTCCGCGAGGTCGGACCAGGCGAGCTGGCGGCGCGAGAGCAGCGGAACGGCGAGGTGGAAGGGGCCCAGGCCATGCCGCTCCCATTCCGCGGCCTGAGTGACGGCGGCCTCGATCATCCAGCGCGTGAGCGGCTCGAGCAGACCCGAGCGCTCGGCGAGGGTACGAAAGACGCGCGCCTCGATCTCGCCATAGCGGGGATGCGGCCAGCTCGCGCTCGCGGCGACGCCCACGGGACCCGAAGCGAGCGTCACCTGCGGCTGAAAGCGCAGCTCGAGCTCTCCCCGGGCGAGCGCGGTCTGCAGCTCGGCCGCGCCGATGGGACCGCGGCGCAAATGGTGCTGGATATGGGGATCGTGAAAGCGCACGGGCACCTGCGCCGTCGCCGGCACCCCGGCAAGCGCGCGACCCGCGAGTTCGAGCAGCTCCTCGGGCCGCTCCGCATCGGTGGGGTAGAGGGCGACCCCGATGCGGGGGTGGAGCGCCGGCGCGTCCTCGCTGTCCGGCGTGGTGAGCGCGTCCAGCACCTTCGTCACCACGAGGGCCGCGTCGGCGACGCAGGAGAGATCGGTCAGCAACAGGGTGAACTCGCGCGGACCGGTGCGGGCGATGGCATCGGTCGCGCGAAGCGTCTGCTGCAGGCGCCGCGCGGCTTCGTTGAGCAGGAGGTCCATAAGGCGGTAGTCTGCGGGCGGACATCCCGCCGCGAGCTCCGGCAGATCGATGATCGCGACGGCGAAACGGGTCCGGTGGCGCCGCGCGGCGGCGAGAGTCCAGCGCAGACGCTCGACCAGAGCATCCACGTTGAGGACGCTCGTGAGGGTATCGTAGCGGATGAGGCGCACGAGCCGGGCCCGCTCGCGCGCGCGGGCCACCGCGAAGCGGAGCGCCCGGTCGAGGGTGCCGGGGTCGAGCTGCTCGCGCTCGACCACGTCGAGCGCGCCGGCCTCGAGCGGGAGGATGTCTTCGCGCGCGTCGAGCCCGTCTGCGAGGAGAAGGACCGGCTGTTCGATGCCCGAAGCGCGTACCGCCCGAAGGAGGGAGAAATCACTCCGCGCCGCCAGCTCGTGATCCACCAGGCAGGCGTCGTATTCCTGCCGGCGCAGGGCGGAGAGGGCCTCCTCCGGACCGGAGATGCGGGTGATGCGATAGCGCGGCTGCTCGAAGCGCGCGAGCAGGCGAGCCAGGAACTCGGCTTCGCCCGGGGTTTCGCTCAGCAGCAGGATGCGCAGCGATTCGGGGCGGCCGGTGCCCTCGCGCAGCCGCGCGACCTCCCCGCGGCCACGGATGGGAACGAGGTGGCGGCCCCGCGGCGCCGCCGGCGCGGGCCCCGGTTCCGCGGGTACGGGGCGGGATCCCTGGACGCTTCGAATGACGCCGCCCTCTTCGCTCACAGGAAGACATGCCGCTTTCCGTCGTCATTAACCGTATACGATCCTAGTGCGGCGTCAAATGAAATCTTTGGTTGTGAAGCGCCGGGCCTGATCGCCCACATCCGGGCCGCCGAACGGGTCCCCATACCGCGCAACGGGGTGGGCGCAGCATGAGAGCGGGCGCATCTCCCGCCTCCGCGGCTGTTCGCCGGACCATCCTCCTCATCGAGGACAATCCGGCCGACGCCCGGCTTGCGGTCGAAGCCTTCGGTGCCTGCGCGGTGCCCTGTCGCGTCGAGCATCTCACCGA
This sequence comes from uncultured Geminicoccaceae bacterium, assembly GCA_964532215.1. Classification (GTDB taxonomy): domain Bacteria; phylum Pseudomonadota; class Alphaproteobacteria; order Geminicoccales; family Geminicoccaceae; genus HRBIN39. The sequence goes on from CAZHHU010000019.1 coordinate 16,227, forward strand.
CGGCGCACAGGCGCTCGCCCTGCTGCGCGAGCGTCTGCAGCGCGGCGAGCCGCTGCCCGATCTCGTGCTGCTGGATCTCAATCTTCCCGGGCTCGACGGTCGCGAGCTCCTCGCCGCCCTCAAGGGCGCGCCGGGTCTGAGGCGGATTCCGGTGATCGTGCTCACGACCTCGCGCGCCGAGGCGGACGTGCTCGCCTGCTACGAGCTGCACGCCAACAGCTTCGTCGCCAAGCCCATGGACCTCGACAGCTTCGAGCGCGTCGCCGAGGCCATCAGCCGCTTCTGGCTGGAGACGGCGGAGCTGCCCTGAACGCGCGCCTGCCGGAGAGGCGCGCAAATCCGGCCGGAAAACTCTTCGGTGCCGGATCGCGCACCGTGAGCTGTCCATCGCGCACCTCGAGCACCGCGAGGCCATGTTCGGCGAGGCCGTCCGGGCGCAGCCGGAGGATGCCCGAGTAGCCCGCAAATCCTTCGGGGGAGACGAGCTCCGCGCGCGAAAAGCGCGGCGTGGCGCGGGCGAGCAGTGCGGCGAGGGAGACCGCATCATAGGCGAGGGGCGCGAGCGGATCCGGGGTGCGGTCGTAGACCCGCCGGAAATGCGCGACGAAGGCCTGATGCTGGGCGGGATCCGCGGTGCTGAGCCAGGCACCCTCGAAGTCGGGACGGGAGGCGAGCGCCGGGTCCTCGACGATCCAGCGCTCGGTGCCGAGGTAGCGGACCTGGGGCGCGGGGACGTCGTAATACTGGAGCAGCGCCACGATGGCCCGAAGCCCCAGCCCGCCGTCGGCGATGAGGACGGCATCGAAGGGCGGCGGGCCGAAGGTGTCCCGGGTCGCGAGTTCCGCGAGCGCCCGCCGTGCGGCTTCGTCGTTGCGTGCCCTGAGCGCCGCCTTCTCGCGCTCGAGCGCCCGCTTGCGCTCCTCGAACGCGGTAAACGCGCGCAGCGCTTCCGCCGTCGCCATCTCGTCGCGACCGTACAGGAGCTGCGGCGCCGCAAGGGCACCGTTCTGTTCCAGGGTCCGCCGCCAGGCATCACGTGCGCGCTGGCCGTAGGCATCATCCGGGAACAGTCCCGCGATGCGCGCATAGCCTTCGCGGATCGCGTAGCGCACGATCCGCTCCACCTGCTCTTCCGGGCGGAAGCCGAGGACGAAGACCTGTTTGCCGGCCACGGAAGCGTCGTTGGAGAAGGAAAGCACGAGCACCCCGGCACGTGCCGCGAGTGGCGCCACCGCCCGCGTCGAGCGCGCGAACAGCGGCCCGAGCACGAATTCGGCGCCGGCGGCGAGCGCCTGTTCCATCGCCCGGCGCGCCCCCTCGGGCGTGCCGCCGGTATCGCGGGGCAGGAGCACGAGATCGGTGTCGTGCGCGAACAGCGCGAGCTGGGCGGCGTCGAGGAGATCGCGGCCGACGCCGGCCGAGGGGCCGCTCAGGGGAAGGAGCAGGGCCACCGTGGGTGGCCCCGCCGGTGCCGGCGGCGGAGACGGCGTTTCGACCCGCGGTTGCACGGCAGGAGCGGGCGTGGTTTGCTGGGGCGCGCGCGTGCAGCCGGCGGCGGCGAGCAGCAGCGCGCAGGCGACGACAAGGAGCGAAGGCGATCCCGACTTTGACGGCGCTCTGGTCATGGGAACCCATCTGACGGAGATCGCCGGCGAACCTAGCCGCGGGAAGGAGACGAAACAACTTTCTCCCGGCCTCTACGTCGTCGGCACGCCGATCGGCAATCTCGAGGATATCACGCTGCGGGCGCGGCGGGTGCTGGCTGCGGTCGACCTCGTCGTCTGCGAGGACACCCGGGTCACCGGGAGGCTTCTCCGTCATCTCGGCATCGACCGCCCGCTTCTTTCCTATCACGAGCACAACGCGCCCCGCGTCCGTCCCGCGGTGCTCGCCCGTCTCCGCCGGGGGGAGCGCATCGCCCTCGTCTGCGATGCCGGCACCCCGACCGTCGCCGATCCCGGCTACCGTCTCGTGCGCGAGGCGGTGGCATCGGGCATCGCCGTCCACGCGGTGCCCGGCCCCTCGGCGGTGATCGCGGCGCTCTCGGTCTCGGGCCTGCCGAGCGACCGCTTCTGCTTCGCGGGCTTTCTGCCGCCCCGGGGGAAGAGCCGCCGGGCCCGCATCGAGGAACTCGCGCGGCTGCCGGCCACGCTCGTCCTCTTCGAGGCCCCGCACCGGATCCGCGCGGCCCTCCGGGACCTGGCCGGGATCATGGGCGATCGCGACGCCTGCATCGCGCGGGAGCTCACCAAGATGTTCGAGGAGGTCGCACACGGCCGGCTCGCCGAGCTCGCCGAGAGCTGGTCCGCGCGGGAGCGGATCCGCGGCGAGATCGTCGTCGTCGTGGCCCCGCCGGCCGGACCGCAACCGGCACCGGCCGCGGAGCTCGAAGCCCTGCTCAGGAACGCCCTCGCGCGCAGCTCGCTGCGCGAGGCGGTGGCCGAGGTCGCCGCCCGAACCGGACATCCACGCCGCGAGGTCTACCGGCTTGCGCTCCGACTCCGCCAGCGTCCGGACCGCCCGTGAGCGCCGCGGGCGCCGGGCCGAAAGGCTCGCCGCCTGGTATCTCCGCTTCAAGGGATACCGCATCCTCGCCCGGCGCTTCCGCACGCCCGTGGGGGAGATCGACCTCATCGTACGCCGCGGGCGCCGGCTCGCCTTCGTCGAGGTCAAGCTGCGGGAGAGCATCGAGGAGGGGCTCGAGGCCCTCACCCAGGGCCAGCGCCGCCGCATCCTCCGCGCCGCCACCGCCTTCCTGCGGCTGCACCCGCAGCTTGCCGGTCTCGATCTGCGCTTCGACCTCCTCCTCTTCGCGCCCTGGCGCCCGCCCCGTCACCTCGAGGATGCCTGGCGGCGCGAGGACGACGGCGGCTCGATCCCGGCATGACGCAGAAGCTTGCGCGCGAGGCTGGAAAGCGGCAGACGGGCGAGTTCGGCGGGCGCGTACCAGGCGAGCTCCGGATCGCCGGGCGCGGGCGCATCTTGCTCACCGATCCGGGCATAATAGACCAGGCATTCGAGCTCGATGTGGGTGAAGCGATGGCGCACGCGTCCCGCAAGCGGGCGCCAGTCGGCCGCAAACGGCGCTCCTGCCGTGCCCGCTTCGCCGTCCCCGCAAAGCTCCACCGAGAACGGCTCGAACATGCCGCCGAGCAGGCCGCCCTCCGGGCGACGGCGCAGCAGCAGGGCGCCGTCCTCGCGGCAGGCCACGTAACAGACGCGAAGCATCCGCGCCCTCGGCCGCGGCGGCATCCGTCGCGGCAGCTCCTGCTGGCGGCCGGCGGCGCGGGCGGCGCAGCGCTCCGACAGCGGACAGCGCGGGCATGCGGGACGGCGCGGCCGACAGATGAGGGCGCCGAGCTCCATGAGCGCCTGGGCGAACAGGCCCGGCTCCGGTCCGGCCGCGAGGGCGGCGGCGATGGCGCGAAGCGCCCTGCGCCCCCGGGGAAGCGGCGTGTCGATCGCGAACAGCCGCGCGAGTACGCGCTCGACATTGGCATCGAGCGGCACCACCGCCCGATCGAAGGCGATCGCCGCCACCGCCGCCGCCGTGTAGGGCCCGATCCCGGGAAGCCGGCGCAGCTCCTCGGGCGCCTCGGGAATCCGTCCCCCGTAGCGGCTCGCGAGCTCCCGCGCGCAGGCGTGCAGGAGATGGGCGCGGCGGTAATAACCGAGGCCCTGCCAGGCGTGCAGGACCTCCTCGCGCGCGGCGCGGGCGAGGGTCGCGGGGTTCGGAAAGCGCGCGAGAAAGTCGTCGAAGCGCCGCCGCACGGTGGCGACCGTGGTCTGCTGGAGGAGAATTTCGCTCACGAGCACCCGCCAGGGATCGGGCCGCTGGCCGATCGGCGCCCGCCAGGGGAGGCTCCGGGCGTGGTCCCGGAACCAGCGCAGGAGAGCTGAGCGCCGGGCTGCGATCTCCTGCACCCGCCGCGCTTGGCAGGAGGGGAGCCTGATGCGCATATTCGCGCCGGTCATGGCCCCGTTGTGGTGAGGTTATTCCGCATGGGCGCCGAGATGTCCCGCATCGCGGGCACGGATGGCGACGACCGCCGCGGCGGAAGCCGCGGCCTTGCCGGTCTGCTCGCGCGGGTTCTGACCCCGAGCGCCCGCGCCCGGGGCTTTGCCGAGGCTTCCATCTTCACGGAGTGGCCGCGCATCGTCGGGTCCGGCCTCGCCCGCCGCTGCACGCCGGTGCAGCTGCGCTTTCCGCGTGGGCGCAGCCGCCACGCCACGCTGGTGCTCGCCGCCGGGGGCGGCACCGCGCTCGAACTCCGCCATCTCGCCCCCCAGATCCTCGAGCGCATCAATGCCTTCTTCGGCCGGCGCACGGTCGCGCGGCTGCAGTTCACCGCAGCACCCCTCACCCCACCGCCTCCGGCAGCGAAGGCCCCCAGAGAGGCTCCCGCACCGCTCCCCGCAGCGCGGCTGCGGGAGCTCGAACGCGCGCTCGATGCGCTCGATCCGCCTCTGCGCCAAGCCCTCTTCGACCTCGGGCAAAGCGTGCTCGGTGGGCGGGTGCGAAGCACCCGGGTGCGGGACCGGCCGCGCTGACGGGCCGCAGCCGCCGGGTTTCGGGTGTGGGGTGCCGGATCGCGCTCATCCCACGAGCCGCGCCCAGCCTTCGGCGATGCGGCAGCCGAAGTCTTCGGCCCGGGGGCCAAGCTCCTCGAGACGGGCGCGCAGGCGGAGGTATTCGCTCCGGTTTCCGGTAAGACGCAGGCGGAGCGCCAGCCACTCCTCGAGCACGGGGCGGGTGACCTCGAAATGACACTGAAAGCCGTAGGCCGCGGCACCGGATCGGAAGGCCTGGTGCGGACAGGTCTCGCCCGCGAGCAGGGGCACCGCCCCGGGCGGTGGGGTGAAGCTGTCGTCGTGCCACTGGAAGGTCGGAAACTCGTGCGGCAGATCGTGCAGGACGGAATCCGCCTCGCTCCCGGGGAGCTTCCGCAGAAGGCCGAAGCCGAACTCCGGACAGCCTCTCAGGGTGACCGCACCGCCGAGCGCCCGGGCGAGGAGCTGGGCGCCGAGACAGATGCCGAGCAGGGGTCGGCCGTCCCGCACAAACCCCCGCATGAGCCGGAGCAGATGGGGAAAATGGGGGCAGCGCCGGTCGTCGAGCGCGTTCATCACCCCTCCGAGCACGACGAGGGCATCGAATCGCCCGGCATCGTCGAGCCGCGGCGGAGCAGCGGCGGCATGGCGCAGGGTGAAGGCGATGCCCCGGGATGCGAGGACTTCGGCGACGAGGCCCGGGGGCGAATCATCGCTGTGCTGGAGGATCAGAACCTGCATGGGCGGCGCATCTCTCGCGGTTGACCCCGTCGCGCGCCTGCGCATATGGACGGCAGAAGGTGGAGAATCGAGCATCGCATGGCGCGTGCGGCCACCATCCCCGAGGAAGAACGTCTGATCGCCGAGGAGTTCGCCCTCTTCGACGATCCGCGCGACAAGCTCGAGTATCTGCTCGAGCTCGGCAAGGCGCTGCCGCCGCTCGATGCCGCGCACAGGACGGAGGCGAACAGGGTGCGCGGCTGTCAGAGCCAGGTGTGGATGGTGGCGCATTTCGATCCCGCGAGCCGCCGCCTGCATCTCGCCGCGGAAAGCGACGCGATCATCGTGCGCGGGCTCATCTCCCTCCTCCTGCGCCTCTATTCGGGAAGGACGCCGGAGGAGATCCTCGCCCATCCGCCGCGGGTGTTCGAGACCATCGGTCTCGGCCGGCTGCTGACGCCGGGCCGGCAGAACGGGCTCTGGGCGATGAGCGAGCGCATCCGCCAGTTCGCATCGATCTATGCGCAGGCGAGTCCGGCGGCGCAGGCGGGGGGCTGAGCCTCAGACCGCGACGTACGCGGGCTGCACGGCGGCGCGCAGAAGCTCCCGCAGACGGCCGGATCCCCCCACGGGGCCGGCGTAGCGCACGGGCACGGGCGCGTTCTCCAGGGCCGCCACCACGTCGTCGCGGCCGTGGGGTCCGGGATCCATGAACAGCCCCACGGCGACGAGCGGGCGCCGGGCGGCGCGCAGATGCGCGTCGAGATGGGGGGGCTGCTCGAGAAAGGCCGCAGCCGTGCGCGCGAAGGCGCCATGCTGCGCGGCCCGGACCGCGATCGCCCGGGCGAGCGCGCCGCTTCGGGGATGGCGGCGGGTGCCGTGGCCGACGAGCAGAAGCTCGCTCGCTCGCGGCTCGAGGCCGGCTTCGCGGGCGGCGCGGCGGCCGAGCGCGACCACGAGCCCGGCAAGATCCGGATGCCGTCCGAGCACGGGCAGCAGCCGGATGCGCCGCCCGTTGCGGTGCCGATGGATGCGCGCGCGCATGCGATCGAGGATGAAGCCCTCCGAGAACAGAAGCGGCAGCGCCCGGCCCGGCGCCTCCAGGCGATCGAGCGCCTCCTCGATGGAAGGCCGGGCGCGCAGGCAGCCGACCTGAACCCGAAGGCCCGTCTCGCGCTCGAGCCAGCGCGCGTGGGCGGCGGCCACGCCCGGCATGCCGCGGACGCCGTGGGTGAGGAGCAGAAGCTCCACGCCGTCAGTGGCTCGTGCCTTCGGATAGGCTGATCTTGTTCCACACATTGTACTTGCCGGACGGTCTGCGGGCCCTGATCCGCCGCACCTCCTCGAGGCTCCGGGCATCGTAGACCACGACCGCGCCGTCGTCCTCCCAGATGGAGACGAGCGCATGGCGTCCGTCGCGGTCGAACTCCACATGGGCGGCGGTGCGGCCCGGGGAGGGTGTGAGGGTCTTCACGATCTCGAGGCGCTCCTTGTCGATCACGTGCAACGCATCGCGGTGGGGCCCGAAGAAGACGTCGACCCAGAAATAGGGGCTGTTCTCGTGGCTTCTCGCGAAGAAGCCGGGGCCGAGGGTGCGGATCCGTTTCACCACCTTCCAGCTCTGCATGTCCACGACGGTGATCACCGGCTCTCGCAGATGCGGCGTCGCGAACAGGCGCCGGCCGCCCGAGCGGAAGGTGATGCCGGATGCGAGATGGGGCATGCCTCCCATGGGAATGCGCGCGATGATCCGTCCCGCGTCGAGATGGACGACCACCGCGTGATCGCTCTCGCGCGCGGCGCCGATGAGGTGACGGTAGGAAGGATCGAAGAAGAAGTCGTCGATGGGCTCCTCGAGAAAGATGCGTCGCACCGGAAAGCGGGTATCGGGGGGGAGCGCTTCCTCCTGTCCGAGCTCGTAGCTGTGGGCGAAGGGTGCGAACTGATGGGGCAGGGGATCGCTGTAGCCGATCTCCCACAGCTCCGGCGCGTCCTTGAGGGCGAGGATGAAGCTGCGGCGCGGCCGCGCCTGGTAGACGGCGGAGATGCGCGACGGCTTTCCCTGGGCGCTTCGCACTTCGCGCACCTCGAGGGGCTCGAACGATGCGGCATCGAGCAGCACGAGCGTGCTGGGGAGGTAGTTCGCGACCGCGAGAATCCGCCCGTCATGCGAGACGGCGAGATTGCGCGTGTTGATGCCCGCCCGCACCTTGAGGACCTTCTGCAGGCTCCAGAGATCGTATTTCTCGATCCAGCCGTCGCGCGAGGCGAAATAGACGAATCGCCCATCGGGGCTGAACTTGGGCCCGCCGTGGAGGGCGCGGCTCGTGGCGAAACGGGCGAGGCGCGCGAAACGGTCGCCGTCGAGGATGCTGACGTGATGGTCGCCCTTCTCGACGAGGACGAAGAGGTTCAGGGGATCGGCCGCGAAGACCGGCTTCTCCGGGAGCGCAGAATCCTCGACGAAGCGGCGGCGGGAGCGGCGGATCTCCTCCGCCCCCCATCTCGGCGGCGTTTCGGGTGGCGTGAAGATGTAGTCCGCGAGGCTTCGGATCTGCGCCGCATCGAGCAGCGAAGCGAAGGCCGGCATCATGGTCGCCGGGCGGCCCCGGGCGATGACTTCGGCCGCCTTCTGCGGCGTGAGCCGCCCGAGCACTTCCGGCAGCAGGGCGGGACCGCTGCCGCCGAGACGCTCGGCGCCGTGGCAGGAGGCGCAGTAGTCCCGGTAGAGACGGGCCGCATCCGGCTCCGCGGCGACGGCCGCAAGGCTCCACAAAAGGGCGAGGGCGAGGCTAGGAGAGAGCCGCCGCATGGCCGTCCTCCACAGGAGCGATCCCGAGTTCTGCGTCCGTGAGATAGCAGGCGGGATCCTCGGCCCACGGGTCGCCATGGATGCGCATCGCCCGGACCCGCGTGTTGCCGTTGCAGATCGGCAGATGGGGACAGCGCCCGCAGCGGCCCGTGACCGGCCGCGGACGCGCCTTGAGCCCGGCCATGATCGGATCCGACAGGTCCTGCCAGATCTCGGAGAACGGCCGCTCGCGGACGTTGCCGAGGCTGTAGTGCCACCAGAAGGTATCGGGGTGGACGTGGCCGAGGTTGTCGATGTTGGCGACGTTGACGCCGCTCGCATTCCCTCCCCAGGCCTCGAGATGGGCGCGGATGTGTTCCGCGTGATGCGGGAAGTTCCGGCGCACCCACAGCAGGAAGTAGACGCCGTCGGCGTCGTTGTTGCCGGTGACGAACTCCGTCTCCCGACCCTCGCGCAGATGCTGCCAGCAGCGTTCGAAGAGGAGGTCCATGACCGCCCGCGTCGTGCGGTGATAGGCGTCGTCGCCGCGATGGCGGTTGCCGCGGCCGGCGTAGACGAGGTGGGAGAGATAGAACTTGTCGATGCGTTCGGCCTCCATGAGGTCGAGCATCGCCGGCAGGCTCTCGACGTTGCGCTCGGTGACGGTGAAGCGCAGCCCCACCTTGATGCCGCGCGCGCGGCAGAGCCGGATGCCGCGCAGGCTGGCGTCGAAGCAGCCCGGCACGCGGCGGAAGCGGTCGTGGACCGCGCCGATGCCGTCGAGGCTGACGCCCACATAGTCATAGCCGACCTCGGCGATGCGGTCCGCCATCCGCGCGTCGATGAGCGCGCCGTTGGTGGAGAGCCCCACATAGAAGCCCAGTTCCTTCGCCCGCCGTGAGATCGCGAAGATATCCGGGCGAAGCAGCGGCTCGCCGCCCGAGAGGATGAGGACGGGCACGCCGAAGGCGCGCAGATCCTCCATCACCCGGAAGATCTCGCGGGTGCTGAGCTCGCCCGGGAAGTCGACGTCGGCGGACAGCGAATAGCAGTGGATGCAGTTGAGGTTGCAGCGCCGGATCAGGTTCCAGATGACGACCGGGCCCGGCGGCGGGCGGCGTACCACCGGCGTCGGCCGCAGAAGTTCGCGCATGAACCGGCTCAGGCGGAACATCGGCCTCACTCCCCGGGCGGCGCGATGCGCAGCCCCGTTTTCTTGAGGATCCGCGTGCTGTAGAGCACCTCCCACGCCTCGCAGGAATCCCCCAGAAGCTCCTTGATCGCCGTCACCTTGTCCTCGACCTCGGTGCGGCTGCGGCCGTGGACCATGGCGAAGAGATTGTAGGGCCAGTCGGGAGGACGGCGCGGCCGCCGGTAGCAGTGCGAGACGAAGGGAAGCGCACCCACCTTCGCCCCGAGCTCGTCCACGCGGCCGTCGGCGACGTCGAACACCGCCATGCCGTTGGCGACGAAGCCCAGACGGTAGTGGTTGGGGACCGCACCGATGCGGCGGATGATGCCGGCTTCGAGCATCCTCGCGAGGCGCGCCATCACCTCCCGGGCGGAGATGCCGAGCGCGGCCGCGAGCGCTTCATAGGGTTCGGGACAGAGCGGCAGCCCCTCCTGGGTCGCGCGCACGAGCGCGAGATCGCGCGGGTCCAGCATCAGGGCTCCAGCCGCAGTTCGAGGAAGTAGGTCCGCTCCCTGGGAAGACGGAGCACCTCGAGGCCGGTCCGGCGCTCGATCGCGCGCACCACCTCCTCGATCCGCTCCGGCCGCGCGCAGGCGAGGACGAACCACATGTTGAAGCGGTGCGCCCGCTCGTAGTTGTGGGCCACTTCCGGAAAGGCGTTGACGATGTCCGCCACCTCCTCGAACCGCTCCTCCGGTACGGCCATGGCACAGAGCAGAAAGCGCCCGCCCATGCGTTCGACATCGAACAGCGGCCCGAAGCGGGTGAGATCGCCGCGCGCGCGCATCTCCCTGAGGCGCCCGAGGAGCTCCTCCTCCTCGAGGCCGAGTTCCCGCGCCACCGCCGCGAACGGCCGCGGCGATATCGGAAAGCCGCCCTGCAGCCGGGCGATGATCATGCGATCGACGGCATCCACCGTGCACCTTCTCCGGGCTCGCCGCAATCCGCACCGTAGCGGGCGCCGCACTGCTTGAAGCGGCGACGGCTGAAGAGCACCGCCCGCGGCAGCCCCTCGAGCCCCGCCTGTCTCGTGGCCTGCGCGATCTGCTGCTCCACGACCTCGCGTCGGCGGCCGTGGATCATGCAGTAGAGGTTGTAGGGCCACTCGGGCGGCCGCGGTCTGCGGCGATAGCACAGGGTGACGAAGGGAAGCTCGGCGAGGCGTCGTCCCGCCTCGCGCGCGCGCTCCTCGGGCACCGCGAAGACGACCATGGCATTGGCCCGATAGCCGAGATCGTGGTGGCGCAGCACCAGGCCGAAGCGGCGGATGATGCCGCGGGCGAGCAGCGTCGACAGGCGGATGATCACCGCCTCCTCGCTCATGCCGCAGCGCCGGCCCAGCTCCTCGAAGGGCCGCGGGACGAGGGGAAGCCCCCCTTCCAGCGCGTCGAGCAGCCTCCGATCCTCCCGGCTCAGTCCCATGACAGCGGGAACCCGAGATCGAGCCGGAACGCCTCGACGAGAGGCAGCTCGAGTACCGGGAGGCCGGTGCGGCCGCGGATGTCCTCGAGCACCGCCGCCACCCGCGCGCGGCTGCGGGCGGTGACGACAAACCACAGATTGTAATCGTGCTCCCGCTCGTAATTGTGGTTGACCTCGCGGTAGCTGCTCACGAGCCGCGCCACCTCCTCGAGCCGCTCCACGGGCACCCGCATCGCCGCGAGCGTGCTGTGCCCCGCGGTCCCCGGCTCGAGGACCGCGCCGATGCGCGAGATGTAGCCTTCCTCCTGGAGGCGGCAGAGGAGGTCGAGCACCACATCCTCAGCGACGCCGAGCCGCTCGGCGATGAGCCGGAAGGGACGCGGCACGAGCGGGAAGTCGTGCTGGAACTCGTTCAGCAGACGGCGCTCGAGATCGTCGAGAAGTCTGGGCATGGCTCAGAACCCGATGCGCTGGGCGCGGCTCGTGAAGAAGATCCCGGACGGGCTGCGGGCCGGGATCTCGGCGCGTTTTTCGAATGTCGCGGTGTCGTAGACGACGACCCGGTCCGAATCCCGGGCCGAGATCCACACCTCATCGCCGCGCGGCGTGAATTCCAGGTGAAGAACGGCTTTTCCGGGGCGCAGCTCGGCCACCACCTCGAGGCGCATGACGTCGATGACCTGGACGACGTCGTTGCGCGGATGGGCGAAGTTCACCCACAGCTGACGTCCATCCGGCCGCGCGACCGCGAACACCGGCTGACCGTGAACCGGAATCCGCGCCACTTCCCGGAACTCGCGGCGATCCACGACGAGAAGCTCGTAGCGGCCGACGGCGGGAAGGAAGAGATGGTCGCCCGCCTGCGCCCAGCCCTCGAGATGCGGCATCTTGTACACGGGAAGCGGTTTCTCGCCGCGGCCGTAGCCGTCGAGGATGCGCACCGGCCGTGGCTTCTCCAGCCACAGATCGAGGAGCACGAGCCCGTCCTCTCCGAACAGGCCGGCGATGTAGTAGCGGCCGTCGGGGGTGACGAGCGCGTCGTAGGGCATGCGGCCGACATCGGCGAAGCGCGTGATCCGCGGCCGCCGCGGATCGGCGAGATCGGCGAGCCAGATGGCATCGCCGTCGAGCAGCGAGAAGGCGAAGCGGCGCCCGCCCAGATCCTCGATGCCCACGACCCTCGAGCGTCTTCCGTCCGCGCCGTAGCGCGCCGGAATGTCGGCGAGGAGCTCGAGCGTTTCGGCATCGAACACCCGCACACCCCCCGGCTCGTAATTGGCCACCGCGAGGATGCGGCCATCGGCCGAGATCGCCCCGCCGATGGAGTTGCCGGCCTGGACGATGCGGGCCGCGATGCGGCGCTCGATGAGGTCGAGCTTGGTGAGACCGCCGTCGCGGCCGAAGATGTAGGCATAACGCCCGGAGGGCGCGAAGACCGCCGCGGCATGGCTGAGATCGCCCAGCCCCTCGACGCGGCCGAGCATGGTGTTGTGGCTGTGTTCGACGACGAGCACCGAGCCGCTCGCGCGCTCCACCACGATGCCGAGGTCACCCGTGCCGCGGCAGGGAGCGGCGGCGGCCGCGAGCGGCAGCAGCAGCGCGATCAGAAACGTCCGCACGCTCACGAGCCGGCCCCCCTCTTGAGCTGCTGCGCGAGCCAGCGCGCCTCCTCGGCCGTGAGCTCCGGGCTCCAGGGCGGCATCGGCGTCCCGGGAACGCCCTCGAGGATGATGGTGGTGAGCTCGTCGATGTCGCGATCGCGCAGCCTCTCCGGCAGAAGCGGCGGTCCCAGGCCGCCCTTCAGGGTCATCCCGTGGCAGGAGCCGCAGTCCTGGCGCAGGAGATGGAGGAGTTCCCGCTTTCGGGCCGCATCCGGTGCGGCCAGGGCCACGGTGGCCACGAGCATGGGAAGCAGGACGAACGGCAGCCTAGGCATGGAGCACGCGCTCGATCCAGTGGCCGGCCGCTGCCACGGCAGGTGGGCGGGCCGGGGCGAGGTCCCGCAGCACCCGCACGACCTCGCCGATGATGAACAGCACCGGCGCGCGCAGTCGCGCCCGCCGCACCGCCGGCGCGATCCGGTGGAGCGTACTCTCGACGGTCCGCTCCTCGGGGAGCGTGCCGTTCTCGACGGCGAGCACCGGGGTGAGGGGATCGAGGCCCGCTTCGCGCAGCCGCGCTGTGACTTTTTCGACATCTGCGAGGCCCATGTAGACGACCAGGGTCGTCGCGGGATCGGCGAGACCCTCCCAGTCGAGATCCTGCCACCATTGCCCGCAGCGGTGGCCGGTCACGAACCGCACCCCGCTCGCGATCCCGCGGTGGGTCAGCGGAACACGGTTGCGCGCGGCGCAGGCGAAGGCGGCCGTGATGCCGGGCACCACCTCCACGTGGATGCCGCGCTCGAGCAGATAGAGCGCCTCCTCCCCGCCGCGGCCGAAGAGGAACGGATCGCCGCCCTTGAGCCGGACCACCACCTCGCCGGCGCGCGCGCGCTCGGCCAGGAGCGCATTGATCTCTTCCTGCGCGAGGCGGTGGGCGCCGGGCGCCTTGCCCACGTCGATCCGCCGCACCTGTCGCGGGATGAGCGCCAGCACCCCGCTACCCACGAGGCGGTCGTGGACGACGACGTCGGCCTGCTGCAGGAGCCGGTAGGCCTTCAGGGTGAGGAGTTCGGGGTCCCCCGGTCCGGCGCCGACGAGGTGGACAACCGGCGGCCTCTGCATGCTGCTGCGCTCCCCGCGGGTGTGCGGGGCGGGAGCCGGCTCGGCTCGGCCCCCGCCCGGGCGGTCAGTAGACGTCGTGACGGGTGTTCGCGACGTTGAACTTGCCCGTCGGCGTGATCAGATCCGGTCCCTTGATCACGGTCTTGAGGGTGAGCGTCCGGTCGTCGACGACGACGATGGCGCTCTCCTGGTCCTTCTTGTTCCAGACCGAGAACCAGATCTCGGTGCCGTCCTTGTTGAACTCGCCGTGGACGACGCGTCGCATGCCCTCGGCGATGCCGGACCACTCGCCGATCGGCAGCACCTTGTAGCCGGCGTCGAGATCGGTGGTGTCGAAGACGGCCACCGAGGACGCGATCTCGGGATCCGGATTGAGGGGCGCGTCGACGTAGAGATGCTTGCTGTTCGGATGCGTCTTCACGAACAGCGAGCCGCCACCCAGACCCTCGAGGGTCTGCACGACCTTCCAGGCGTACTGCGGATGCCCCTCGGGATCCGTACCGATGAGCGAGATCGTCTCGTCGCCGAGATGCGAGGTCGCCCACACGGGCCCGTACTTCGGATGCACGAAGTTGGCGCCGCGGCCGGGATGCGGCTTCGTGCCCTGGCTGTCGATGAGGGCCACGAGCTTGCGCTCCTTGGTGTCGATCACCGCGATCTTGTTGCGCGCGTTGGCGGCGACCAGGAAGTAGCGGCCGGTCCGGTCGAACCCGCCGTCATGCAGGAACCGCTCGGCCCGGATGTCGGTCACCCTGAGGGCGTCGAGATCGCTGTAGTCGACGAGCAGCACGTGGCCCGTCTCCTTGACGTTGACGATGAATTCCGGGCCGAAGTGGGAGGCCACGATGGAGGCCACGCGCGGCTCCGGATGGTACTCCTGGGTGTCGTAGGTGTAGCCGCGGGTGCTCTGGATCCGCAGCGGCTCGAGCGTGAGCCCGTCGAGGATGACGTAATGGGGCGGCCAGTAGGCTCCGGCGATGGCGTACTTGTCCTCCCAGCCCTCGAACTTCGAGGTTTCGACGGACCGCGCCTCGATGCCGATCTTGACCTGCGCCACCGTCTGCGGCGGATCCATCCACAGGTCGATCAGATTGACGAGCGCGTCGCGGCCGATGGTGTAAAGATAGCGCCCGGACTTGGAGAGCCGCGAAATGTGCACGGCGTAGCCGGTATCGATGATCTGGACGACCTTGTAGGTATTGCCGTCGATGAGCGCCACCTTGCCGACGTCACGCAGCGTCACCGAGAAGAGATTGTCGATGTCGAGATCATTCATCTTCTCCTTCGGCCGCAGCGCGACCGGCACGAGGAGCTTCCAGCTGGCCTTCATCTCCTGCATGCCGAACTCGGGCGGCTCGACCGGCTCGTTCAGCAGATAGCGAGCCATGATATCGATCTCGCGCTCGCTGAGCTCGCCCGAAGTGCCCCAGTTCGGCATGCCGGCCGGCGAGCCGTAGGTGATGAAGTTCTTGATGTAGTCGTAGCCGAGCTCGCGGGT
>CAZHHU010000019.1:31226-33545 GCA_964532215.1 uncultured Geminicoccaceae bacterium
CGACTGGCTCGCCGTCTTTCCCGGTGCCGAGCGGCTCGGGCCGCTCGAGGGGAATCCCCCGGCGGCTCCGGCTTATGCCGCGGATGAGCTCCTCGGCTGGGTGTTCTCGACGCGCATGGTGGTGAACTCCACCGGCTTCTCGGGAAAGCCGCTCGACGTTCTCGTCGCGCTCGACCGTCAGGGGCGGATCGTCGGCGCCCGCATCCGGGAGCAGCACGAGCCCATCCTCGTCATCGGCGTGCGGCCCGAGGATCTCGACGCTTTCGTCGCCCGCTATGTCGGCCACCGCGTAGACGAACCTCTGATCGTGTCCCGGCGCGCCCGCAGTGCACGGGAAATCGATGCCATTCACGGCGCCACCGTCTCCTCCCTGGTGATGCACAATGCCATCCTCACGGCGGCGCGGGCGGTGGCCGCGTCGCGCGGCGTGCTCGAGGTCGGGCGCGTCGACATCGCCCGCTTCGAACCCCGCGACTTCCAGCAGCTCGTCGCGGGCGGAGAGCTCGCCCATCGACGCTGGACGGTGGGCGAGATCGACGGTCTCCTCGCCGCGCGCGGTGGCCGCGTCTTTCCGCCGGGAAGCGCCGAGGATCTCTTTCTCGAGCTCTATCTCGCCCTCGCCACCCCGGCGACGATCGGGCGCAATCTGCTCGGGGGCCACCTCTATGAGCGCCTCATGGCCGAGCTTCGCCCGGGTGATCAGCTGCTGTTCGTCGCCGGCCGCGGGCGGTGGTCCTTCCGCGGCCTGGAATGGCGCCGCAGCGGCGTGTTCGACCGCATCCGCCTCGTCCAGGGGGATGCCACCATCGCGCTTGGGCGCGAGGATTACCGCCCGGTCGAGAAGCTCGCGCTCGCGGATGCTCCCGAACTCCGGGAGATCGCCGTCTTCCGCATCCCGCACGGAACCGGCTTCGACCCCGCACAGCCGTTCCGGCTCCAGGTCCGGGTGGATGGCCGCGATGTGGAGGGCAGAGCGGTCTCGGCGATCGTGGCGCTCGCCTATCGCATTCCGGCACGCTACCTGCGGCGCGGTCCGGACGTGCAGCCGGCGCCTCCCTGGCGGGAGGTGTGGCGTGCGCGCAGGGTCGATGTCGCGATCCTTCTCGCCGCTCTCGCGCTCCTCACCATCGTCCTCTTCGCCCAGGACCGCGTGGCGCGCAGCCGCAGGCTCCATCACCGCCTGCGCACGGGATTTCTGCTGTTCACCCTGATCTGGCTGGGCTGGTATGCCTCGGCGCAGCTCTCGGTCATCAACGTCCTCACCTTCATGCGCTCGCTGCTCACCGGCTTCCGCTGGGACTTCTTCCTCCTCGAGCCGCTCATCTTCGTTCTCTGGTCCTATGTCGCGGTCGCGCTCGTGTTCTGGGGACGCGGCGTCTACTGCGGCTGGCTCTGTCCCTTCGGTGCGCTGCAGGAGCTTCTCCATCTCGCCGCAAGACGGCTGAGACTTCCTCCCGTCGAGCTGCCCTTCGGCCTTCACGAGGGGCTCAGGACGGTCAAGTTCGTGATCTTCCTCGCCATCTTCGCGGTCTCCCTCGGCTCCATGGAGCAGGCGCAGACGCTCGTCGAGGTCGAACCCTTCAAGACCGCGATCGTGCTCCGGTTCGCACGCGAACCCCGATTCCTGTTCTACGTGTTCGTTCTGCTCTCGCTCGCCGTCTTCATTCCCAGGTTCTACTGCCGCTACCTCTGCCCGCTCGGTGCGGCGCTCGCCCTTCCCGCCCGCGGCCGCCAGTTCGAATGGCTCAGGCGGCGCCGCCAGTGCGGCAGCGAATGCCGGATCTGCCAGCTCCAGTGCCCCGTCGGCGCGATCCAGCCGGAGGGACACATCCATCCGGGCGAGTGCATCTACTGCCTCGAGTGCCAGGTGAACTACTACGACGACGGTCTCTGCCCGCCGCTCATCCAGCGCCGCCAGCGGGCCGAGCGCCGGGCGGCCATGGCGCGTGCCGCGCGTGAAGCGCGCCGCCGCGATGCGGCGGACACCCTTGCGCCGGACGCAGGCCGCGGATAAGCCGGGCCTACGCCAACGGAAACGGGGGAGGTTGTGATGTTCCGTGCGGTTCTGACGGCTGTGCTGCTGAGCGCGGTCGCGCTTCCGGCCGGCGCGCTCACGCTCAAGGCCTCGCATCAGTGGCCTTCGGGCGACGTACGCGACGAGATGCTGCAGATCATCAAGAGAGAGGTGGAGGCGGCGAACGTCGGCCTCGAGATCAAGATCTACCCGGCGAAGTCGCTGTTCAAGCCCAAGGAGCAGTGGGGCGCGATGGTCAAGGGTCAGCTCGACATCTCGGCCTTTCCGCTCGACTACGCCTCGGG
>CAZHHU010000020.1:0-6520 GCA_964532215.1 uncultured Geminicoccaceae bacterium
GGGACGCATCGAGGCGCTCAAGTTCGCGGCCGAAGACGGCCATCCCGAATCCATGTACCTCCTCGGGGTGGCCTACGCCCAGGGCAAGGGCGTGCCGCGCAGCGATACCATGGCGGCGCGCTGGTTCCACCAGGCGGCGCGCAAGGGACATCCGCGCGCCCGCACGAGTCTCGGCTATCTCCATTCGGTCGGCAGGGGCGTGCGGCGGGATCTCGTGCTCGCCTATGTGCTGCTCTACCAGGCCACGGAGGAGGGTGACGTGCTCGCACGCGATCTCCTCGAGCGGCTGCGCCGAAAGATGACGCCCGCACAGGTGCGCGAGGGCGACAAGCGGGTCGCCAAGCTGCTCCAGCGTTGACGGGCCCCGCGGCGGTCGGGGGCGCGACCCGCTCAGCGCGTGGGCACGGGGCGTTCGCCGCGGTAGTCGTAGAACCCCCGTTTGGTCTTGCGGCCGAGCCAGCCGGCCTCGACGTATTTCACCAGCAGCGGACAGGGGCGGTACTTGGTATCGGCGAGGCCCTCGTAGAGCACCTGCATGACGGCGAGACAGGTGTCGAGGCCGATGAAATCGGCGAGCTCGAGGGGACCCATGGGGTGGTTCGCACCGAGCCGCATCGCGGTGTCGATGCTCTCCACGTTTCCCACGCCCTCATAGAGGGTGTAGACGGCCTCGTTGATCATCGGCAGCAGGATGCGGTTGACGATGAAGGCCGGGAAGTCCTCGGCGGTAACCGTGACCTTGCCCAGGCGGTGAGCGAGCGCACAGGCCGCCTCGTAGGTTTCCTGGCTCGTGGTGATGGCCCGGATGACCTCCACGAGCTTCATCACCGGCACCGGGTTCATGAAATGCATGCCGATGAAGCGTTCGGGCCGGTCGGTGCGGGCGGCGAGCCGGGTGACCGAGATCGAGGAGGTGTTCGTGGCGAGCAGCGCATCCGGACGCAGCATCGGACACAGCTGCTGGAAGATCCGGTTCTTGACCTCCTCGTCTTCGGTCGCGGCCTCGATTACGAACTCGCAGTCCTTGACGAGGGCGAGGTCGGTGCCCGTCTCGATGCGGGCCAGGGCCGCCCGCCGCTCCTCTTCGCTCATGCGGCCGCGGGCGACGCTGCGCCCCAGGTAGTAGTCGATCCGGGAAAGGGCGGCATCGAGCGCCTCGCGGGAGACGTCGACGAGTTTCACCTTAAAGCCGTGGACGGCCGCGAGCTGGGCGATGCCGCTGCCCATCTGCCCCGCACCGACGACCCCGATGCTGCGGATCTCGGGGATGGGGGGATACTCGCGTTCGACGTACTCGCTGTGCATGGGCGACTCCGGTTCAGGCCGCGGATTTTCCCTTGGCCTTCTTGAGCTCTTCGGTCAGCTCCGGCACGACCTTGAACAGATCGCCGACGATCCCGTAGTCGGCGACCTGGAAGATCGGCGCTTCCTCGTCCTTGTTGATGGCGACGATGATCTTGCTGTCCTTCATGCCGGCCAGGTGCTGGATGGCGCCCGAGATGCCGACCGCGATATAGAGTTCGGGGGCGACGATCTTTCCCGTCTGGCCGACCTGCCAGTCGTTGGGCGCATAGCCGGCATCCACCGCGGCACGCGAGGCGCCGATGGCGGCGCCGAGCACGTCGGCGAGCTCCTCGAGGATGCGGAAGTTCTCCTTCGACCCGATGCCGCGGCCGCCGGATACGACGATGCGCGCGGAAGTGAGCTCGGGCCGTTCGCTGGCATGGACCTCGCGCCGCACGAAGCGGGCGAGCCCCGCAGGCGGCTTCGCGGCCACCTCGACGATCTCCGCGCTCCCGGCACCCGCAGGCGCGGCATCGAAGGCGGTGGTGCGCACCGTGAGCAGCTTCCGGGAATCGCGGCTCTGCACCGTGGTGAGCACGTTGCCGGCATAGATGTACCGCCGGAAGGTGTCCGGCGCGAGGATGTCGACCACGTCGCTCACCTGGGCGACGTCCAGCAGGGCCGCAACCCGCGGCAGGACGTTCTTGCCGAAGGTCGTCGCCGGCGCGAGCAGGGCGTCGTAGCTGCCGGCCAGCTCCACGAGCAGCGGCGCGAGATCTTCCGCCACCGGTGCGGCGTAATGCTGGGCCTCGGCGAGAAGCACCCGGCGCACGCCCTCGATCCCCGCTGCCTCCTCGGCGACGGCGCGGGCGTCATGGCCGGCGATGAGCAGATCCACGGCCTCGTCGAGCCTGCGGGCGGCGGTCACCACATGGAGCGTCGCCGGGTCGAGGCTGCGGTTGTCATGCTGGGCGAGGACAAGCACGGCCATCAGATCACTCCCTCGGCGACAAGGCGCTCCACCAGCTCCTGCACGGAGTCGAGCCGGACGCCCGCCTTGCGTTTGGGGGGCTCCTCGAAGCGCGCGTACAGAAGACGCGGCGTCACATCGACGCCGAGCTCCTGCGGCGTCAGCTGATCGATGGGCTTGCGTTTCGCCTTCATGATGTTGGGCAGGGACGCGTAGCGCGGCTCGTTGAGGCGCAGATCGACGCTGATCACGGCGGGAAGCCGCACCCGCAGCACTTCGATGCCCTCGTCCACCTCACGCGCGACTTCCGCTTCCCCGTCCTCGAGGGTGATGCGGGAGGCGTAGGTCGCCTGCGGCCAGCCGAGCAGGGCGGCGAGCATCTGCGGCGTCTGGTTGCTGTCGTCGTCGATCGCCTGCTTGCCCATGATCACGAGCTGCGGCTCCTCGCGCGCGACCACGGCCCTCAGGAGCTTCGCCACCTCGAGCGGCTGCACCTCTCCTTCGGCGAGGATGTGGACCGCCCGATCGGCGCCCATGGCGAGCGCCGTGCGCAGGGTTTCGGGCGTGCGCGGACCGCCCACGGAGACGGCGACGATTTCCTCGCAGCCCCCCCGCTCCTTGATGCGGATCGCTTCCTCGACCGCGATCTCGTCGAACGGGTTCATCGCCATCTTGAGGTTTTCCACGTCGACGCCGCTGCCGTCCGACTTGATGCGGACCTTCACATTGGCATCGACAACCCGCTTGATGGGAACGAGAATCTTCATGCCGACACCCCAACCGCCCTGCGCGCTGGCACGTCCCGACCCGGCCCGGGACCCGTTTGTTGCAGCGCAAAAGCACTAGGCGCGGGGCACGCGCTTGTCAACGCGGCCAACACCTGCCGCGATGGGAGCTGCTCAGCCGGTCGCACCGGGACGCCACAGCACGTCGCCGCGGCCGCGGTCGTTGAGCCAGCGCGCGAGCACGAAGAGATGATCCGAGAGACGGTTCAGATAGCGCACCACAGCCGGATCCACCCGCTCACGCGCCGCCAGGGCCACGACCCGTCGCTCCGCCCGACGCACGATCGTGCGGGCGAGATGGAGAAAGGCGGAACCCGGCGTTCCTGCCGGAAGGATGAAGGACTCGAGCGGCGCGAGCTCCGCGTTCATGGCGTCGATCTCGCGCTCGAGCCGGGCCACCTGGGCGTCTCCGATCGCCGACCTGGCCCGCGCCTTTCGCGCGCCCTCGGGCATGCACAGCATCGCGCCGAGATCGAACAGCTCGTTCTGGATGCGGGCGAGCATCGCATCGGCCTCGGGCGGGGCGTGGAGCCGCGCCACGCCGAGCGCCGCATTGGCCTCGTCCAGCGCGCCGTAAGCTTCGACCCGGAGGTCGTCCTTGGCGACCCGCGTTCCGTCCCCGAGCGAGGTACGGCCGCGATCGCCTCCGCGGGTGTAGATGCGGGTCAGGCGCACCACCGCCGGATCAGTACTGGGTCGCGAACATGAGTCCGAGCAGAACGGCGGCAATCAGCTGCAGCCCGACGCGGGCGCGCATCATGTGATTGCCGTAGCGTTCGTAGAAGGGGCCACCCTTGACGAAACTCCATACCCCGGTGAGCAGCACCGCGAGCACCGCCGCCATGGAAAGCAGGAGCAGGATTCCGAGTACGCGCATGGGCACCTCTCGACCCGCGGCCCGACGCTCGGGCACCACCCGGCGAGCGCCGCGCTCAATTCGCCGTGACCGCCCCTCCCAGACCCGACCGGTGGGGTCAGTTACAGCACCAACATCGTCCACGAGCGCCCGCGAGACAAGTCATGCGCGCACTCCCCGGCCTGCTTCTCTGCTTCGTGACCGCCCCGGCCCTGGCGCTGCCGCCCTCCTGGAAATGGGAATGGCCGCATACCGACTTCAGCCGCCACAGCGTGGACCTCGGCGAGATCCGTTCGGGCGGCCCGCCCAGGGACGGGATCCCCGCCATCGACGCGCCGCGCTTCCGCCCGGCGTCGGAGGTCGAGCTCGCCGGTCGTGAGCCGGTCATCTCCTTCGCCGTGGGCGAGGATGTCCGTGCCTATCCGCTGCGCATTCTCATCTGGCACGAGATCGTCAACGACGTCGTGGGCGGCGTGCCCGTCGCGGTGACCTTCTGTCCTCTCTGCAATACCGGCATCGTGTTCGACCGCCGCCTCGGCGGACGCGTGCTCGATTTCGGCACCACAGGCAAGCTGCGCAATTCCGATCTCGTGATGTACGACCGCCAGACCGAGAGCTGGTGGCAGCAGTTCACGGGTGAGGCCATCGTCGGCGCCCTCACGGGACAGCGCCTGGAGATGCTCCCCTCGCGCCTCGAGAGCTTCGCGAGCTTTCGAAGACGCGTGCCGGACGGCAGGGTTCTCGTTCCCACCGATCCCAGGCTTCGCCCCTACGGGCAGAATCCCTATGCCGGCTACGACCGCGCCGCTGCGCCCTTCCTCTACGACGGGCCACTGCCCGAAGAGATCGCGCCGCTCGCCCGGGTGGTACGGGTCGGCAGGGAGGGCTGGAGCCTGGAATTGCTGAAAAGGCGGGGGACGATCCGCCACGGCGACCTGGTGCTCCGCTGGCAGCCCGGACAGGCCTCGGCGCTCGATGCGCCGCTCGTCGCAGAAGGCATGGATGTCGGCACCGTCACGGTGCAGCGCCGGACGGCCGACGGCGGGCTCGAGGATGTCGTCTACACGGTGGATTTCGCCTTCGCGTTTCGCGCCTTCTTTCCCGACGCGCCGCTCCATCTCGAATAGCGCCGCACGTGGACAGGTGACGGCGCGAGGACTACAAGCCGGGCTCGCGGGAGAGGAGGGCGCGATGAGCCTGGTCGTCGCCATTCAGATGGATCCGCTCGAGTCCATCAACATCGACACCGACAGCACCTTCGTCCTCGGCCTCGAGGCCCAGCGCCGCGGCTACACGCTCTACCATTACACGCCCTTCGATCTGTCCTGGCGCGAGGGCCGTGTGTTCGCAACCGCCCGCCCCTTCCGCTTCCGGCGCGAGCGCGGCCGGCACTTCGAGGCGGGGGCAGAGGAGCGGCTCGACCTCGCGAGCGTCGACGTCGTGCTCATGCGTCAGGACCCGCCCTTCAACCTCGCCTACATCTCGGCGACCCATCTGCTCGACCGGCTGCCGCCGCGGGTGCTCGTGGTCAACGACCCGACCTCGGTGCGCAACGCGCCCGAAAAGCTCTTCGTCACCGAATTCCACGACCTCATGCCGCCCACCCTCATCACCTACGACCTCAGGGAGATCAGGGCGTTCAAGCGGGAGCACGGCGACGTGGTCGTCAAGCCGCTCTACGGTGCAGGCGGCTCGGGCGTGTTCCTGATCCGCGCCGAGGACGTCAATCTCAACAGTCTCTACGAGTTCATGCGCAGCTATCTCAACGAGCCGCTGATGGTGCAGAAGTACCTCCCCGCCGTGCGCGCGGGTGACAAGCGCATCGTGCTCGTGGACGGGCGGCCGGTGGGCGCGGTGAACCGCATTCCGCCGCCCGATGATGCGCGGGCCAATCTCCACGTCGGTGGCAGGCCGCAGCAGACCTCGCTCACGCCCCGCGATCTCGAGATCTGCGCCCGCATCGGACCCGTGCTCGAAGCGCGCGGTCTCGTTTTCGTGGGCATCGACGTCATCGGCGGCTTTCTCACCGAGATCAACGTCACCTCGCCCACCGGGCTGCAGGAGATCGATCGCCTCGAGGGCTGTCGGCTCGAGGCCGACATCTGGGACGCGATCGAGCGTCGCCTCGCGGCCCGGCGCGCGGAAATGCCCCCGCGTTGATGGTTCTTGTCCGCGGCCTCGATTTCGCCTAGCGGCATGAGAAGCCGATCACGCGAGGGCGGGAATGCCGATCCGCCGCGATCTGCGCTGGTTCTATCCGATCGACTGGCCGCTCCTGAGCCGGCTCGTGCGCTTCGAGCGGGCGCGGGGACGCTGCGAGACCTGCGGCCGCCCTCACCGGCGCCGCATCCTTCAGCTGCCGGACGGACGATGGTTCGACGAAGAGGCGGGCTGCTGGCGCGACGATGCCGGCCGCGGCGCCGCCTGGCCCGACCTCGTCGAGCTCGCCGCCGCGCGCGAGCGCTGGATCCTCACCGCCGCCGCCCATCTCGATCACGACCCCGCCAACTCCGCGCTTTCCAACCTGCGCGCCCTGTGCCAGCGCTGCCATCTCCGCCACGATCGTCCCGTCCATCTCGCACGGCGCCGCCTCACCTTCCGGGCCCGCCGGGCGTTGGGCGATCT
>CAZHHU010000020.1:6620-7736 GCA_964532215.1 uncultured Geminicoccaceae bacterium
TCAGCGCGAAAGCAGGCGGGCGAACACC
Organism: uncultured Geminicoccaceae bacterium; assembly: GCA_964532215.1. GTDB lineage: Bacteria > Pseudomonadota > Alphaproteobacteria > Geminicoccales > Geminicoccaceae > HRBIN39. The sequence continues at coordinate 6,649 of CAZHHU010000020.1, forward strand.
GAGAGCGCCCGTTCGATGCCGGCGCGATCGACATCGAGATGGGTCAGGCAGCGGATGCTGTCCGGCCCCGTCGCGAGCACGCGCACGCCCTCTGCCGCCGCGCCTGCGGCGAAGCTCGACGCATCGATCCGGGTGGTGCGGAAATAGACGATGTTCGTCTCGACGCTCGCCGGGTCGATGTCGACGCCCGGAAGCTCCGCGAGACCTTCCGCGAGCCGACGGGCAAGGGCGTGGTCCTCGGCGAGCCGCTGGCGATGGTGTTCGAGCGCATACAGCGCCGCCGCCGCGAGGATGCCGGCCTGACGCATGGCGCCGCCCATCATGCCGCGAAAGCGCCGCGCACGGTCGATGAACGCCCGACTCCCCGCAAGCGCCGAGCCCACGGGTGCACCGAGCCCCTTGGAGAAGCATACGGCGACGCTATCGCAGCGTTCGCCGTAGCGGCGTTCCGCAACGCCAGCGGCGATGGCGGCGTTCCACAGCCGCGCGCCGTCGAGATGGACGGCGAGACCCGCCGACCGCGCCCGGTCCGTCACCTCGACGAACAGGTCCAGCGGCCACACCGATCCTCCGCCCGCATTGTGCGTGTTTTCGAGGCACACGAGCCTGGTGGGCGGGAACAGACCCGCGGGCATGCCCGGGATCGGGCCGCGCATGCGCGCCCGCACCGCCTCGGCGTCGAAGATCCCGCGCGGGGTGTCGATGGTGCGCGCGAGCACGCCCGCGATCGCCGCGGGTGCGGCCCGTTCGTAGAGGAGGATGTGGGCGCGGGCATCGCAGATGATCTCGTCGCCGGGCTCGCTGTGGGTGCGGATCGCGACCTGATTGGCCATCGTCCCCGAGGGCATGAAGAGCGCGGCCTCCTGGCCGAGGAGTTCCGCGACCTTCTCCTCGAGGGCCCGGACCGTGGGATCCTCCCCATAGACGTCGTCGCCCACCTCCGCCTCGGCCATCGCCCGGCGCATCTCCAGGGTGGGTTTCGTCACCGTATCGCTTCTGAGGTCGACGACGGACATGCGCCCTCCACCTTCAGCGCCCGATCAGTCCCTTGAGCAGTCTGCGCACGGGCTCGGGCGGCCGCTCATCCG
>CAZHHU010000020.1:7836-19281 GCA_964532215.1 uncultured Geminicoccaceae bacterium
CGCCCGATCAGTCCCTTGAGCAGTCTGCGCACGGGCTCGGGCGGCCGCTCATCCGGCTCGCCCTGCGCCCCGCCCTCCCCTCCGGGCAGGAGCTGCTTGGGCACACCTGCGGCAGGAAGCTCGGGAGCCTCGACGGGTGGCGTAGGCTCGGGCGCCAGCCCGGGAAGCGGCACGAGTCCGCGCACCCCCTCCGGCACGAGACGCCCCGCCGTGCCGAGGAGCGACCGCAGCATGGCGGGATCCTGTTCGAGCTTCGCGAGCAGATCGCCGAGCTGGCCCGGATCACCGATCGCCTCGGTGAGCCTGCCACCGATCTCGAAGCGCCAGTCGGGCTCGGCCCAGGGTCCCTCGACGACGATGGGCACGCCCGCCTGGAAGACCGGCTCGCCGCTCGCCTGCTGTCCCTCGAGGGTGCTCGCGATCTCGGGCTCGAGGCGGTAGCGGATGCGTCGCTGCGGCAGATCGACGACGCCCGATCCCCGAACCCGCAGCAGGGGCGCTGCGAGCCACAGGTCGTCGTTGCGGGCCACACCCTGCTCGATCTCGTAGCTCGCGGAAAGCTCGGCGAAATCGGTGCGCTTCGGCGCCCCCGCGCCTTCCGCGCCGAGGGTGAGGATCTGGCGCAGGGTGGCCGCGATGTTCACCCCATTGATGGCCCCATCCCGGGCCACGAAACGGAGTTCTCCGGAGAGACTGCGCACGAGCTCGGCGACGGAGCTGCCCTGTGCCGTGAGGTCCGCCGCAACATCCCCCCGTCCCTCGAGGACGCCCAGGTCCGCGAACGCCTCGAGCAGGGGAAGAAGCTGCAGGCGCTCCGCCTCGAGCGCGAGCGCGAGGTCGGGCGCCGAGGAGGTGGCAAGCTGCAGCCGTCCCCTGAGGTTGCCGTCATAGAGCGCGAGCCGGCGCACCGTAAGTTCCGCCCTGCCGTCCGCCGCCGCGATCCGCGCCTCGCCCTCGCCCAGCACGACCCCGCGCGCCTTCACCCCGGCAAACCGGAGCTCGAGGTCGAGATCGAAGGGAAGCATGGGTACCGGCGGAAGCGGCTCCTCGGGCCAGCCTGCGGCCTCCTCCGGGGCCGGCGCCTGTTCGGGCTGCGGCTGTTCTTCGGCTGCCGGGAAGTAGGGGTCGAGGTCGAGCTGCGACAGCTCGAGGCGGCCGGAGAGCTTCGGTCGAATGCCCGTGCGGGCGAGCTCCAGAGCGCCCTGTCCGCGGATGTCGTCGATGGCGGCCTCGAGGTCCTCGAAGCGGAGCGCATCGGGAGCTCCGGCGATGCGGCTTCTGAGCACCACCGTGCGCAGTGCCCTCTGGGGAAGAGCGACCGTGATCCCGAGCCAGTCGAACAGCGCCCGCGGCTCGTCGAGCGCGACATCGAGCGTCCCGTCGATGCCGATCTCCTCACCATAGGCGACGACGCCGGACCAGCTCAGGCCGCCGCCGGGCATGCGCAGCCTCAGGTCCACGGGACCACGCGCCCCGCGCAGCAGCTTGCGGGGGTCGACGAGACGTCCCTCGATCGCCGCCTTCTCGCCGCCGGCGGTGGCTTCGGCGGCGATGGTGTAGAAGCCGGGCTCCTGCGCAGGCGCAACCTCGAGGCGGATGTCGGAAAAGTCGCGCGCGATTCCGCGCTCGCGATCGCGCAGCATCACCCGTCCATTCTCGATCTCGACCCGGCCGACGACGAGCTCGAGGGGCGGCGCTCCCTGGCCTTCGTCCGCCTCAGGTCCCCGGCGCCTCTCCTCCTCGCCGGCGGCGAAGGTCCAGTTCGCGCGGCCCGAGGCATCCCGCTCCAGCCACAGCGTCGGCTCGACCAGGCGCAGCCGCGCGAGCAGGATCCGCCCTTCGAACAGGGCAAGACCGTCCCAATCCAGCTCGAGGCGGCCGATCCTCGCCATCTCCGGCGCCTCGGCCCAGGCCGGATTGGCGAGTCGGACATCCTCGGCGACGAGGGCGAAGGGCGGCCAGCGCCGCAGCTCGAACGCCCCTTCGATCCGGAGTTCGCGGCCGAGGGCTAGCGGGGCGAGACGCTCCACCCCCGCCTTGAGCCAGGAGGCCGGTGCGAGGAACAGCAGCCCGGCGGCGAGAAGAACCACGAGGACGACAATGGTGACGAGTATCTTCAGAAGCTTGCCGATCATGGGATGGCCCTTGTGCATGGGGACCCGAGGCGGCCCTCCGAGCGTGACAGCGGAGGGCTCGGCGGACTATAGCAGAGCCGCCCCGGATGCCAATCGCGCGGCCCCGTGCCGTGGCGCGCAACCGGAGGGACACGCAGGCATGCCGCTCGTCCACATGGGAGACATGCTCGCCCACGCCTATCGGCACCGTTATGCGGTGGGCGCCTTCGACCTCGTCGGGCTCGCGTTTCTGGAGGCGATCCTCGAGGCCGCCGAAAGCCGCAGGGCGCCCGTGATCCTGAGCGTCGCCGAATCGCATTTCGAGCTGTTCGACGTCGAACTCGCGCTCGCCGCCTGCGTCTGCGCCGCGCGGCGCGCGCGTGTGCCGGTCGCCATCCACCTCGACCACGGCCACAGCCTGGAGAGTGCCCGGCGGGCCATCGCCATGGGCTGCAACGGCGTCATGGTGGACGCCTCGCACCTGCCCTTCGAGGACAATGTCGCCCGCACCCGCGCGGTCGTGGCGCTCGCGCAGCGCTGCGGTGTACCCGTCGAGGGTGAGCTCGGCTACGTGCCCGGGGTGGAAGGGGTGGATGCGGCGAAGCACCCCGAGCCCCTGCGCTACACCGCACCGGAGGAGGCGGAGCGCTATGTGGCCGCGACCGGCGTCGATTTCCTCGCGGTTTCCATCGGCACCGTGCACGGGCGCCTTCGCGGCGAGCCGCGCATCGATTTCGCCCGCCTCGAGGCCATCGACCGCCGCCTCGCGCGGCCGCTCGTGATCCACGGCGGTACCGGACTTCCTGCCGAGCAGTACCGCGCCCTCACCCGGCACGGGGTGGCGAAGATCAACTATTTCACCGCCCTCGCGGATGCGGCGGCGGCCCGCCTGGCGGAGAATGTCGCCGGACAGGCGCGGCCGTCCTGGATCGAGGCCACCGCCGGAGTGCGCGAGGCGATTCGCCGTGAGGTGGAGCGGGCGATCGATCTCTTCGGCTCGGCCGGAAGGGCCGATTCCGTACTGGCCGAGTGTCGCCCCTGGCGTGAGGTGGAGCATGTGATCGAATTCAACACGGACCTCCCCGAGGAGGAGGCGCTCGCGCTCATGCGCGAGGGCCGGCAGGTGCTCGCCCGGGTCGCCGGCGTGCGTCGCGTCTTCGTGGGCCGGCGCGTGGAGGGGGCCGATCGTTACCGCTACTGCTGGCTGATCCGCTTTGCCGGCGCCGGGGTCATCGCGAGCTACCGCGAAGATCCGGATCACAAGCGGTTTGCCGACGAACGCTTCCGCCCGGCAGCCGCGGATCGCATCACCATCGACTTCGAAGAGATCTGAGCACGGCCCCGCCGGCGCGGCCCACGACCGCCCTTGAGCTCTTCATTCGAACACGCATAATGCCCGCGTCGGCCGAGGCCGACCGGATGATACCGATGGGAGGCTGAACGATGTCCGTCCTCAGGCGCACGACGGGCGCTCTTCTTCTTGCCACGAGTCTCGCAGCCGCGCCGGCGCTCGCCGGGCAGTACGTGGAGTGGCGCGACGATGGAAGCGTGCTCCTCAAGCTCGGGCCGGATTACGACAATGCGGTGATCGAGACCTCGCGCGAGGAGCTGGGCGCCCTCTTCGGACCCGACCAGAAGCCCTTCGAGGGCACCGAGATCACGATCCTCACGCTCGATTCCGGCCCCAAGGGAGGAATCTCGGGCCCGATCATGGCCTTCCGGCCGGTCTGGGAGGAGCTCTCCGGCGGCAAGCTCAACGTCGCCCTCGTGCCCATCACCGACCTCTACGCCAAGATGATGCTCGACCTGCGGCAGGGCACGGGCCTCTATGACGCCATCATCGTCGCCGCGTTCTTCTACGGCGATCTCATCGCCGGCAACTACATCGTGCCCATCGACGACTTCATGGCGAGCGGCGACTTCCCGAAGTGGAGCTAGGACTCCATGCCGCCGTCGCTGCGCACCCTCTACACCTGGAAGGGGGTGGGCTACGGCGTGCTCAACGACGCCGACGGCCAGGTGCTCTACTACCGCCGCGACATCCTCACCGATCCCCGCTGGCGGGAAGAGTTCAAGAAGGAGGTCGGCTACGACCTCCCGGTACCGCCCACGACCTGGCAGCAGGTGCTCGACATCGCCCGCTTCTTCAACGGCAAGAACTGGGATGACAACGATCCCGATCCCGATTCGGGGATCGTGCTCCATCTCAAGGTGGGCGAGCAGGGCCACTACCACTTCCAGTCGCTGTCCGCCGCCTTCGCCATCACCCCGGGGGACAAGCTCGACCGCTATCACCGGGTGTACTGGTTCGATCCGGTGACGATGAAGCCGCTCATCAACAGCCCGGGTCATGTGGCGGCGCTCGAATTCCTCATCGAGCTCGCCAAGACCGGCCCGGCGGCGCAGGTCGGCTGGTCGCTGGGCGAGGCCTGGGACTACTTCCTGCGCGGCAAGTCGATCTTCGTCTTCAGCTGGGGGGATGTCGGCTCGCTGTGTCAGGATACCTCGCGCAGCAAGATCAAGGGCAAGTGCGGCGCGGTCATGCTTCCCGGCTCGACCCGCTACTGGGATCACGAGAATCAGAAGTGGGTGGAGACGGACCAGCCGATCCGCATCGGCAACACCACCGGCGGCTCCTGGCACGGCGTGATCTCGGCCTTCTCCGAGAATCCGGAAGCCGCCTACTCCTTCCTCGCGCTGATGGCGATCAAGCCCGTCTCCATCTGGAACGCGAACAATGGCTGGACCGGCGTCGATCCCGGCTTCACCTACCAGTTCCTCGAGCCCGTGGGCGAGGCCAAGCTCGAGGATTACGTGAAGGCGGGCTGGGATCCGCAGGACGTGCAGGACTATCTCAAGGCCTACTACGACAACTTCACGGCCGACAACATCCTCACCTACCTGCGCATCCAGGGCACGCCCGAATACTGGGACATCATGGACAAGAACCTGTCCGCGGCGATGGCGGGTGAGAAGACACCGCAGCAGGCGCTGGACGATACCGCCAGGGCCTGGGAGGAGATCACGAACCGCCTCGGCCGCGAGAAGATCCTCAAGCAGTACCAGGAAGCCATCGGCTTCGAGGGCTGACCTCGTGACCGGCGTGCGACCGCCCGCGGCAGCCGTGCGGGCGGTCGCCCCGGCCCATGCGCCCCGGAGCGCAGGCGGAGTTCGCGCATGATCCGCTGGTCGGGTCGGATCAAATACCTCTTTCTCCTGCCGGCGGCGCTGTGGGTACTGGGCTTCACCGTCTTTCCGCTCGGCTACGGGCTCTTCCTCAGCTTCCACGACGTCGAGCGCAAGGTCGTGATCGTGAAGCGGGAGCGGGTTCCCGTGCTCGATGCCGAGGGCAGGCCGGTGCTGCGCCCGGACGGCAAGCCGCGGATGAAGACGCGCGTCCTGCGCGAACTCCGCACCGACTACATCTGGAACGGCTTCGCGAACTATCTGCGCGCATTCCAGGACGAGGAAGTGCGGGAGGCGGTGAAGGTGACGGCGCTGTTCGTCGTCGGTGCGGTCTCGGTGGAGCTCGCGCTCGGCCTCGCGCTCGCCTGGCTGTTCAACCGCCACATCCTCGCCAAGCCGTTTCTGCGCTCGGTCATGATCCTGCCCATCTTCGCCACGCCAGTGGCGGTGGGCTATCTCTTCTTCACCATCTTCTACGAGCTCGGCGGCCCGCTCGACTGGACCGGCATCCCCTGGCTGTCCGATCCGGACTGGGCGCTGGTCTCGGTGATGCTCGTGGACATCTGGCAGTGGACGCCGTTCTGTTTCCTCGTGCTGCTCGCGGCACTCCAGGGGGTGCCGGACGAGCTTCTCGAGAGCGCGCGGCTCGATACCGATTCGGAGTGGCAGATCTGGCGGCATGTGGTGCTGCCGATGATCATGCCGGTGATCGTCATCATCCTGCTGCTGCGCTTCGCAGAGGCGGTGAAACTGTTCGACATCGTGGCCACGCTCACCAAGGGCGGTCCTGGCATCGCCACCCAGAGCTACAGCTATCTGGCCTTCAACAAGGGCTTCAAGATGAACGACTTCGGCTACGCCTCGGCCCTCGCCTTCATGCTCCTGGTGGTGGTGATGGCCGTGGTCATGCTCTTCTTCCGCCGGCTCAGGCGGGTCTACGAGTGAGGCCCCCATGGCCAGACCGCAGGCGCTCACCTCCCCCCTCTCCGCAACCGCCGCAGAGCGCAGGTCCAGGCGGCGCGGAAGCCTGCGCGATACCCTCTGGTCCCTGGTCGCGGTGATCGTGGCGCTGTTCTTCTTCTTTCCCTTCTACTGGGCGATCTCCAACAGTCTGCGGCGTCCCATCGAGACCTTCACCGTGGCGGGGCTCGGCATCCCCTTCATCCACTTCACCCCCACCCTCGACAACTGGCGCTTCGAGCTCAGCACGCCGGAAGCCTATCAGGCGCTCGTGAACAGCAGCGTGATCTCCTTCTCCGCGATGGCCATCGCCCTCGCCCTCGGACTGCCGGCAGCCTACGCGCTGGCCCGCTTCCGCTTCTTCATCCCGCCCAACAAGGACCTCACCATCTGGTTCCTCTCGCAGCGGGTGCTGCCGCCGGTGGCGACCGCGGTGCCCTTCTTCATCATGTTCTCGGCCCTCGATCTGCTGGACACCCGTCTCGCCCTCACCCTCGTCTCGGCCACCTTCGTGCTGCCCTTCGTGGTCGTCATCTGCCGCCAGACCTTCTACGATCTGCCCGTCGAACTCGAGGAGGCGGCGCTCGTCGATGGCGCCTCCCATTTCGGGGCCTTCTTCCGCGTCGCCCTGCCGCTCGCGGCGCCCGCGGTGGCGGCGAGTGCGCTCATCATGTTCTCCTTCGCCTGGAACGAATACCTCTTCGCCGTCATCCTGACCATCAAGAGCGCGGCCACCCTGCCCGTCCACATCGCGGGCGGCGTCGACACCCGCGGCGTGCAGTTCTGGTTCGTGGCCGTGCGTTCGCTCATCGCCATGGTACCGCCGGTGCTCCTCGCGCTCCTCGCGCAGCGCTACATCGTGCGCGGTCTCACCCTCGGCGCCGTCAAGGGGTGAACCTTCCGCAGGGAAGCGTTCGCCCGCAGCCCCTCGGATATCTCGACACGGTCCGCGCGCAGACGGGCGGACGCCGGGCGCCCGCTTCAGCGCAGCTCGCGCATGGTCTGCGGCAGCCAGGTGGCGAGCTCGGGAAAGGCGACGAGGATCGCCACCATCGTCACCATGAGCGCGAAGAAGGGCAGCGACACGCGGGCGATGTAGCCGATGTCATGGCCGGTCATGCCCTGGAGCACGAACAGGTTGAAGCCGATGGGCGGGGTGATCTGGGCCGTCTCCACCACCACGACGATGAAGATGCCGAACCAGATGGTGTCGATGCCGGCGCTCCGGATCATGGGCTCGACGACCGCGATGGTCAGCACCACGGCGCTGATGCCGTCGAGAAAGCAGCCGAGGACGACGTAGAAGAGGGTGAGCGCGGCGATCAGCGCGGTGGGGGAAAGCTCGAGCGAGGCGATCCATTCGGCGAGCGCGCGCGGCAGCCCGGTGAAGCCCATCGCCAGCGCGAGGAAGGCCGCGCCCATGAGGATGAAGGCGATCATCGCCGAAGTGCGCACCGCGCCCATGAGGCTTTCCATGAAGGCCTCCCGGCTCAGCGAGCCCTGTCCCCAGGCGAGGAGCAGCGCACCGACGACGCCGAAGCTCGCGGCTTCGGTCGCGGTCGCGAAGCCGAAGTAGATGGATCCGAGCACCGCGAGGATGAGGCCGAAGACGGGAAGGAGATGACGGGCCCGCCGCAGCCGCTCGCGAAGGGGGAGGACCGGCTCCTGCGGGATGCGGTCGCGGTTCCACAGCGACCACAGGGCGACATAGCCCATGAACAGGGCCGCCAGGGTGAGACCGGGCAGGATGCCGGCGATGAAGAGCCTCGAGATGCTCTCGTTGATCGTCACCCCGTAGACGATGAGGATGAGCGAGGGCGGGATCATGAGCCCCAGGGTGCCGGCACCGGCCAGCGTGCCGACGATCATGTGCTCGGGATAGCCGCGCTTTCTGAGTTCGGGGATCGACATCTTGCCGATGGTGGTCACGGTGGCCGCCGAGGATCCGGAAATCGCGGCGAACACGGTGCAGCCGACGACGTTGGTGTGGAGCAGCCGCCCCGGCAGACGCGCCATCCAGGGTGCGAGACCGCGGAACATGTCCTCGGAAAGCCGCGTGCGGAAGAGGATCTCGCCCATCCAGATGAAGAGCGGCAGCGCGGTGAGCGCCCAGGAGGAGGCCGTGGTCCAGATGGTGGTGATCATGGCGTCGCCGGCGGGGCGGATCGTGAACAGCTCCATGCCCACGAGCGCGACCCCGAGGAGCGCGAGCGCGACCCACACCCCGCTGCCCAGAAGAAGGAACAGGGTGAAGAGGAAGACGACGGTGAGCCAGAAGCTGTCCATGATCATTCGGGAGGCGGCGCGGCCTCCTCCTCGACCGTGCCCGCGCGGAGCACCCGCAGCAGGTGGTCCGTGAAGGCCACGGCGAGCACGAGGGTGCCGAAGGCCATGGCGAGCTGCGGGATCCAGAGCGGGGTCGCGTCCTGTCCCTGGCTGACATCATGGATGAGCCAGGAGACGCGCACCGCCCTCACGGCATAGAAGGCGAAGTACCAGGCGAGCCCGCCGCCCACGAGCAGACACCAGATCTCGGCGATCCACCGTGCGCGCCCGCGAAGCCGGGAGAGCAGGAGATTGACGCGGATGTGGGCGCGATGCTCGAGCGCGTAGGCAAGGGCGAGAAAGGATGCGGTGGCCATGCAGTAGCCGGCATAGTTGGGAGCCCCCGGGAAGGTGAGGCCGAGCCACCGCGTCCCGATCTGGGCGAGGATCACGAACAGCATGGCGACGAGGGACAGGGCGGCGAGCCCGCCGCAGAGCTCGTAGAAGGGCGACAGCAGCCCCTTCGGTGACGCCTTCATCCCCATGCGCCGCAGAAAGGAGAAGGGAGGGGCGGCGCGATGCCGCCCCGATGCCTACTTCATGGCCTTGTAGGCCTCGATGATCTGACGACCGGGCTCACCCGCCGCCTCGAGCCATTCTTCGGTCATGATCTCGCCGATCCGCTCGAAGTCGGCGCGCAGTCGGTCGCCGGGCGGTGCGACGGTGATGCCGTTGGCCGCGAGCTGCTCGAGCGTCCAGCTCGCATACACCTGCGACCACTTCGTGCCCGAGAGCTCGGCCATGTACGCACAGGCCCTGAGACCCGCGCGGGCTTCCTCGCTGAGACCGTCCCAGGCCTGCTTGTTCACGAACACGTAGTTGCGCGGGAGCCAGGCCTGCACGTTGTAGAAATACTCGATGCCGTAGTCCCAGACCTTGCGGTCGTAGCCGGTGGCGCCCGAGGAGATGAAGCTCTCGGCCACGCCGGTGGCGAGCGCCTGGGCGAGCTCGGCCGCCTCGATCTGCACCGGCTGCGCCCCCATGAGCTCGGCGAGCCGCGCCGTCGCCGCGTTGTAGGCGCGGAACTTGACGCCCTTCATGTCGTCGGCGGATTCGATCGCCTTCTTGGTGTAGAGCCCCTGAGGCGGCCAGGGCACCGAATAGAGGAGCACGAGACCCTGCTCCTCGAGCACCTTCTCGATCACCGGGCGCGCCGCCTTCCAGAGCTTCTCCGAATCCTCGTAGGAAGTCGCGAGGAACGGAATCGAATCGTAGCCGAAGACCGGGTTCTCGTTCTGATGCGCGGACAACAGCCGCTCGCCGATGGGCACCTGCCCGGTCTGGACCGCGCGCTTGATCTCGTTGCCCTTGAACAGCGAGCCCCCGCCGTGGACGACGATCTCGAGCTCGCCGCGACTGCCGATCTTCACGCATTCGGCAAAGGCTTTGCCGTTCTGGGTGTGAAAATTGCCGTCGGCATAGGCCATCGGCATGTCCCACTTCTCGGCGGCCAGAGCCGTACCGGCGACAAGCCCGACCGCACAGGCGGCCGCGAGAACCGTGCCTTTCATCATCCCACCTCCCTCTCGTCACCGCCACTGGCGGCGCCGGTTCCACCGGCGAAGCGAGCCTAGCCGGCCCCGCGAGGGCTCGCAACCCGAGCCCATCCCGGCCCATCTCCCGTGGCCGTGTGTTGGCCGGTACATCGAACTGTGCTCATATATATGGCGCCGCTGCAGCACGAACGTCGAAGGAGGACAAATCATGGCCGCTCGTATCGCCCGTCGCCCGCTGCTCGGGCTTGCGGTCTCACTGCCGCTTCTGCCCTTCACCGCGCGCGCGCAGGCGGAAGCCTGCCACGCCACCCTGGGCGATGATGGGCTTTATCATCAGCCCTGGTTTCTCGAAAGTTTTCTCATCCTCCCCGAGGATCTCGAGGAGGCGGCGGCGGAGGGCAAGCGCTTCGCCGTGCTCTGGGAGCTCAAGGGCTGCCCGTACTGCCGCGAGACTCATCTCGTCAACTTCGCGGATCCTGAGATCTGCGACTATGTGCGCAGGAACTTCGCCATCCTCCAGCTCAACCTCCTGGGCTCGCGGGTGGTCACGGACTTCGACGGCGAAGAGCTCGAGGAGCGCGCGCTGGCGCGCAAGTACCGGGTGCGGTTCACCCCGACGATCCAGTTCTTCCCGGAAAGCCTGGACGCCGTCGGCGGACGGGCGGGACGCGAGATCGAGGTCGCGCGCATCGCAGGCTACTACAAGCCGGAACACTTTCTCGCGATGTTCCGCTACGTGCGCGAGAAGGCTTACGAGAACGCGACCTTCGAGGAGTTTCTTCTGGAGACGCTGGGCTGAAGCGTCGCACCCTGCGCTGCGCGCTTGCTACATGTGGGAATGCGAATATGATGTGTTGCTGAACCAAGGCCGCAGAATGGCCACCGGGCCATCGGCGTTGCACCATCGCGCGACCAAGGGGGGATCATGAGCGCGCACAAGGATCGTTTGCCGGGTGGCGGCAGACTGCTCCGCCGTCGCTTTCTCCAGGGGATGGCGACGGGCGGTGCCGCTGCGGCCGGCGGGCTGGGGCTGTTCCGCGCCGCCCATGCCGGGGAGATGACGGACAACCTGCCGCCGCAGGAACCCGAGTGGGCGCGGATGCTCGGGCCCGGGGTCGACGACCGCGGTTACGGACTGCCCAGCATCTACGAGAAGCATGTCAAGCGCCGCTGGGTGCCCTGGCTCACCGCCTCCGCGGAGAGCACGGTGAACTTCACGCCGCTCCAGGATCTGCACGGCTTCGTGACCCCGAACGGCCTCTGCTTCGAGCGTCATCACGGCGGCCGCGCCGAGGTCGACCCCCATGCCCACCGGCTCATCATCCACGGGCTCGTCGAGAAGCCGCTCATGTTCACCGTCGAGG
>CAZHHU010000020.1:19381-20866 GCA_964532215.1 uncultured Geminicoccaceae bacterium
CACCGGCTCATCATCCACGGGCTCGTCGAGAAGCCGCTCATGTTCACCGTCGAGGATCTCAGGCGGATGCCCTCGGTGAGCCGCTTCCACTTCTGCGAGTGCGCCGCGAATTCGGGCATGGAATGGCGCAACGCCCAGCTCAATGGTGTCCAGTTCACCCATGGCATGGTGCACTGCTGCGAGTACACGGGGGTGTCGCTCAGGGTGCTGTTCGAGCAGGTCGGACTCAAGCCCAAGGCGGCCTGGGTGCTGGCCGAGGGCGCCGATGCCGCGGCCATGACCCGCTCGATCCCCCTCGACAAGGCTCTCGACGACTGCTTCGTCGCCTATGCCCAGAACGGCGAGGCGCTGAGACCCGAGCAGGGCTATCCGATCCGCCTCATCGTCCCCGGCTTCGAAGCGAACATGTGGATCAAGTGGCTGCGACGGCTCGAGGTCGGGGACATGCCCTGGCACACGCGCGAGGAGACCTCGAAATACACCGATCTCATGCCCGACGGCACGGCCCGGCAGTTCACCTGGGTGATGGAGGCGAAATCGGTCATCACCTTCCCCTGTCCCGAGAAACCCCTGAACGGTCCCGGCTACTACTCGATCCGCGGCCTCGCCTGGTCCGGCCGGGGCAGGATCGTGCGCGTGGACGTATCCACCGACGGCGGCCGCAACTGGCAGACCGCGGAGCTCGTCGAGCCCGTGCTTCCGAAGTGTCTCACCCGCTTCGAGATGGCGTGGCGGTGGAACGGCGAGACCGCGCTGCTCGTGAGCCGGGCGATGGACGAGACCGGCTACGTGCAGCCGACGATGTACCAGCTGCAGAAGGTGCGGGGCGTCGAGTCGATCTATCACAACAACGCCCAGCAGGTGTGGGAAGTGAAGCCGAGCGGAGAGGTCGAGAATGTGCGTCTCAAATATGCGTAGACTGATCTTCGCCGCCGCGCTCGCGGCCCTCTCCGCGCCGACGCTGGCGGAGGATCTCGGCCTCGGCACCGTGCCGACGCCGGAACAGATCGCCGGCTGGGACAAGGACGTGCGGCCGGATGGAATGGGGCTTCCTCCGGGCAGCGGCACGGCCGAGAAGGGAGAGCCGATCTTCCTCGAGAAATGCGCCATGTGCCACGGCGATTTCGGCGAGGGCATGGGGCGCTGGCCGGTGCTCGCGGGCGGTTTCGACACCCTCACCGACCAGTGGCCCGAGGGGCGTCCGGAGAAGACCGTGGGCAGCTACTGGCCCTACGCCACGACGCTGTTCGACTACATCTGGCGGGCGATGCCCTTCCCCGAGCCGAAATCCCTCACCCCGGAAGAGGTCTACGCCCTCACCGCCTACGTGCTCTACCTCAACGACATCGTCGACTACGACGAGGAGATCAACCAGGACAATCTCGCCTCCATCGAGATGCCGAACCGCGACGGCTTCGTCCCCGACCCGCGCCCGGACGTGCCCGTGGGCGCGGAGCCCTGCATGCGGAACTGCGAAGTGGACAC
>CAZHHU010000020.1:20966-33485 GCA_964532215.1 uncultured Geminicoccaceae bacterium
GGTGCTGGATGCCGGCGATGCGCGATGGTTCGCGGTGGGAAGGATCGAGCGCCGCGACGGCAACTTCTGTACCGGCGTGCTGATCGCTTCCGCCCGCGTGCTCACGGCCGCCCACTGTGTCTGGGACGCAGCCGCAGGGCGCTTCGTCTTTCCCTTCGATCTCCACTTCCTCGCCGGCTACCGGCGCGGCCGCCACATGGGTCGTGCGGTGGCGGCGGAGGTGGTCACGAGCCCGGAGCTGCGCTTCGACGCGCGCGGCCGTCCCACCCGCGTCGAGGACGACTGGGCCGTGCTCCGGCTCGCCCGGCCGATCGTCGAGATCACGCCCCTGCCCGTATTCGATGAAGGGCTCGAGGCGCTCCGCCTGCGCGATCTCGTCCTCACCCGCATCGGCTACAGTCGCGATCGGCCCCATCTGCCGATGCGGGTGCGGCGGTGCCACCTCCTGGCACGGGCCTTCGGCGGCGTGCTCCTCGTGCACGACTGCGATGCCACCTACGGCGATTCCGGCTCGCCGCTCCTCGTGCGCACGCCATCCGGCTACCGCGTGCTCGGGGTGCAGTCGGCGCTCATGGAGCTCGGTCCCCGCCGGCTTCCCGTGGCCGTCCTCGTCCATGGCCACATCCCCGAGAAGCTGCTCCACTAGACACCGTGCAGGCGGGGACGGTCACCGCGCCCGCGGGTGATAACGCTCGTAGGCTTCCAGCAGGCGCGCGGTATCGACCGCGGTGTAGCGCTGGGTCGTCGACAGGCTCGCGTGTCCGAGAAGCTCCTGGATCGAACGCAGATCGGCGCCGGCAGCGAGGAGATGGGTGGCGAAGCTGTGTCGCAGCGCGTGCGGCGTCGCGGTATCGGGAAGGCCGAGGCGGCCGCGCAGCTCGCGGATGCGCCGCCTTACCGGATCGGGTCCGAGGCGCCGCCCGCGCACGCCGACGAAGAGCGGATCGGAGGCGGTGAGCGCGAACGGACAGGCATCCAGGTAAGCTGCGAGCGCCTCCTTCACCTGCGGCAGCAGCGGGAGCTCGCGCACGCGCCCCCCCTTTCCGCGCACCCTGAGGCTCGCGAGCCGGCGCGGATCGGGGCCGATATCCCCGCGATCCAGCCCGAGCGCCTCGCCGATTCGCAGGCCGCAGCCGTAGAGCAGGAGCAGCACGGCGAAGTCGCGCCGCAGCGTCCAGGACGCATCGCCGGCTCTGGGCCGCATCGCGTCGGTCAGCTCGAGCGCCTGCTGGATCGAGAGCGGCCGCGGCAGCGGACGACGCACGGGTGGCGTGCGCAGGGCCTGGAGTGCGGGATTGTGAAGCCCCTCGCGCCGGTCGAGAAAGCGGAAGAAGCCGCGCACCGCCGCCGCCGCCCGCATCGTGTAGCTGCGCTCGAGGCCGCGGCGGTGACGGTCCGCGAGCCAGGCCCGGAAATCAGCCACCTCGAGCTTCTCGAGGACCGGACGCGACACCGGGCCGCCCAGGTGACGGGCGAGGAAGCCGAGGAAGTCGGTGAGATCGCGGACGTAGGCGCGGAGCGTGCCCGGCGCGAGCCGGCGCTCGAACAGCAGCCACTCGCGCCAGTTGCGGACGGTCCTCGCGAGTCCGGGATCGAGAAAGGTTTCGAGGGACACCCGAGGCTCTCCGTCGGGTCGTTGCGGCGGCCGTCTTCATGATCGCGCGCTCGCGCGGTGCGGTCAAAGGATATGGCGCTCGCCGCGCGGGCACGGGAGGCCGGCGTTGATCCCTCGGCGCTTCTCGGTCAAACTCGGCACCGGAGGCCCGGCCCGGGAAGGCGGGACAGGGAGAACGTGAGGAGGTGAGGATGAAACGAGAACGCGATTCCCGCTCGGCGGAGGCATTTCTGAAACTGGGACGCCGGCGCTTTCTGGGCAGCAGCGCAGCACTCGGCCTCTCGGCGGCAGCCTCGCCCTGGCTCTGGACCCCGGCCCGGGCGGCCGAACCCAAGCGCGGCGGCCACCTCAAGCTGGGCCTCGACGGCGCAGCGGCCACGGACAGCCTCGATCCCGCCACCTACACCGCGACCTACATCCAGACCGTCGGCTATCAGTGGGGCAACTGCCTCGTCGAGCTCGACGAGGAGGTCAACGCCATTCCCGAGCTCGCCGAGAGCTGGGAGGCGTCCAAGGACGCCCGCACCTGGGTGTTCAAGCTCCGGCGCGGCATCACCTTCCACAACGGCAAGGAGATGACCGCCGAAGACGTCGTCTACTCCATCAACCACCACCGCGGTGAGGAGTCGAAATCGGGGGCCAAGGGCTATCTGACGGTCATCGCGGACATCAAGGCCACGGACAAGTATGAGGTCACCTTCGAGCTCACCGGCCCCTATGCCGATCTGCCCTACGTGATCTCCGACTACCACCTGCTCATCGTCCCCGCGGGCTCGGACTTCACCAGGCCGATCGGAACCGGCCCCTACACCATCGAGAGCTTCGAGCCGGGCGTGCGCACGCTGGCGGTGCGCAATCCGAACTACTGGAAGGAGGGGCGCGGCTGGGCGGATTCGGTGGAAACGCTCGCCATCAACGACCAGAACGCACGCCAGAGCGCCCTGCAGACGGGGCAGGTGCATTTCGTCAACCGCCTCGATCCGAAGACGGTGAAGCTGCTCGAGCGGGCGCCCGGAGTGCGGGTCATCGACGTGCCGAGCGCCGGCCACTACCTGTTCGCGATGCGCTGCGACACGCCGCCGTTCGACAACGTGCACCTGCGTCTCGCGCTCAAATGGGGCATCGATCGCCAGGATCTCATCGACAAGATCCTGCGCGGCTTCGGCCGGCTCGGCAACGACCATCCGATCCCGAGCTTCGACCCGATGTTCGCGAAGGATCTCGAGCAGCGCCAGTATGATCCCGACAGGGCGAAGTTCCACTTCGAGAAGTCGGGCCATTCCGGCCCTCTGACCCTGCACATCGCGAATGCCGCCTTCCCGGGCGCCGTCGATGCCGCCCAGCTCTACCGGGAGCATCTCGCCAAGGCGGGCATCACGCTCGAGATCGTGCGCGAGCCCGACGACGGCTACTGGTCCGACGTGTGGATGAAGAAGTCCTTCTATGGCTCCTACTGGGGCGGGCGGCCGACCGCCGATCTCATGCTGTCCGTCGCCTACCGCTCCGATGCCGCCTGGAACGAGACCTTCTGGAAGCGGCCGGAGTTCGACGCCCTGCTCGACAGGGCCCGCGGCGAGCTCGACGTGGCCAAGCGACGCGAGCTCTACGCCGAGGCCCAGCGCATGATCTGGGAGGACGGCGGCGCGGTGATCCCCATGTTCAACGACTACCTGTTCGGTGCGCGGGACAATGTCGACGGTTTCGTCGCCGTGCCCGTGCTCACCGGACTGCGGGTCGCGGAGCAGCTGTACTTCACGGACATCTGATCCCGTGCATCCGCTCGCGAGGCTCGTCGCCCAGCGCCTGCTGCTGGGCGCGGGCACGCTCCTCGTCGTCTCGGTCCTCATCTTCGCGGGGACCGAGATCCTGCCCGGCGACGTGGCCGAGGCGATCCTCGGCCAGTCGGCGACGCCCGAGGCGGTGGCCGCGATCCGCCGCGATCTCGGCCTCGATCGCCCGGCCTGGGTCCGCTATCTCGACTGGCTTTCGGGCTTCCTCCACGGCGATCTCGGCCGCTCGCTCGCAAATGGCATGCCCATCGGCGAACTCATCGCCGGCCGGCTCGAGAACACGCTCTTCCTCGCCACCACGGCGGCCGTCGTCGCGGTCCCGATCGCGCTCACCCTCGGGGTGCTGGCGGCGCGCTTCCGCGAGCGGCTTCTCGACAAGGCGATCTCGGTCGTCACCCTCGCCTCCATCTCGATGCCCGAATTCTTCATCGGCTACATTCTCATCCTCGTCTTCGCGGTGAAGCTGTTCTGGGCCCCCTCGCTCGCGAGCGTCTATCCGGGCATGGCGCTCGCCGACAAGCTGCACGCCGTCGCGCTTCCGGTGGCCACCCTGACGCTCGTGGTCGTCGCCCACATGATGCGCATGACCCGGGCGGCGATCATCAACGTCATGGGGAGTCCCTACATCGAGATGGCGGAGCTCAAGGGGCTCTCGCGCACGCGCATCATCCTCCGCCATGCGCTGCCCAATGCGCTTGCCCCGATCATCAACGTGGTCGTCATCAATCTCGCCTATCTCGTGGTCGGCGTCGTCGTGGTGGAGGTCGTGTTCGTCTACCCCGGCCTCGGACAGCTCATGGTGGATGCCGTGGCGAAGCGGGACGTACCGGTGGTGCAGGCCTGCGGCATGCTCTTCGCGGCCACCTATGTGCTCCTCAACCTCACCGCCGACATCCTCTCGATTCTCGCCAATCCCCGCCTGCGCCATCCGAGGTGAGCGATGCGGCTACGTCCGAGCGCAGCGCTGGGTTTTGCGATCGTCGCGGTCTACGCGCTCATGGCCCTGCTCGGTCCCTTCCTCGCCCCGTACGGGGAATCGGAGATCGTCGGCGACGTCTGGGAACCCTTCTCCTGGGCCCATCCCCTGGGGACGGACAATCTCGGGCGCGATCTCCTGAGCCGCCTGCTGTGGGGCGCAACACGCACGATCGGAGTCGCGCTCGCCGCCACCTGCCTCTCCTTCGCGCTCGGCATGAGTCTGGGCTATCTCGCGGCGGTCCTCGGCGGCTGGATCGACATGGTGCTTTCGCGCACCATCGATACCCTCATGGCGATCCCGACCCTGATCTTCGCCCTCGTCGTGCTCGCGGTGCTGCCACCGTCGATCGTGATCCTCGTGCTCGTCATCGCCGTGCTCGATTCGACCCGCGTCTTCCGCCTCGCGCGGGCGGTGGCCATGGACGTGGTGGTCATGGACTTCGTCGAGGTCGCACGACTGCGGGGTGAGAGACTTGGATGGATCGTGTTCCGCGAGGTGCTGCCCAACACGCTGCCGCCGCTCGTGGCCGAATTCGGCCTGCGCTTCTGCTTCGCCTTCCTGTTCCTGAGTTCCCTCTCCTTTCTGGGTCTCGGCATCCAGCCGCCGGCCGCCGACTGGGGCGGCATGGTGCGCGACAACGCCAACGCCATCAGCTTCGGCCTTTCCGTTCCGCTCATTCCCGCAGCGGCGATCGCGATCCTTACGATCGGCGTCAATCTCGTCGTCGACTGGCAACTCGAGCGGACTTCGCGGCCACGCAGAGGGTGAAGCATGACGCTGCTGCTGGAGATCCGGGACCTCGTCATCGAGGGGCGCAGCGAAGAGGGGGGCTGGCAGCCGATCGTCCGCGGCGTCTCCCTGCGTCTCGAGCGCTCCAGGGTGCTCGGACTCATCGGTGAATCCGGTGCCGGCAAGTCGACGATCGGCCTCGCCTCGCTCGGCTATGCCCGCCACGGCTGCAGACTCGCGCGGGGGTCGATCCGCCTCAACGGCGAGGAGCTGTTCGGGGCGCCATATGAGAAGCTGCGGCAGCTCCGCGGTGCCCGCGTCACCTACGTGGCGCAGAGCGCGGCTGCGGCCTTCGATCCCGCCCACAGGCTCGAGGATCAGATCATCGAATCCGCCGTCCAGCACGGCATCATGAGCGCCGCCGAGGCGCGCGCCGAGGCGCGACGGCTGTATGAGAAGCTTCGCCTCCCCGACCCCGAGAACTTCGGGCGGCGCTATCCTCATCAGGTCTCGGGCGGCCAGCTGCAGCGGGCGATGACGGTGATGGCCATGGTGCCGAGGCCCGATCTCGTCGTCTTCGACGAGCCCACCACGGCCCTCGACGTGACGACCCAGATCGAGGTGCTCGCCGCGATCAAGGCGGCGATCGCAAGCGAGCGGCTCGCCGCCATCTACATCACCCACGATCTTGCCCTCGTCGCTCAGCTCGCGGATCGCATCCTCGTGCTCAAGGACGGAGTTGAGGTCGAAGAGGGGCCCACCGAGCGGATCCTCAAGCAGCCGCGCGAGCCCTACACGCGCGCGCTTGTGAACGTGCGCCGGGTGGTGAAGCCGGAGCGTCCGCTCGAGCCCGATGCCGAACCGCTGCTCGAGGTCCGCGGCGTCGATGCAGCCTACGGGGCGGTACCGGTGCTGCACGACATCTGGCTGCGCCTCCACCGCGGGCGGACGACCGCGGTGGTGGGCGAATCCGGCTCCGGCAAGTCGACCCTCGCCCGCGTCATCACCGGCCTGCTGCCGCCAAGGCGGGGCGAGGTGCGGCTCATGGGCGAGAAGCTGGCTGCGGCCCTGCGGCAGCGCAGCCGCGACGAACTGCGGCGCATCCAGCTCATCTATCAGATGCCCGACGTGGCGCTGAATCCGCGGCAGAAGATCGAGGAAATCGTGGGGCGCCCGCTCACCTTCTATTTCGGTCTCGACGGGCCGCGGCGCCGTGCCCGGGTCGAGGAGCTGCTCGCCGCCGTGGAGCTGCCCGCTTCCTTCGCCGATCGCCTTCCGGGTGAGCTTTCCGGCGGCCAGAAACAGCGCGTCTGCATCGCCCGCGCGCTCGCCGCCGAGCCCGATGTCATCATCTGCGACGAGGTCACGAGCGCGCTGGACGTTCAGGTCGCAGATGCGGTACTGCGACTCCTGCTCGATCTCCAGGCGACGACGGGGGTGGCGTATCTCTTCATCACCCACGATCTCGCCACCGTGAGGGCGATCGCCGACGACATCGTGGTCATGCTCGAAGGCCGCATCGTCGAGCAGGGGGCCAAATCGGAGGTTCTGAGCCCCCCGCACCACCCCTACACCGAACTCCTGCTCTCCTCGGTGCCCGAGATGGAAGTGGGCTGGCTCGACCGCATCCTCCGCGAGCGGGCCGAGCGACGGGCGCGTGGCGAGCGGATCATGGAAGCCGCGGATCGCTGAAGCTGGGGCGCAGGCTCGCCCGGGTCCCCGGGCGCCGTCAGCTGCCGGCTTCCTGTCCGGCCGCTGCGAAGGCGTAGATGCTCATCGCGAGCGAGCCGTACTCGTAGCTCTCGTGAAGCTTCCGTCCGTATCCCCCGCCCGCCGCCGCTGCGACCATGAGCGGCAGGAGATGCTCTTCGGTGGGGTGGGCGCGGGCCGCATGCGGCGCCCGGGCGCGATACCCGGCCAGCGCCTCGAGATCGCCCCGGCCGAGCACCTCCTCGACCCAGGCGCAGAAGCGCTGCGCCCACGCCGCCGGTGGCGCGAACCGCGCTGCAGGGCCAGCGCCGATGCGCGGCAGCACCTCGGCGAGATTGTGCGTGAGCGCGCCGCTTGCGACGATCAGCACACCGCGCTGCGCCAGCGGCCGCAGTGCGCGCCCGAGGGCGAGATGATGCGCCGGACCGCGTGCCGGCTGCACCGAAAGCGGCACGACGGGGATCCGGGCCTCAGGGAACAGGAGGCTCAGCGGCACCCAGACGCCGTGGTCGAGGCCGCGGCTGTCGTCGATGCGGGCTTCGAAGCCCTGGCCCGAGAGGAGCTCCGCAATCTCGCGCGCGAGCGCGGGATCTCCGGGTGCAGGATAGCGGAGGCGATAGAGGGCGGCGGGAAAGCCCCGGAAATCGTGAATCGTCTCGGGACGCACCGCGCCGCCGAGGGTCGGCTCGACGGTCTCCCAGTGGGCGGAAATGCAGAGGATCGCCCGCGGCGGCTCGAGCCTCTGGCCGAGATCCAGGAGAAAGCGGTGCGCGGGCGTGTCGTCCACTGCAAGCGTGGGCGCTCCGTGGGAGATGAACAGCGCGGCGCAGGCTCCCGACATGCACATTCCTCCCGACCGCACACGCCCGAGAGATGGTCGCGGGCCGTGCCGGCTTCCAGCCGTGCCCGCAGGGCCCGAGACGACCGGCGCGCCGGGCGATCGTCGTCTCGCTCTCGGGCGGCGATGCGCCTATCTACGAGGCCGTGATACGGAGATGTCCATGACCGACCGCGTCGGCCGGGGGGTCGATCCGGAGCTCTTCCGCCGCACCTGCGCCCGCTTCGGCACCGGTGTGACGATCGTGACCACGAGGCTCGACCACCTCGTTCACGGCATGACGGCGAATGCCTTCATGTCCGTCTCGCTCGAGCCACCGCTCGTGCTCGTCTCGATCGCGCGCGAGGCCCGCATGGCGCGCCTGCTTCCCACCGCGGGACGGTTCGCCGTGAGCATCCTGCGCGAGGACATGCGTGATCTCGCGCTCCATTTCGCCGGCCGGCCGCGGGACGATCTCGAGATCCCGTTCGAGGAGCGGGCGGGCCTTCCCGTGATCGCCGGTGCGCTCGGCCAGATCATCGCCACCGTCGAACGGGTGGTGGAAGCCGGTGACCACCTGCTCTTCCTCGGCCGCGTCGACGAGATGGCCTGCCGCGAGGCGCCGCCGCTGATCTTCTACGGGGGCCGCTTCGAGACGCTGGCGGAAGCGGCGCGCGATGCGGGCAGCGAAGGTGCGGGAGGCGGGCGCGGAGGGAAACGCTGAAGCCTCGCGGGCGGCCTGGCCGTTGTGCGGCGGAGCGGGCTGCACTAACTTCCCGTCGTCAGCCGGCATTCGCATTCCGAAAGCAGAGGCGGGGCACTCATGGCGCTCGACAGGGAAACGGTCGCGCGGATCGCCCATCTCGCCCGCATCCGCGTACCCGAAGAGGAACTCGACGGTCTCACGGGCGAGCTCGCCAAGATCCTCGAGTGGATCGATCAGCTCCAGGAGGTGGATACCGAGAACGTCGCGCCACTGCGGAAGGTCGTGGACATCGAGGAACACTTCCGGGAAGATGTCGTGACCGACGGCGGCTGCCGCGAGGCGATTCTGCGCAATGCGCCCAAGGTCCACGACGGCTACTTCGTCGTCCCCAAGGTCGTGGAATGACGGCCGTGCAGGAGCTCACCGCACTCTCCCTGGCGGAAGCCCGCAGGCGCCTCAAGGCGAAGGAGATCTCGCCGCGCGAGCTTGCCGAGGCCCATATCCGCGCGATCGAGAAGGCGCGCGATCTCAACGCCTTCATCACCGAGACCCCCGAGCGGGCGCAGCAGATGGCGGCCGCTTGCGAGGCCCGCCTGCTGCGCGGCGAGGCCCGCCTGCTCGAAGGCATTCCGCTCGCGATCAAGGATCTGTTCTGCACCAGGGACGTCCGGACCACGGCGGCATCGCGCATCCTCGACGATTTCATACCTCCCTACGAGTCGACGGTCACCCGCAAGCTCTGGGAAGCGGGCGCGGTGTGTCTCGGCAAGACGAACCTCGACGAGTTCGCCATGGGCTCGGCGAACGTCACTTCCCATTTCGGGCCGGTGAAGAACCCCTGGACGCGCCCGGGGGAGAACATTCCCCGCGTTCCCGGGGGAAGCTCCGGTGGCTCGGCGGCGGCGGTCGCCGCACGGCTGTGCCTCGGCGCGACCGGCACCGATACCGGCGGCTCGATCCGTCAGCCCGCGAGCTTCTGCGGCATCGTCGGGCTGAAGCCCACCTACGGCCGCTGCTCGCGCTTCGGCATCGTGGCGTTCGCGAGCTCGCTCGACCAGGCGGGACCGATGGCGCGGAGCGTGGAGGACTGCGCCCTGCTCCTGCAGGCGATGGCCGGGTTCGACCCGGCGGACAGCACGAGCGGCAAGGTGCCCGTCCCCGACTGGAGCGGCGCGCTGTCGCCGGATGTGCGCGGTCTCCGCATCGGCGTGCCGCGCGAGTATCGCGTGGAGGGGATGCCCGAGGAAATCGAGCACATCTGGCAGAAGGGCGCCGAGTGGCTTCGCGACGGCGGCGCCGAGATCGTCGAGATCTCCCTGCCGCACACGAGATACGCCCTCCCCACCTACTACATCATCGCGCCGGCCGAAGCCTCCTCCAACCTCGCCCGTTACGACGGCATGCGCTTCGGCCTGCGGGTCGAGGGCCGGGATCTCACCGACACCTACGAGCGCACCCGTGGCGAGGGGTTCGGCCGGGAGGTGCGCCGGCGCATCCTCATCGGCACCTATGCCCTCTCGGCCGGCTACTACGACGCCTACTATCTCAAGGCGCTCAAGGTGCGGCGCAGGATCCGCGAGGACTTCGAGCAGGCCTTCGCGCGCGTCGATGCCATCCTCACCCCCACCGCACCGTCCGCCGCCTTCCGGCTCGGGGAAAAACAGGACGACCCGGTGGCCATGTACCTCAATGACGTGTTCACGGTTCCGGCCTCGCTCGCCGGCCTTCCCGCCATTTCCGTGCCGGCGGGCCTGTCCCGGGAGGAGCTTCCGCTGGGACTGCAGGTCATCGCCCGCGCCTGGGACGAGGCGACGGTGCTGCGGGTCGGCCGCGCGATCGAGGAGGCCGCCGGCTTCGACATGCTGCCGCACGGGCTCGGAGAGGGCCGATGAGCTACCTGATCGAGGGCGAGACGGGAAAGTGGGAAATCGTCTGCGGCCTCGAGGTCCACGCCCAGGTGATCTCGAAGGCCAAGCTGTTCTCCGGAGCCTCGACCGAATTCGGCGGCGAGCCCAACACCCAGGTGTCCCCCATCGACGCGGGCATGCCCGGCATGCTTCCCGTCATCAACATCTTCTGCGTCGAGCAGGCGGTGCGCTCGGGGCTGGGTCTTCGCGCCGAGATCAACCGCTTCTCGGTGTTCGAGCGCAAGAACTACTTCTATCCCGATCTCCCCAACGGCTATCAGATCAGCCAGTATCAGCATCCGATCGTCGGCAGGGGCAGGATCACCATCGAACTCTCCGACGGACGCACGAAGGAGATCGGCATCACCCGGCTCCACCTCGAGATGGATGCGGGCAAGTCGCTGCACGACGTCCTGCCCGAGGAGACGCTGATCGACCTCAACCGTTCGGGCGTCGCGCTCATGGAGATCGTCTCCGAGCCCGACATCCGCTCGCCCGAGGAAGCCGTCGCCTACATGAAGAAGCTGCGCTCGATCCTGCGCTATCTCGGCACCTGCGACGGCAACATGGAACAGGGATCGCTGCGCTGTGATGCCAACGTCTCGGTGAGGCGCGCGGGCTCCACCGAGCTCGGTACCCGGACCGAGATCAAGAACGTCAATTCCATGCGCTTCATCGCCCGGGCGATCGAATACGAGGCGCGGCGCCAGGTGGAGATCCTCGAATCCGGCGGGGTGGTGGAGCAGGAGACGCGGCTGTTCGATGCCGCCCGCGGCGTCACGCGCTCGATGCGCACCAAGGAGGAGGCACACGACTACCGCTACTTTCCCGATCCGGATCTGCTGCCGCTCGAGCTTTCGGAGGAGTTCATCGAGCGCATCCGCCGCACCCTTCCCGAACTTCCCGACGAGAAGAAGGAACGCTTCGTGCGCGAGTACGGACTTTCCGCCTATGACGCCGGAGTGCTCGTGGCCGAGCGGGAGGTGGCGGACTGGTTCGAGGCTGCCGCACGGGGACGCGATGCCAAGCAGGTCGCGAACTGGGTCATCACCGAGCTGTTCGGTGCCCTCAACCGGGCGGGGCTGGACATCACCCGCTCGCCGGTCAAACCCGAACAGCTCGGGCGCCTGCTCGATCTCCTCAACGAGGGCACGCTTTCGGGCCCGCTCGCGAAGAAGGCCTTCGCCATCATGTTCGAGAGCGGCGAGGATCCGGACACCGTGGTCGAACGCCACGGCCTCCGGCAGGTGACCGACACCGCCGCGCTCGAGCCCGTGGTGGAACGGGTCATCGCGGAACATCCGAAGCAGGTGGAAACCTACCGCAAGAACCCGAAGGTCATCGGCTGGTTCGTCGGTCAGGTGATGAAGGCGACCCGCGGCCAGGCCAATCCGCAGCTCGTCCAGGAGCTGCTCCGCAGGAAACTCGAGGGATAGCGGCGCCGGCCCGGGTTGCCCGCAACGAGCCCCGGGTCTAGCGTGGCTGCGGCCGATCCGTAGCGAGGTGCCGTCGTGACCGTGGACCCTTTCGCCGCGCTCGAGCGGGTGCGCGGCTTTGCGGGCGATGCGACCGCCGCCCGTCGCATTCTCCACCTTCTCGACCTCACTTCGCTGCGCGGCGACGAAACCGCCCAGGAAATCGAACGGCTCTGCATGCGGGCGAAGCGGTACCACACCGCTGCGGTCTGCATCCCGCCCGGTCATCTCGAACATGCGGCCGCGCTGCTCGCCGGCTCCGGGGTGCGGCTTGCGACGGTGGCGAACTTTCCCGACGGCGGCGAGGATCTGCGTGCGGCGGCGGCCGAGGTCCGCCATGCGGCTGCGCGCGGTGCGCAGGAGGTCGATGTCGTGGTGCCGCTCGAGGCGGCGCGGGCGGGGGATGTGGAGCTGACCGGGGAGCTGCTGCGCCTCTGCCGCGAGGCGGCGGGGCCGGAGGTTGCGCTCAAGGCGATTCTCGAGACCGGCCTGCTCGAGACGCCTGCAACCATCACCGCGGTGGCACGGGCCGCGGTCATGGGGGGTGCCGATTTCCTCAAGACCTCGACCGGCCGCCGCGAGCCGGGTGCGACGCTCGAAGCGGCGGCGCTGCTTCTTGCCGTCATCCAGGAAGCGGACGGCCGGGTCGGTCTGAAGCTCGCAGGCGGCCTGCGCCAGCTTGCCGATGCCGCACCCTATCTCCGCCTCGTCGAGGAGGTCATGGGCGCGGCCTGGATCACCCCCGACCACCTGCGATTCGGCGCAACTCGCCTGCTCGACGATCTCCTCCA